>NZ_JBFBOC010000049.1:0-42283 GCF_040685975.1 Kitasatospora sp. NPDC086791 | reverse complement strand
ACTTTTGGCACGCTGTTGAGTTCTCAAGGAACGGACGCTTCCTTCGGACCGCCTTCCAGCGGACCCTCCGGGCTTGCTTCGTTCGTGTTTCCAGCCTACCAGATGTTTTCCGCTCCGTTTTCCGGAGTTTCATTTCATCCGATTCCCGCTGGCGGGATTTCCTGCGAACTTCGTCCCGAAGCTTATCAAAGCCTCGATGCGCTCAGTTCGCGGGATTTGCTTCGTCAGAGGGCGCGCATTTCGTGAAACGCGCTCGCCTCGATTTCGGCGGTGTCGTAGACACTAACGCCCGGGCCCGACCGTTGTCCAGTCAGTCCCAACCGTTCAAACCTACTAGCCCACCCTCACCACGTCAATGGTTTGGCCGGGAGGAGAGAAGACTAGCAGGTCAGAGGAGTGTTGATCACCGCGCCTCAGGCCGCGACGGGCTGCAGGTCCGCCCGGTCGGCCGCGTCCAGGTCGCCGAACTCGCCGCCTTCGGCGGCCTTTCGGCCCAGCACCAGGGCGTAGAGGAGGAAAGCCACCTCCGCCGCCACGCCGATGGCGATCCGCGCCCAGGTCGGCAGGCCCGACGGGGTCACGAAGGCTTCGAGGACGCCGGAGACCGCCAGCACCGTCGCGAGGCCCATCGACATTCCGATGATCGAGCGTCCCTGCTCCGCCAGCGCCACCCCGCGCGTGCGCGGACCGGGGTCGATGACGGTCCAGCCGAGGCGCAGGCCGAGGCCGCCGGCCACGAAGACCGCGGTCAGTTCGAGCAGGCCGTGCGGGATGAGCAGGCCGAGGAAGACGTCGAGGCGCCCGGCGGAGGCCATCAGCCCGATGCCGATGCCGAGGTTCACCACGTTGGTCCACATCACGTAGAGCACCGGGATGCCCAGCGCGATCCCGTACAGCAGGCACTGCACGGCGATCCAGGCGTTGTTCGTCCAGACCTGTGCCGCGAAGGAGCCGGCCGGCCGGTCCGAGTAGTACGCCTCGTACTGCCCGCCGGGGCGGGTCAGCTCCCGCAGGCGGTCGGGGGTGATGAGGCTGTTGCGGACCTCCGGGTGGGTGGCCATCCACCACGCGAGCAACGCGGTGGCGAGCAGCGAGACGATCGCGACCGGCACCCACCAGCGGCGGGCTCGGTAGAGCGCGGCCGGGAAGCTCACCGTGTAGTAGCGGGCGACGTCCTGCCAGCCGTTGGTGCGGGAGCCGGTCACCGCGCTGCGGGCGCGCGAGACCAGGCCGGTCAGGCGGCTCAGCAGGGCCGGGTCGGGCGCGGCGGCCTGGACCTTGGCGAGGTGGCCGGTGGTGCGCTGGTAGAGGGTGACCAGCTCGTCCACCTCCTCGCCGCCGAGCCGGCGCCGACGGGCGAGGGCGTCCAGCCGGGCCCACTCCCCCTGGTGGGTGGCGACGAAGACGTCCAGGTCCATTCGGCGGCTCCATGATCGGCGGTGGGCGCGGACGTACGTGCGCGGGCGGGCGAACAGGCCGGCAGGTGCGTACGGACACGTGCGGCCCAGCATGCCAGCAGGGGCCCGCGGCGCGGCCCCCGGGATCTCACTTCCCGTGCGCCCGTTGGGCCCCGTATGTTGGCGGCTGCGGATCAGACAGCGGAGAGCGCGGCGTGGGGGGCCGATCCGGGCCGTTTCCCCTCCCCCGGCGTTGCCGCCCCTGGCGGTTCCGGATCCCCCGGGCGAGCCGTACGGGCTCCAAGAGCGTGAACGGACAGGTGTATTGAGCGACCTGGTGACGGGTGAGGCGGTCGTCCTCGGCCTGCAGACGGCGAAGCTTCCGAGCCGGGCACTGGCGATCGTGCTCGACCTGCTCGTGGAGTTCGCCGCCCTGTTGGTGGTCACGCTGCTGCTGAGCGTCGCCCTGGTCGGTCTCGACGGTGCGGCCCTGGCGGCCACCATGATCGGCCTGACAGTGTTCTTCCTGGTGGGCGTCCCGGTGATGGTCGAGACCCTCACCCACGGACGCTCGCTCGGCAAGGCCGCGCTCGGCCTTCGGGTGGTGCGCGTCGACGGCGGCCCGGTGCGCTTCCGGCATTCGCTGGTGCGCGGGTTGGTCGGATTCTTCGAGCTGATCGTGCTGACCGGCTCCGCCGCCGTGATCACCTCGGCGGTGAACTCGGAGGGCAAGCGGCTCGGCGACGTCTTCGCCGGGACGGTCGTCGTCCGCGAGCGCACCCCGGGTGCGGGCGGCTCCGCCACCCCGCTGCCGCCGGTGCACCCGCACCTGCTGCAGACGATGGGCCGCGAGCTGGTCGCGATGGACTTCTCCGCAGTGCCGGAGCCGCTCTGGCTCGCTATCCGCCAACTGCTCGGCAGGGTGGGGCAGTTGGATCCAGTGGTGATGGACCGGATGACCGCCGGGCTGGCCTCGGACCTGTCCGCCCGGATCGGCCACCCGATGCCCCCGGGACTGCACCCGGCGGCGTACCTGGGCGCGGTGCTCACCGAGCGCCAGCGACGGGAGTGGCTGCGCGCCCAGGAGCGGCTGCGGGCGGCCGGGCCGGTCCCCGTGCAGGTGCCCGCACCCCGCCCGGCCTCCGGTCCGGTGCCCACCACGGCCGACGGCCGACCCCTCCGGGTCCTCGGCGTCCCGACCGCGCCCGCACCGGACGCCCCCGTGCCGACCGCCCCGCCGCTGCCGACCACTCCGCCGACCCCGTCCTTCGACAAGCCCGCCGCCGGCACCGGCTTCGCCCCGCCGTCCTGACCTCCGCCGCCCCACCACCCGGCACCGAGCACCCCGAGCACCCCGATACCCCGGCACCCGCGAAGGCCGCCCACCCACTACTCCTCGTCGTCCCCGACTACTCCTCGGCGTCCCCGATGTCGTCCCCCACCCGCCAGGCGTTCGGCGGCGACTCCAGCTCCTCCAGCTCGATCCCGCCCGCCGCCAGCACCACGTCCCCCGCCAGGTGCACGACCTGCTGCTCCCCCGTCTCCAGGTCCGCGACCTGGTAGCGCTCGACCAGCAGCGGCCCCGAGTCCGTCTCGTGCGTGTCGACGCCCTCCAGCAGCCACCCCTGGTCGAGGGTGCGCGGCGCCAGCACCGGCTCGGTGAACGCCACCAGCCGCACCCGCGCGCTCGCCCCTTGCCGCAGCCGCAGCAGCCGGGCGGTGGCGACCAGGAAGCCCGGCGAGCCGCCGGTGAAGGCGTGCGCCCGGTCGTGCCCCTCCACCGCGTGTTCGCCACGGGGGTCGGCCGCGTCGGTCCGGACCCAGGCCACGCCGTCCACGGCCCCGCCGCGCACCTGCCAGCCTCCGGCCCGCAGCTCCATCCGCAGCGGCCGGGCCCGCGAGTCCAGCGTGAGGTCGACGCTGCCGATCACCCGGCCGTCCGGTGCGTAGGTCTTGGAGACGTACCGCCACCCGGCCGCCCCGGGGGCGCAGCTGAAGCGCTCCTCGCCGAGCAGGACGTGGTCGTGCGTGTCGTGGAGCGAGTAACGGCCATTGGGCATGCCCGGAAGCCTACGTGTGCGTCTCGCGTGCAACCTTCTCCGGTCGCCCGCGCATTAGGGGTGTGGACGGCGCCGGACCGGTGCCGCCGCAGCGACGAGAGGGGGTGCGGATGGCGAAGCAAACGCGCGACGAGGAGTTCACGGAGTACGTGGCCTCCAGGAGCGGCTGGCTGCGGAAGGTCGCGTATCTGCTGTGCGGGGACTGGCACCGGGCCGACGACCTGGTGCAGGAGACGATCACCAAGCTGTACGTGAACTGGGCGAGGATGGCGCGGGTGGAGAACCGGGACGGCTACGCCCGGCGGATCCTGGTGAACACCTTCCTGGCCGAGCAGCGCTCCCCGTGGTGGCGGCGCACCGTCCGTGCGGGGGCCGAGCCGGACACGGTGGCGGGCGGCGTCGACCTGGACGCCTCGCTCGACCTGCGCCGGGCCCTCTCCGCCCTCCCGCCCCGCCAGCGGGCCACGGTGGTGCTCCGCTACTACTGCGACCTGTCCATCGAGCAGGCCGCCGAGGCCCTGGGGTGTTCTTCCGGCAACGTCAAGAGCCAGAGCTCTCGCGCGCTGGACGCCCTGCGCGGCAGCCTCACCGCCCGTCCCGCCGTCGCCGAGAGGATGTCATGACTACTGCCGATCCCCACGACCTGGCCACCCGAATGACGGACCTGGCCGACGAACCGGCGCCGCCGGCGGGCTTCGACGCCGGCCGGTCCATGGCCGAGGGCGCGGCCCGGCTGCGCCGTCGCAAGCTGGCCGTGACCGGCGCCGTCGCGGCCGCGACGGCCGCGGTGGTGACCGGCGGCACGCTCCTGCTCCCGGGCAACGGCACCGCCGCACCCCTACGACCGGCCGTGCCCGCGGTGGCCACCACCGCGGCCCCGACGGTCACCCCCACCCCGACCGCAGCACCGGACCGGACCGGGGCCGACCCGCTGACCCCCGAGCTCCGGTTCGGCCGGCTGCCGGAGTGGGCCGGCGGCGAGAACGGCGTCAGCTACCAGACCGGCTTCCACGGCGTCGACTCGCTGGCGAGCGGCCGGGGCGAGAACGCCCCGAGCCTGCGGCTCTCGCAGCTCCCGGCCGGGTCCCAGCCCCCGATGACCGGGCCACCCGGCAGCACCGTCCGCACGGAGGCGGCCGAGCCGGTCGGCGGCCGGACCGCCTACTGGGTGGTCTCCGACGCGCCGCCGTACGACAAGCCCACCCTGCGGTGGCTGACGCCCTCGGGCGGCTGGGCGGAGCTCTCGGGCTCCGGCGGCCGGCCGGCGGACATCTCGCGGGAGGTCCTGCACGACGTGGCCGCCGGGGTCGGGTACGGCACGTGGGACGTCCCGCTGCCGGTCCGGTTCAGCGGACTGCCCGAGGCCTTCGAGGCCACCAACGTCCAGCTGAGCCGTCCGGGTTCGGACGGCAAGGGCGCGTGGAGCATGTGGCTGATGCTCCAGGCGGAGAGCCGGAACGTCTGGTTCACCGTGAAGCCGGCCGCCCCGGGGGCCCCGGCATCACCGACCGGCAAGGACGGGTCGCCGCAGACCGGCCCGAATGCGCCGCTGTGCTCCGTGGGCAACGGGGTGCAGGTGTGCGTCGGGGCCGGGGCCGACCTGCCGCCCTCGCTGGAGCGGCTCGGCGGACTGCCGTGGATGCTCGCCCACACCACGGCGCTCGGCGTGGACGCGAGCACCTGGACGACCGACGTCATGCGCTGACACCGGCCGGACGCGCCGGTGGCCGGCACCCCTGGACGGGGTGCCGGCCACCGGCGTACGGCCACTGACGGGTCAGTAGCGGTACTGCTCCGACTTGTACGGGCCCTCGACCGGAACGCCGATGTAGTCGGCCTGGTCCTGGGTCAGGGTGGTCAGCTTCACGCCCAGCGCGTCGAGGTGCAGGCGGGCGACCTTCTCGTCCAGGTGCTTCGGCAGCACGTAGACGCCGATCGGGTACTGCTCGGTCTTCGTGAACAGCTCGATCTGGGCGATCGTCTGGTTGGCGAAGGAGTTGGACATCACGAAGGACGGGTGGCCGGTCGCGTTGCCCAGGTTCAGCAGGCGGCCCTCGGAGAGGACGATGATGGTGCGGCCGTCCTCCTTGCGCCACTCGTGGACCTGCGGCTTGACCTCGGTCTTCACGACACCCGGCAGCTGCGCCAGGCCGGCCATGTCGATCTCGTTGTCGAAGTGGCCGATGTTGCCGACGATGGCCTGGTGCTTCATCCGCGCCATGTGGGAGGCCAGGATGATGTCCTTGTTGCCGGTGGTGGTGATGAAGATGTCGGCGGTCTCGACGACGTCCTCGAGGGTGGCGACCTGGTAGCCGTCCATCGCCGCCTGGAGCGCGCAGATCGGGTCGATCTCGGTGACGATGACGCGGGCGCCCTGGCCGCGCAGCGACTCGGCGCAGCCCTTGCCGACGTCGCCGTAGCCGCAGACGACCGCGACCTTGCCGCCGATCAGGACGTCGGTGGCGCGGTTGATGCCGTCGATGAGCGAGTGGCGGCAGCCGTACTTGTTGTCGAACTTCGACTTGGTGACCGAGTCGTTGACGTTGATGGCCGGGAACAGCAGCTGGCCGTCACGGTGCATCTCGTACAGGCGGTGGACACCGGTGGTGGTCTCCTCGGTCACGCCCTTGATGGTGGCGGCGACCTCGGTCCACTTGTTCGGGGTGTCCTTCAGGGTGCGGTTGAGCAGCTCCAGGATGATCCGGAACTCGTCGTTGTCCGCGGTGGACGGGTCCGGCGCGGCACCGGCCTTCTCGAACTCGACACCCTTGTGGATCAGCAGGGTGGCGTCGCCGCCGTCGTCCAGGATCATGTTCGGGGTCTTGCCGTCAGGCCAGGTCAGGGCCTGCTCGGTGCACCACCAGTACTCCTCCAGGGTCTCGCCCTTCCAGGCGAAGACCGGCACGCCCTGCGGGTTCTCCGGGGTGCCCTCCGGGCCGACGGCGATGGCGGCGGCCGCGTGGTCCTGGGTGGAGAAGATGTTGCAGGAGCACCAGCGGACCTCGGCACCGAGCGCCGTCAGGGTCTCGATCAGCACGGCGGTCTGGATCGTCATGTGCAGCGAGCCGGTGATCCGGGCGCCGGCCAGCGGCTGCGACTCGGCGTACTCGGCGCGGATGGACATCAGGCCGGGCATCTCGTGCTCGGCCAGCTGGATCTCCTTGCGGCCGAACGGCGCCAGGGAAAGGTCGGCGACCTTGAAGTCACCGGTGATGTCGGTCGACATGCGTCTGCTCCTCGCTGATGGGGGGGTGGGGCCAAAGGTCCGGGCGTGTGTCGCGCGCGGCAGGACGTACGGGTGCACGCCACGCCTGGGCGACCGGAATCCCGCGGTGGCGGACCGGTGCCCTGGTGCGCAGCACAAACCGTCGGAGGACCTCTCTCCCTCGACCGGCGCACACCCCACGGGCACGGGCCACCGATCGACCGCCATCAGCAGCGACGTTCTGGCTCTGGTGACGAATCTACACCGACGGCCCTGTCGGCCGTCTGCCGATGGCCGATTTCGGCCCCGGCCACGACCGGGGCTCCAGCCCCGCCCCAGGCCGTCAGTGCGCGGCCTCCGGGCCCGGTCCGCCGGGCGTGGCCGCCGGGTCCGCGCCCGCCGCGGCCTTCTCGGCGCTGTAGACGTCGGGCTCCAGGTAGATCGCCCGCGCGATCGGGACGGCGGCCCGGACCCGCTCCTCCGCCGCGTCGATCGCCTCCGCCACCCGGGCCGCGCTGTCCTGCGCGTTGACGCCGATCTTGGCGGCGACCAGCAGTTCCTCCGGACCGAGGTGCATGGTCCGCATGTGGATCACCCGGGTGACGGAGCGGCCGTCCACCAGCGCCTCGCGGATCCGCCGCACCGCGTCCTTGTCGGCGGACTCGCCGAGCAGCAGCGACTTGGTCTCCATGGCGAGCACCACGGCGATCACCACCAGCAGGACGCCGATGCACAGGGTGCCGATGCCGTCCCAGACGCCGTCTCCGGTGATCACGGTGAGCGAGACGCCGAACAGCGCGAGCAGCAGGCCGATCAGCGCGCCGGTGTCCTCCAGCAGCACGACCGGCAGCTCCGGCGCCTTGGCGGTGCGGATGAACTGCACCCAGCTCCGGCCGCCCTTGACCTTCGCCGACTCCCGCATCGCGGTCAGGAAGGACCAGCCCTCCATCGCGATGGCGAAGACCAGCACGCCGACCGCCCAGATCCAGGAGTCCAGCGGCTCGGGGTGGTTGACCTTGTGCCAGCCCTCGTAGATCGCGAACAGGCCGCCGACGCTGAACAGCACGATGGCCACCAGGAAGGCGTAGATGTAGCGCTCGCGGCCGTACCCGAACGGGTGCTCCTCGTCCGCCTCCCGGCGCGCCCGCTTGCCGCCGATCAGCAGCAGCACCTGGTTGCCGGAGTCGGCCACCGAGTGCACGCCCTCGGCCAGCATCGAGGACGAACCGGTGAAGCCGAAGGCGGCGAACTTGGCCGCCGCGATCGCCAGGTTCGCGGACAGCGCCGCCACCAGTGCCTTGGTGCCGCCTTCGGTGCTCATGCCTGGAAAGTCCTCACGGGTCGGTCGGCGTCGTCGATCGCTTACCGTACCGGCCGCGCGACCCGGCCCGGTCGACCGTCTCAGGACTGTGCGGCGGCGAGGCCCAGGTAGACGGCGGCGAAGTCGGTCAGCGCGACCAGGTCGACCAGGGCGTGCAGCCCGTCCGACCGGGCGCTCGCGTACTCGGTCAGCCGGACGTCGTGCGCGGCGGCGAGCCGGTGCGCCCGGGTCACGCCGAAGCTGCGCGGCCCCGCGTCCTCCTCCGACACCTCGACCGGGCCGTCCTGCTCGTCCGGCGATCCGCCGGCCGGGCCCGGGACGTGCCGCAGCAGCAGGACCTGCAGGTGCAGCGGGTCCGGCTCCTCGACCCGGTCGCGGAAGAAGTCGTCCGGGTCCGCGCCCGCCCCCAGCTGCCCGGTGAACATGCCGCGGTGGGCGGTGAGCACCTGCGGCAGCTCCCCGGCCAGCGCGGGCCGGCCGGCCCGGTCGGCCAGCTGGGCGGCGAAGCGGGCGGCGGCGGCCCCGGCGATCGGGCCCTCGGCCCACAGCAGCGGAACCGTCCCGGCCAGCCGCGCGGCCAGGCCCTTCGCCGGGTTGGTGTACGCGGCGGCGTCGGGGCGGCAGCGCACGGCGGTGGCGTCCAGCAGGTCGGCGACGCCGGGCAGCACGTCGTACGGCAGCTGGGTGAGGCCGATCTTCTGGGCCAGCGCCAGCAGCGGGGCGAGGTGGGACCAGAGCGCGGCCGGGTCCTCGGGCGGCAGGTCCGGCTCGGCGGCCGCGGCGGCGGGCCGGCCGTCCTCGGGCAGCACCGAGGTGACGTACGGCAGCGGCAGCGCGCGCACCTGCAGGGCGGCCCCGGCCAGCGGACTGCCCGCCGGGGCGGTGACGACGATCGCGCAGCCGCGCGCGTAGGCCTGCTCGGCGAGGGCGACCAGGCCCTGCTCACCGCCGTCGGCGGAGCTGATCACCAGCAGGTCGAGCGGGCCGGCCCAGCCGGGCAGTTGCCAGCCGAGCCCGGCGGTGAAGGCGGGTCGGGCGCCGGACCGGTCGGCGCGCGGGGCGGTCACCTCGGCCGGCGGCAGCGGGACGACCAGGCTCGCGGTGCCGGCCAGCGCGGTCAGCATCCCGGCCGCGGTCAGCACGCTGCCGTGCCCGGCGACCAGGACGGCGCGCGGTCGGCCGTCCGGGCGCAGCCGGTCGAGGCCGGCCGCGTCGGCCTGCCGCAGCGCGGTGCGGACCCGGGCACCGGCACCGGCCAGGGCCAGCAGGGCGCGGTCCTGATCGGCACGCTGCAGGGCGGCCGGGTCGTCGAGCAGGGTGTCGTCGAGCATGCGGCTGGCCTCCGGGTGCGGTCCTGGGCGGCTGGCGGGGTGGGGCTTCGCCCCAAGGATCAGGCCGGGCGGCGGGCCTCGTCCACCAGGAGGACCGGAATGCCGTCGCGGACGGGGTACGCGAGGCCGCAGTCCGCGCCGGTGCAGACCAGCTCGGGCTGCTCCTCGGTGCCGCCCTCGGCGAGCGCGGCCCGGCACTGCGGGCAGACCAGGATCTCCAGCAGGAAGGATTCGAGCTTCATGGGGCTCTCCATAGTTCGGTGGTGGCACGGAGGTGCCCCGGCCGATAGGCAACCCTACCGGCCGGGGCACGAGCGCCTCGGGTCAGGCGCGCTTCACCCGGTCGCGGAGCCCGGCCGCGGAGCCCGGCCGCGGAACTCGGGCCGCCGAGCTCAGCCGCGGAGCTCAGCGCCGGACCGAAGCCGCGACACTCAGCGGCCGCGGCACTCAGCGGCAGAGCTCAGCCGCGGACGACGGCGAGCACGCCGTCGCGCAGCTCGGCCATCCTCGCCGGGTCCTTGGCCTCGACGTTCAGGCGCAGCAGCGGCTCGGTGTTGGAGGCGCGCAGGTTGAACCACCAGTCCTGGCCGGCCACGGTCAGGCCGTCCAGCTCGTCCACGGTGGTGCCCTCCAGGCCCGCGTAGGCGGCGCGGACGGCGGCGGTGCTGGCGGCCTGGTCGGCGACGGTGCTGTTGATCTCGCCGGAGGCCGCGTAGCGGTCGTACTCGGCGGTGAGCTCGGACAGCGTGCCCGGCTGCCCGCCGAGCGCGGCCAGCACGTGCAGCGCGGCCAGCATGCCGGTGTCGGCGCGCCAGAAGTCGCGGAAGTAGTAGTGGGCGGAGTGCTCGCCGCCGAAGACGGCGTCGGTGACGGCCATCTCCTGCTTGATGAAGGAGTGGCCGACCCGGGTGCGCACGGGCTTGGCGCCCAGCTCGCGGACCACCTCGGGGACAGTCCAGGAGGTGATCAGGTTGTGGATGATCGTCGGCTCGGCCTCGCCGGCGGCCTGGGCCCGGGCGATCTCGCGGGCGGCGACCAGCGCGGTGATCGCGGACGGGGAGACCGGTTCGCCGCGCTCGTCCACCACGAAGCAGCGGTCGGCGTCGCCGTCGAAGGCCAGGCCCACGTCGGCGCCGACCTCGCGGACCTTGGCCTGCAGGTCGACCAGGTTCTTCGGGTCGAGCGGGTTGGCCTCGTGGTTGGGGAAGGTGCCGTCCAGCTCGAAGTACATCGGGACGAGCTCGATCGGCAGGCCGTCGAAGACGGTCGGCACGGTGTGGCCGCCCATGCCGTTGCCGGCGTCCACCGCGACCTTGAGCGGGCGGATCGCGGTGAGGTCGACCAGGCCCAGCAGGTGGTCGGCGTAGCCGCGCAGGGTCTCCTGCGCGGAGAGCGCGCCGGGCTTCACGTCCTTGGCCGGGATCGTGACGGTGTCGTCCTCGGCGGTCCAGGACTCGACCAGCTCGCGGATCTCGGCCAGGCCGGTGTCCTGGCCGACCGGGGCGGCGCCGGCCCGGCACAGCTTGATGCCGTTGTACTGGGCCGGGTTGTGGCTCGCGGTGAACATCGCGCCGGGCAGGTCGAGCTTGCCGCTGGCGTAGTAGAGCTGGTCGGTCGAGCAGAGCCCGATCTGCACCACGTCGGCGCCGTAGGCCGCGGCACCCTCGGCGAAGGCCAGGCTGAGCGACGGGGAGGAGGGGCGCATGTCGTGGCCGACCACGATCGCGGACGCGCCGGTGACCTGGACGAACGCGGCACCGAAGGCCCGGGACAGGCTCTCGTCCCACTGGTCCGGGACGACGCCTCGGACGTCGTACGCCTTCACGAGCTGCTTGAGGTCGCGCACTGCGGCTCCACCCTGGTCTCTGTACTGGTCGGTCGGGATGTGTCGGGCCACCGCCCGCCCGGTCGACGGGCGCGGTGGCGGTAGACCGGCAGCGTACCCGGGCCGGACGAACGCCCCGTGCCGGGAGAGGCGTCAGTTGTCGGGCGAGCGCAGCACCCGGAGGTGGCCGCGGCGGCTGCCCTCGGTGGAATCGCCCTCGGACGGGCGGCCCTGACGGGGGGTCTGCGGGCGGGCGGCCTCGCGCACGGCGTTGGCGAGGGCCTCCAGGTCGTCGCTGCTGCGGCGCAGCGGCCCGGCCTCGGCGGCGAGCCGGACGACCTCCCAGCCGCGCGGGGCGGTGAGGCGCTCGGCGTGCTCGGCGCACAGGTCGTAGCAGTGCGGCTCGGCGTAGGTGGCGAGCGGGCCCAGGACGGCGGTCGAATCCGCGTAGACGTACGTCAGCGTCGCGACGGCCGGCCGGCCGCACGCGGTCCGCGAACAACGACGTACAGAGCTCACGAGGGTGGACGGTACCGCACTCCCCGCCGGGGAGCGAAGACCGCCTGCCCGGAGGGTGTGCCGTGTCGCCTCCGAGCGCCGGGGCCGCGTACCGGCCGCCCCGGGTGATTCCCCGTCGGAGTGGTCCACTTCCGACCGTCCAAGGACTACTCTCGGCAGTGATATGGACAGCTCCGCACCGCAGTCATCGACAGGCCCAGCGCGCCGCCCCCGGCACCGCGACCGGCACGGCAGGGGGCTGCGCGGCCCGCTGGCGCCGCCACAGGTGCCGATCTCGCTCACCCGCTCCGAACTGTTCGACGACTACGTGCGCGAGTCGGTGGAGCGGCTGGAGCGGCGTTGGCCGCAGCTGATCGAGGTGGAGTTCGCCGTCCAGGAGGTGCCGCTGCACGAGCCGGACGGCGCCGACGTCGAGGACGGCGTGCCGCTGGGGCGGGTGTCGCCGGGCCGGCAGGGGCGCAAGAGCCAGATCGTGGTGTACCGGCGGCCGGTGGAGATCCGGGCGAAGACCCGGGAGGACCGCGCGGCGCTGGTGCACGAGATCCTGATCGAGCAGGTCGCCGAGCTGCTGGGGCTCTCGCCGGACGCCATCGACCCGCGCTACGACGAGGACTGAGCGACGAGGACCGAGCAGGGGGCCGGGTCGGCCGCCGGAGGCAAGCCGGTCGGGGGCGGCACCCGGGAGGTGCCGCCCCTTCGGCGTGCCAGGCGCGGTCGGCGCCGTCAGCACGGTCAGCGCAGGACGACGCCCGGGTCCTGGGCGGCCTGCGGGACCTTGACGGTGCTGTGGTCGTCGCGCAGCGCCTGGACGGTGAACATCGGCACGTCCTTGGTGGGGATGGAGAGCATCCGGGCGGCGACCACCGGGCCGCCGGAGACGGTCTCCACGGTGAGCGCGAAGACGCCGTTCAGCCCGGCGGGCTCGGGTGCCGGGAGGGCGACCGTGCCGCCGGCCGGGATCTGGACCTCCTTGGTGGCCGGGGTGCCGCCGCCGCTGCCGGCCGAGGCGGTGACCCGGACGGTGGCGGCGTCGCCGGCGGAGGTCAGGTAGAGCGTGGAACCGCCGGCCCGGTTGTCGGCGACGGTGGCGCGGGCGCCGACCGGGTTGCTGCCGGTGAGCCAGGCCGCGTCGGACTTGCCGTTGGCCGCCGCCCGGTCGACCCGCAGCCCGGCCACGACCGGGGTGGGGTGCTTGGGGTCGCTGGGCGACACCCGCAGGCCGGCGACCTCGTCCCGGGTGACCTTGCCGAGGTCGACGGCGGCCACCATGCCCGCCTTGACGTGGATCGACTCGTTGCCGGCCGGGGTGAACCAGCCGTTCTTGCCGGAGAGCTGGATCTTCAGGTCCGCGTCGTCCTCCGGCGGCGCCCAGACCACCAGGCGGGCGGAGGTGGTGTCCGCGGGCAGACCGGGCAACACCTGGGTGTCGGCCGGGGCGGCCGAGGCGGGGATCCAGTCGGCGCCCTTGTTGCCGTCGGCGGCGTGCAGCGCGGCGCCGAGCCGGCCGGAGCGGACCACCACGTGCACGGCGAGGTCGGTGACGGCGCCCTTGGTGAGGGTCGACAGCAGGACGGCCTGGGAGCTGCCGGGGGCGACGGTCAGGCCGTTGGCGGCGTCGTTCTCGATCAGGCCCTTGTCGCCGTACAGCTTGATGTCGACCACGGCGGCGGAGGACTCGGTGTTGACCAGGCTCAGGTAGTCGACCCGGTCGCCGGCCGTACTGGCCCCGGCGAACCAGAAGCCGGTGCCGGCCGGGGTGCAGGTGAGGCCGGACAGGCCGAGGCCGCGCTGCTCGGTGACCACGGTGGTCTGGGTGACGGTGAAACCGGGGGCGAGGGCGCCGGTGGCGACCGCGCCGGTGCCGGGCGCGGTGTCCCCGTTGGCCGCCGGGCCGGTGGCCGGGGTGCCGGCCTTGGCCAGGGTCAGCCGGGCGTCCGCGGGCGCGGCGTTCTTGTCCTGGGCCTGGGCGGTCGGGGCGCCCGAGCCGGTCGGGGCAGGGGTGGCGGGCGCGGTGGCCGTCGGGGTGGCCGCGGCCGAGGGGGTGCCGGACGGCTGGGCGGCGGGCACGGCGGGCGCGGACGCGTCGGAGAGCCAGCCGGTGCCGCCGGTGGCGGAGCCCGTCCCGGGCGGGGTGTAGGCGGAGAGCGTGGTCGAGCCGGTCAGGCTCTGCAGCGGCTGCGGGCAGACCGCGCCGGTCCGCTCGACCTGCGCGGTGGTCGGGGCCGCTCCCGCGTCCGCCGTGGCCGGGGCGGCCGGCGGGCGCACCTGGGCGATCCCGAACACCGCCGCGAGCACCACGGCGGCGGCGAGCAGGGACGGCGTGGTCCTGGTCCCGCCGGCCTTCCCGGCGAACCGGCCGGGCCCGGCGGCCGGGCCCTTCCCGGTCGGCTCGGCCGCGTCGGCCGACTCGGCCGGCTCCGGCGCGAAGGCGGTCCCGGCGGGCTCGGAGGCCTCGTCGGCGCCGGACTTCTTCCTGAATGCGGGCTTCTTCATCGCGGGTCAGCTCCCCGATCCGGGCTGGTGCGGGTACCGGCCGGTCCCGTTGGGGTCGTTCGGGTCGTAGTAGGGCTCGGTCTGCGGCTGCCCCGGCAGCCAGGGCTGCTGGTGCTCGGGCTGCTGGTACGCGTCGTAGCCGTACGGCTGCTGCTCCGACGGGTACGGCTGCTCGTAGCCCTGCTGGGGGTAGGCCTGCGGCTGCCGGCCGTCGTACCCCTGACCGTCGTAGCCCCGGCTCTCGTACCCCTGGCCGCCGTACGGCGCGGCCACCGGCTGCTGGGCCGCGTACTGGTCGTAGCTGTACGGGTCGGCCTGCTGGTACGTCTGGTACGGGTCGGTGTACGGCTCGGCCTCCTGGACGGCGGCGGCCGCCTGGACCGCCTCCGTCACCGGTTCGCCGGCCGGCTGCGCCGGGACGGCGCCCGGCCGGCCCTCGTACACCCCGGTCTCGTCGGCGCCGGGCTCGCCCTCGCCGCGCTCGGCCATCCGGCGGGCCCGGCGGCTGCCGGGGGCGGGGGCCTGCGCCTGGGCGGCGGCGGCCAGCGCGGCGGCGGCCACCACCTCCTCGGGCAGGTCGTCGTCGTTGTGGTTGCGGCGGCCGGGCAGGGCCAGCACCAGGATGGTCAGGCCGAGCAGCACCTGGGCCCAGATCCAGCCGGTGTGGGCGAAGCCGTCCTCCCGGGTGACGGCCAGCTTGCCGCCGCCGGCCGGGAGCTTGAAGCCCTGCGCCCAGCCGTCGACCGTGGTGGGCTCCAGCGCGGCGCCGTTCACGGTGGCCTTCCACTCGGGGGCGGCGAGCTCGGCGAGCCGCAGCACCCGACCGTCCGGACCTGCCGGGACGGTGGTGGCGAGGTCGCGGGCCCCGGACGGGACGACCACCGGGTTGGCGCCCGGGCTGGTGATCACCGCGCGGACCGCGGGGGCGCCGTTGACCTGCCAGAGCGCGGTGCCGTTGTCCTGGTTGGTCTTGACCAGGCCGGGCGTGGTGTCCAGGACGTCCCTGAAGACGTCGATCACCGGCTGCTCGACCAGCACGTAGGCGATGCCGTAACCGGCCAGGGCGTTGGCCTGGTCGGCGCCGGAGCCGGCCAGCAGGCTGCCGACCATCCGGTTCAGGCCGTCCTGGGTGCCGGTCGCCGGGTCGACGGTGGACTCGGCCTGGCCGAGCGTCAGACCGGCGCCGCGCACCACGGTGTAGCGGACGGCGCCGCCGCCCTTCTCGCCGGTGACGACGAGCGTGCGGGACCGGTCGGTGGTGCCGGCCTCCTCGGCGATGAAGGCGGGCACCTGGCCGATCTCGGCCCGGTGCAGCGGCTTGCCGGCGCCGGTCAGCGCCCACCACAGGCCGGTGCCCAGCGGGGCCAGCACCGCGGCGGCCACCACCAGGGCGGCCACCGGCTGGCGCCAGCCGAAGGCGATCCCGGCGACGCGGGCGTTGGCGCCGTCGGCGCCGATCGCGGCCGCGGCCAGCAGGGCGATCCCGGCGATCAGGGTGGCCGGGCCGGCCCAGGCGGGCACCGCCGGTCCGCCGGAGGCCGGGGTGACGGAGGCGCCCGCCACCACGACCGAGAAGACCAGGCCCGCACCGGCCGCGCCCCAGGCGGCGAGCACCGCGCGGCGGCGGTCGGCGCGCAGCAGCGCCGCGAGCGCGGAGAGGACGACGCCCGCGGAGAGCCAGATCGGCGGCACGCCCGCGCCACCCGGGTTGACCAGCAGCAGCCCGGCCGCGCTCGCGCCGGTGCCGTGCAGGCCGGGCAGCCCGGCCTCCAGCAGCAGCGACTGCGGGTGCGACAACACCTTGAGCGACCACGGGGCCAGCACGGCGACCGGGACCGCGAGGATCACCAGGACGCGCAGGCCGAGCAGCCGCAGCGCCGTACCGCCGGAGCCGAAGGCACCGCCGCGCAGCACCGCGACGACCAGCATCGCGAGGCACAGCGGAACGGCGAGCGCCCAGGTCAGCGGGACGAAGGCGGTGGCCAGGGTGAGCAGCAGGACGGCCATCCAGACCGGCCGCCAGCCCGGGCGGGCGCCCTTGGCGGCGCTCTCGTCCCGGATGCCGAGGCCGGCCGCGATCGCGGCGGCGCGGGCCAGCGGCGGCAGCAGCACGGCGAGGACGGCGGTGCCGATCCGGCCCTGGGCGAGCGCGCCGGTCGCGGCGGGCAGCAGCGCGTAGGTGGCGCTGGCCCAGGCGCGGACCAGCTTGGAGTCCAGCAGTGGCCGGGAGACCAGGTAGGCGCTGACCGCGGCCAGCGGGACGGTGAGCACGACGAGCAGGGTGAGCGCGAGGTCGGCGTTGTCGAACAGCAGCCAGGAGAGCACCGCGAGCACACCGAGGTACGGCGGTGCGGCGGCGGTGGAGCCGGTGCCGATCGGGTGCCAGGCGTCCGCGTACATCGCCCAGAGGCCGCCCGCGCCGTCGGAGGCGGGCAGCAGGGCGCCGCCGAAGAGCTCGCCGGTGCCGAACAGGCCGCGGCAGGCGATCAGGGCGAACACCAGCAGGGCCGCGAACAGCACCGGCGCCGGGCGCCGGGCGAGCTTCTTGATCAGCGCGAACTGCTCGACGACCAGGTCCTCGGAGTCGTCGTCGCCACCGGCCTCGGCCGAGCCGTGCCGGCTGCCGGTGTCGTCGCCGCCCCCTATCCCGAGCGAGCCGACGACGCCCTCGACGGCCAGACGGGTGGTGGCGCCGGGCGCCGGGAAGAGCGTGCGGTCGTCCAGGGCGTCCGCCGCCCTGGTCCGGGCGCGCTGTTTGCGCGCGGCCAGCAGTCTGGGGAAGCGGACGAGTTCGTGGCCGAGGCCGGCGAGCTCGTCGACGGCCTGGCGCGGGTCCTTGCCGAGCAGGTTGGTGACGGCCCGCAGCAGGGTGCCGAGCACCAGCCGCAGCAGGACGTAGGGGAAGAGCACGCCCCGGCAGTTGGCGAGCAGGGTGTAGACGGCGCCGGCCTTGTCCACCCGGTGCGGGTGGGAGGAGGCGCAGTCGATGGCACGGCGTTCGCGGCCGGCGGCCTCGGCGTGCCGCAGCACGGCGTCGGGGGCGATCACGACGCGGTGGCCGGCGGCGTTGACCCGCCAGCAGAAGTCGGTGTCGTCCCGCATCAGCGGGAGGGCCTTGTCGAAGCCGCCGAGCTCCTCGAAGACGTCCCGGCGCACCAGCATGCCGGCGCTGGAGACGGCGAGCACCGGGCGGACCTGGTCGTGCTGGCCCTGGTCCTGCTCGCGGCGGTCGAGGCCGGTCCAGCGGCGGCCGGAGCGGGCGATGGTGACGCCGACCTCCAGCAGCTGGCGGCGGTCGTACCAGCTGCGCAGCTTGGGGCCGACCACGGCGGCGCTGGGGGTGGAGTCGGCGACCTGGAGCAGGCGGCGCAGCGCGTCGGTCTGCGGCTCGCAGTCGTCGTGCAGCAGCCAGAGCCACTCGACCGGCTGGGTCTCGCGCGGGCCGCCACGGCCGAGGTCGTCCTCCTGGGCGAGCGGGTCGCCGAAGTCGTCCCAGCCGCCGGTGACCGGGTCGTAGCCGGAGGGGTCGAGCCGGTAGGGCAGGTCCTCGGGGCGCAGCGGCGGGCTGTTGAAGACCGCCTCGGCGACGGCGGTGCCGAAGCCGGCCCGGCGGCCGAGGATCAGCGGGCCGCTCTCGGGGAGCCACTCGGCGAGGGTGTCGGCGAGCAGCTGCGGGGAGGTGTCGGTGGAGCCGGTGTCGACCGCGAGGACGCGCTGGACCTGGCGGTCCTGGCCAAGCAGGCCCGCCAGCGCCTGCGGGAGCCAGCGGGCGCCGTCGTGCGAGACGATCACCGCGGTGACCAGGTGGCGCGGGTAGGCGGGCGGCCGGGAAGCGGTGAAGCCGCTCTGGTGGCTGTAGACGGTCATCGAGTGCGCGGGCCCCAGTTCTCGGTGGACACAGCCGGTGAACGGCAACCGGATGGCGCACCACACTAACGGCTCCGGGTGGACGCTTCGTCCGGGGTGCCGGTGCGGGGACGGTGAAGGAGCTGGTGGGGAGCCGTTCGGGGAGCTGTTCGGGGAGCTGTTCGGGGAGCTGTTCGGGGAACCGGTCGCGGAGCCGGTGGAGCAGCCGGTCGGGGAGGCGGCGGGAGCGGGCCGGGAACACGAAAGCGCCCCACCATCGCGGTGAGGCGCCCGTACGGCTGTGCGGTTGTCCGTCGTTGTCGAAGGGTCAGCGGGGGCCGGGGGCCGATCCGTCAGACCGCGCTCTTCTTGAGCCGACGGCGCTCGCGCTCGGAGAGGCCGCCCCAGATGCCGAAGCGCTCGTCATTGGCGAGGGCGTACTCCAGGCACTCCGAGCGGACCTCGCAGGCGAGGCAGACCTTCTTGGCCTCGCGGGTCGAGCCGCCCTTCTCGGGGAAGAAGGACTCGGGGTCGGTCTGGGCGCAGAGTGCGCGCTCCTGCCAACCGAGTTCCTCCTCGTCCTCCGCGATGCCGTCCCCGATCAACAGCTCAAAGAGCTCGCTCATGTGGCGCGCCTCCTCTGCCCCTACTTGGCGTCCCCGTGGTTGCCGTTGCCTCGTGCGGCTGACGACACGAGTGAAATTACAGTTGCGTCACTCTGGCCCAGTCAAGCCGAGCTCTGGTATTGGGGCCAGGATTCACTCCCCGGCACCAAGCCGTTACAAATAGTGTACATATTCGGACACAACGGACCTTCCGCCACAAGGCCCTGAGCAGCGCCGAACCGTCCGCAGCCATGGGCCAGGTGACGCTCGGTCACCACCACAGGCCGGTCATCGGCCTGCCTTCCCGGCGATCTTCCCATCGAAACATAGAGAGTGACGAATCACCCCATCGGGGCAAGATCCGGACCTAACCCCCTCGAATGCCGCACCCTCCGGTTTGACACGGACACCGCGCATGCGGTGTCCTTTCCCCTATGTCAGAGTTCACCAGCCCCCGGAGCGGTTCCACGCTCCGCCGTGCCGTGAACTCTTGTTGTCGCCTCTGTTCCTGCTGTATCTAGGCGCCCGCGTCCCACCGCGCGCCGCCCCCAGGAAACACAGAGGCCGCCCGCGATTCCCGCCCCAGGACATCCCGGATCCGGCTGATCCCGACGAACCAGCCGACACTTCCGAGGACGACTCCCGTGCGCATGATCCGCGTCCGCAGGCGGAACCGCGACCGCAACAAGCTCACCCGGCTCGGCCCCGCCGCCGCCCGCTCCCCCCGTCCGGTGGACGGGCAGCGCTGGGCGGACGGGCTCAGCGACGTCTCCATCGCCGGCGACCCGCTCGCCTTCCCGCACCTGGCCCGCACCGACCTGCCGGCCCACCCCACCACCGTCGCCGAGTACGCGCGGCTGGTCCGCGAGATCGCCGCCGACCGCGCCCGCTGGGAGCCGCTGGTCCGCTACGACGCGCTGACCCGCTGGTACGCCCGGCTGGAGACCGGCCCGGGCTACGAGGTCTGGCTGCTCAGCTGGCTGCCCGGCCAGAGCAGCGGCTTCCACGACCACGGCGACTCCTCCGGCGTGATGACCGTCGTCCGGGGCGAACTCATCGAACGCTCCCTCACGCACGCCGGCGAGTCCTCCCGCGTCCTGCGGCCCGGCGGGATGGGGGTCCCCCCGGCCGGAGGCTGGGGGAGGGTCTTCTCCGCCGGCTACCTGCACGAGGTGGTCAACGGCGCGCTCGAACCCGCCGTCTCCATCCACCTCTACACCCCGGGCCTCACCGAGATGAACCAGTACGGCGGCCACGCCGTCCCCGAGCGGCACGCCCAGCAGCCCGCGGAGCAGTACGGCGAGCAGTACGACGAGCAGCCCGCGGAGCAGCCGCGGGCGCGGTCCGAGCGGCACTGAGGGCACGCTGACGGACGGTCGGACCGTGGCAGGATGAGCCCATGCGCATCGTGGCACTGGCAGGCGGAATCGGCGGAGCACGCTTCCTGCGCGGACTCCGCGCGGCGGTCGGACCGCAGGACGAGATCACCGTCATCGGCAACACCGGCGACGACATCCACCTCTACGGACTCAAGGTCTGTCCCGACCTCGACACCGTGATGTACACCCTCGGCGGCGGCATCCACGAGGAGCAGGGCTGGGGCCGGACCGACGAGACCTGGTCGATCAAGGCCGAGATGAAGGAGTACGGCGTCGGCCCGGAGTGGTTCGGGCTCGGCGACCGCGACTTCGCCACCCACCTCGTCCGCAGCCAGATGCTCACCGCCGGGTACAGCCTCAGCCAGGTGACCGAGGCCCTGTGCGTGCGCTGGAAGCCCGGCGTGCGGCTGCTGCCGATGAGCGACGACCGGGTCGAGACGCACGTGCGGATCACCGACGAGCAGGGCACCCGGGCGATCCACTTCCAGGAGTACTGGGTCAGGCTGCACGCCGCCGTCACCGCCGAGGCGATCATCCCGGTCGGCGCCGACACCGCCAAGCCCGCGCCCGGCGTGCTGGAGGCGATCGCCGGGGCCGACGTCATCCTCTTCCCGCCCTCCAACCCGGTCGTCTCGATCGGCACCATCCTCGCCGTCCCCGGCATCCGGGAGGCCGTCGCCGCCGCCCCGGCCCCGGTCGTCGGGCTCTCCCCGATCATCGGCGGGGCGCCGGTGCGGGGCATGGCCGACAAGGTGCTCGCCGCCGTCGGCGTCGAGGCGACCGCGGAGGCCGTCGCGCTGGACTACGGCTCCGCGCTGATCGACGGCTGGCTGGTCGACACCGCTGACGAGGCGTCGGTGGCCGCGGTCGAGGCCGCCGGGATCGCCTGCCGGGCCGTCCCGCTGCTGATGACCGACGTCGAGGCCACCGCCGAGATGGCGCGGGCGGCGCTGGCGCTGGCGGAGCAGGTCCGCGGGTGACCGCGCTGGAGATCCTGGGGGTCGAGGGGATCCCGGAGGTCGAGGCCGGGGCCGACCTCGCCGCGCTCATCGCCAAGGCCGGCACGTACCTGGACGGCGACATCCTGCTGGTCACCTCGAAGATCGTCAGCAAGGCCGAGGGCCGGCTGCTGCGGGCCGCCGACCGCGAGGCCGCGATCGACGCCGAGACCGTCCGGGTCGTCGCCCGGCGCGGACCGGCCCGGATCGTCGAGAACCGCAACGGCTTCGTCATGGCCGCCGCCGGGGTCGACGCCTCCAACACGGCGCCCGGCACCGTGCTGCTGCTGCCCGAGGACCCGGACGCCTCGGCCCGCGCGCTGCGGGCCCGGCTGCAGCGGCTCACCGGCCGCCGCCTGGCCGTCGTCGTCACCGACACCTTCGGGCGGCCCTGGCGCACCGGGCTCACCGACGTCGCGATCGGCGCCGCCGGGCTGTCCGTGCTGGACGACCACCGCGGGCGCACCGACAGCCACGGCAACGAGCTGGTGCTCACCGTCACCGCGACCGCCGACGAACTCGCCGCCGCCGCCGACCTGGTGAAGGGCAAGGCGACCGACGTCCCGGTGGCGGTGGTGCGCGGCCTGGGCCGGCTGGTCACCGCCGAGGACGGCGAGGGCACCCGGCCGCTGGTCCGGCCCGCCGCGGACGACATGTTCCGGCTCGGCACCTCCGAGGCCCTGCGGCAGGCCGTCACCCTGCGGCGCACCGTCCGCTCCTTCACCGCCGAGCCGGTCGACCCGGCCGCCGTCCGCCGCGCCGTCGCGGCCGCCGTCACCGCGCCCGCCCCGCACCACACCACGCCGTGGCGGTTCGTGCTGCTGGAGTCGCCCGACACCCGCACCCGGCTGCTCGACGCGATGCTCGCCGCCTGGCAGCGCGACCTGCGCGAACTCGACGGCTGGGACGAGGCGAAGATCGCCCGCCGCACCGCCCGCGGCGACGTCCTGCGCGACGCGCCGTACCTGGTGGTGCCCTGCCTGGTGACGGACGGCGCGCACGACTACCCCGACGCCCGGCGCGCCGCCGCCGAACGGGAGATGTTCACCGTCGCGGCCGGCGCCGCCGTGCAGAACCTGCTCGTCGCCCTCACCGGCGAGGGCTACGGCTCCGCGTGGGTCTCGTCCACCATGTTCTGCCGCGACACCGTGCGCGCCGCCCTGGACCTGCCGGCCGGCTGGGACCCGATGGGCGCCGTCGCCGTCGGCCGCCCCGCCGAAGCCCCGCGCGAACGCCCGAAACGCGACGCCGCCGCCTTCATCGAGGTCCGGTAGCGGCCGCAGGCTCGGTGGCCGCCGCCCCGCGACGAACGGGGCGGCCGGTCAGCGGCGGCGGTGGTCGTTGGGGTTGAGGCGGGGGCCGTAGCGCGGGGCGCGGGCACCGGTGGCCATCAGGAGGCGGCAGACCCGGTGACGGTGCGGCCGGTAGGGCTCCAGCAGGAGGAGCATCTGGGCGTCGTCGCTGCGGGGCCGGCCGGCCAGCGCCCAGCCGACCAGGTCGGGCAGGTGGAAGTCGCCGACCGAGACCGCGTCCGGGTCGCCGTTGCTGCGCTGCAGGGTCTCGGCCGCCGTCCAGACGCCGATGCCCGGGACGGCGGTGAGGCGGGCGAACGCCTCCTCGTGGCCCATCGCCGACGCCTCCTCCAGGCGCGGCGCCAGCCGGACGGCCCGCATCACGGTCGCGGACCGCTTCGGGTCCACGCCGGCCCGGTGCCACTCCCAGCTCGGTATCAGCGCCCACTCCCGGGCCGACGGCGCCACCCGCATGCCCTCGGCCGGGCCCGGCGCCGGGGTGCCGAAGTCCCGCAGCAGGGTGCGCCAGGCGCGGTACGCCTCGTCGGTGGTGACCTTCTGCTCCAGGATCGCCGGGACCAGCGACTCCAGCACCAGGCCGGTCCGGGTCAGCCGTACCCCGGCGGTACGGCGCTGGGCGTCCCGCAGCGGACCGGGCGGCAGCACCAGCGCCTCCGGCTCGTCCTCCGCGCCCAGGAGCGCGGGCAGGCGGTCGAGCAGCCAGTCCGCGCCCGGGCCCCAGGCGGTCGCCTCGATCTCGCCCGCGGCGGGGCGCGACAGCACCCGCAGGGTGCCGACGCCCCCGGGGGTGCGGGAGGCGCGCCAGACGGCGCCGTCCCCCGCGGTCCGGTACGCCGGGTCCGCCGGGCCGCGGCGCAGCGGCAGCAGGGTCCGGGCCGCGTCCAGCGGGAAGCCCGGCCGCCAGCGCCGCACCGAGCCGCCGGCCGTACCGTCCGTCCCGCCCGCCACTGCCGTCGCCTCCTCCGCCGCCGTCGTCACCCGTGGGGATATGAACGATACGCGGCTGCCGGAGCCGTCCTCCGGGGCCGGGACCCGGGGTGCGCGGGCGCGGGGCGTGGGCCTCAGGAGGCCGGGGGCCGGAGGCGGACCGCCGCCGCGCGCAGGGCGGGGAGCCGGGCGTACAGGGCGTTGCCCGGGCACTCCGTGGCGAAGGCGTCACGGTGGCCGGAGACGGCGTCGAAGTCGACGGCGGTGCCCCGGGGGTAGCGGCCGGCGTCGGTGCCGGACGTGAGCGTGGTGCGGCCGTCGGCGGCCCGGCCGCCGAGGCCGAGCTTCCAGGCGGCGACGGCGGCGAGGCCGTCGAGCAGGGGCTGGGGCGGCTGGTCGCCGACGTAGGTGCCGATCGCGGCGACGCCGGCCGAGTCGGTGTTGAAGCCGAGGGTGTGGGCGCCGTGGACGGGCCGGTCGACGCCGCCGGCCCGGCCCTCGTAGACCGTGCCGCAGCGGTCGACCAGGAAGTTGTAGCCGATGTCCCGCCAGCCGCTGGTCCTGACGTGGTACCGGTGGATCGACCTGATCACCCGGGGCGCGTCCGAGCAGGCGTAGTCGGTGGCGGTCGCGGTGTGGTGGACGAAGACCACCCGCACCGGACCGGTGTAGACGGAGCCCGGCTCGCGCAGTGACTCGTCGGCGCCCCAGCCCGCCCGGGTGACGATGGCCGGCCGCCGGGCCCGGTGGCCGTCGGCCGGTCCGGGCGGCTCGGCGGGCAGGGCGCGGACGGCCGGTGCGGCGGCGCCCGGGCCGGGGTCGACCAGGTCGAGCCGCAGTCCGGGCGGCGGCCCGGCCGGGCCGGGCCGGACGTCGACCGCGACGCCGTCGCTGCGGCCGGTCCACAGGGGTGCGGTGGCGCCGTGCGGCGCGTGGTCGGGGCCGTCCTCGCCGTCGGCCTCCAGTCGGCGCCAGTCACTCCAGCGTCCGGTGTCCGCGTCCCGGGTCCGGACCCGGACCTCGGCGCCGGCGAGCGCGTCCGACGGGCCGTCCCAGCCGACTCCGAGGAGTTCGAACGGCCGGGTGCCGCGCGGGGCGAGGCCGTGACCGGCGGGGAGCGGGAGCGAGGTGGTCGAGCCACCGCCGGCGAAGTCGTGGCGCTGTGGGCCCGACGGATCGGCGGCGGCGGGGGCAGCGGGCTGGAGGAGCAGGGCCGCGGTGCAGCCGGCGAGCAGGGTGGCCGGCAGGGAGAGGCGCATGAATCGGATCGTCGCCGTAAACCGGGGCGCGCGCCACGCCGCCCCGCGCCCGTTCGGCCGCCCCTCCCGGCCGCCCACTCGAAGGCCGTAGGCTGGGGCGCACCATGACTGCGCCTTTCGCTGCCGATGCCCGCACCCCCGTCGAGCTGCTGCACGCATACCTGCGCGGCGGCACTCCTTCGGTCGATCCCGCGGCCCCGCTGGTGACCTTCTACGACGATGCCACCGGCGAACGGGTGGAGCTGTCCGCCCGGACCTTCGACAACTGGGTGGCCAAGACCGCCAACCTCCTCCAGGACGAGCTGAACGCCGGCCCGGGCGACCGGGCGGCGCTGTTGCTGCCCGCCCACTGGCAGAGCGCCGTCTGGCTGCTCGCCTGCTGGTCGGTCGGGGTGGCGGCGGTGCCGGGCGGCGACCCGGCCGCCACCGACCTGGTGGTCAGCGGCCCGGACGGGCTGACGGCCGCCCAGGCCTGCCAGGGCGAGCGGGTGGCGCTCGCCCTGCGTCCGCTCGGCGGCCGCTTCCCGCAGCGCCCGGACGGCTTCCTCGACTACGCCGCCGAGGTGCCCGGCCAGGGCGACCGCTTCGCGCCGTACTCGCCCGTCGCCCCGGACGGGCAGGCACTGGAGACCCTGGTGGACGGGCTGCCGCTGAAGCTGACGGGCGAGCAGACCGTCGCGCTGGCCCGGGAAGGCGCGGTCCGCCTCGGGGTGAAGCCCGGCGACCGGGTGCTGTCCACCCTCTCCTTCGACGACTGGGCGGGCCTGGAGGCCGGCCTGCTGGCACCGCTGGCGGCCGGCGCCTCGGTGGTGCTGTGCCGCAACTCGCAGACGCTGGGCGCCGAGCAGTGGGAGAAGCGGATCGAATCCGAACGGGTGACACTGCGCCTCGGGTGACCCCCGGGCCCGGGCCGGGCGGGTAGGGATCCCTGCCATGGCCGAGGACGACACCGAGCACCCCCCGACCGCCACTCCCCCGACGGACGGCCCCCCTGCGGACGGTCCCCCCGCGGACGCCGTCCCGGGCGGGGCCGGACCCCCGCGCAGACGCAGACGCCGACGGTGGCTGATGGTCACCGCCGGCGTCGTCGCGTTCCTACTGGTCGCCACCGGGGTCCTGCTCTACGTCGCCTACCGCAAGCTGGACGGCAACATCCGGACCGACTCGGCCACCGACCGGCTGCTCGCCAAGCTGGAGGCCGAGCGGCCGAGCCGCACCGCCGGCGCGCGGGGCGCCGAGAACATCCTGCTGATCGGCAGCGACGACCGCTCCGGCGCGAACGGCTCGTACGGCGGCGAGCCGGGCACCCAGCGCTCGGACACCACGATCCTGCTGCACCTGGCCGCCGACCGGAAGCGTGCGACGGCGGTCTCCGTCCCGCGCGACGTCATGGTCACCGTGCCCGCCTGCGAGAAGCCGGACGGCACCCGCAGCAAGCCCGGGCTGATGCAGTTCAACTGGGCCTTCGAGACCGGCGGCCCGGCCTGCTCGATCCGCACCGTCGAGCAGCTGAGCGGGATCCGGATCGACCACTACGTGATCGTCGACTTCAGCGGCTTCAAGACCATCGTGGACGCGATCGGCGGGGTCGACGTGTGCGTGCCGCAGCCGATCCACGACAAGGACGCCAGGCTCGACCTGTCCGCCGGCCGGCAGACCCTGCACGGCGAGCAGGCGCTCGGCTACGTCCGGGCCCGGGAGAGCCTGGGGGACGGCAGCGACACCCAGCGGATGGGCCGTCAGCAGCAGTTCCTGGCGGCGCTGATCCGCAAGGTGGAGTCGCAGGGGGTGCTGCTGAACCCGGCCCGGCTGTGGCCCGTGCTGGACGCGGCGACCTCCTCGGTCCGGGCGGACGGCGGGCTGTCCTCGCTCGGCGCGCTGTACGACCTCACCCAGGACCTGCGCGGCATCCCCACCCCGAACGTGGTGTTCCTGACCGCTCCGCGCCGCCCGTACCGCTACGACTCGGACCGGGACGAGTTCGTGCAGCCGCAGACCGGCCAACTGTTCGCGGCGCTGCGGGACGACCGGCCGGTCTCCGTCCGGCCGCCCGGGTCGGCGGCGGCGCCGGGCGCGGGCGTGAGCGCGGGGGCGGGTCCGAGCGCGGGCTCCACCGAGGCCGCGATCGCGACTGCCACGGCTTCGGCTTCGGCTTCGGCTTCGGCGACGGCTTCGGCGACGGCTTCGCCCTCGGCGGGTGCCTCGCCCACCTTCGAGGGGCGCACCGCCGACCTGGACGCCTGCTCGCAGCACTGAGCGGGCCCGCGGAACCGGGCCGCACGAAGCCGCAGGTCGGCGCGGGTGCGTCCGGAACAGGTAAGACGGCGAACGGAATTTACCTCCGCTTTGTTCAACCATGATGAGGATCACACCCGGAACGTTTCCTTCACCCGGCTCGTCTACTGTGTCCGGATCGGCCCACCAGGACGGGCGGGCCGTAGCCGTGACCGGTCGAAGGTAGGGAACCCCCGTGCACGAGGAGCAACCGGAAACCGGCCGGTACCGCGTGGACCCGGCGCCCGGTGTCCCCCGGCAGCGCCGTCGCCGGGCCGCCGAACCGCCCGAGGCGCCGGCCGGGGAGGGCCGCCGGGACAGCCGCCGGCGGGCCGCCGCGATCGCCAAGCGGCAGCGGCGCCGACGGGCCCTCAAGTGGACGGCCGGGACCGGCGCCCTGGTGATGGCCGCGGGCTGCGGCGGGGCGTACTACCTGTACCAGCACTTCAACAGCAACCTGACCTCGGTCAAGGTCCAGCTGGGCGACGAGGCCGAACGCCCCAAGGCCGCCGGCGAGGCGCTGAACATCCTGGTGATCGGCACCGACAGCCGGGAGGGCCTCGGGCGGGAGTACGGCGACGCGGGCAGCACCGGGCACGCCGACACCACCCTGCTGTTCCACCTCTCCAAGGACCGCTCCAACGCGACGGTGGTCAGCCTCCCGCGCGACCTGATGGTGCCGATCCCGGAGTGCCGGAGCGCCCGGGGGAAGACGATCCCGGGCACGGCACGGGACATGTTCAACAACAGCCTCGGCCAGGGCGGGCGCGACGCCGGCTGCACCTGGAAGACCGTCGAGAAGAACACCGGGATCCGGGTCGACCACTTCGTGCAGGTCAACTTCGAGGCGGTGAAGACGCTCTCCACCGCCGTCGGCGGGGTCGAGGTCTGCGCGGCCAAGGACATCAACGACTCCGGCTCCCACCTCAAGATGACCAAGGGGCGGCACGTCGTCCAGGGCGAGGAGGCGCTGGCCTTCGTCCGCACCCGGCACGCCGTCGGCATGGGCGGCGACCTCAGCCGGATCCCGTTGCAGCAGCAGTTCATCAGCTCGATGATCCGCAAGATCAAGGGCGACGACACCCTGACCAGCCCGACCAAGCTGTACAAGCTCGCGGACGCCGCCACCAAGGCACTCACCGTGGACGACGGCATCGGCAGCGTCGACAAGCTCAAGAACCTCGCGCTGGACATCAGCAAGGTGGACACCAAGAACATCACCTTCGCCACCGTGCCCGTCCTGGACGACCCCAAGGACAAGGACCGGGTGATCCTCAAGCAGCCGGACGCCCAGCAGGTGTTCGCGATGATCGCCGGCGACCGCTCGCTGACCGGGACCGCCACCCCGCCCGCCCCCGACGGCGCCACCCCGGGCGCACCGACGACGCCGGCCGCCACCGCCCCGGCGGTGGACACCACGGACGTCCAGGTGACGGTCCGCAACGGCAGCGGCAAGCGCGGGCAGTCCGGTCCGACCGTCGACAAGCTCCGGACGAAGGGCTTCGCCAAGGCCGCCGTCGGCAGCGACGCCCCGGTCGCCGCGAGCAGCACGGTGACCTACCAGCCCGGCCAGGAGGCCGCGGCCGGTGCCCTGGCCGCCGCCCTCGGACTGCCCGCCGACGCCGTCCGGCCGGCCGCGAAGGCGGACCCGAGGACGGACCCGAAGGCCGGGCTGCAGCTGGTGCTCGGCAAGGACGCCCTGACCGCGCCCGGCACGGCGGCGGGGGTGCCGACCGAGGCGCCCGAGGACCTCCAGCGGGTGCAGGCGGACGACACCGACCTCTGCGCCAAATAGGTCCGCTCCCGAGCCCGGTTCCTGGAGCGGGAACGGGAGCGGGAACGGGAACGGCCCGAGGGCCCCGTGCGCACCGACGACGGCGGGCGCGACGGGGCGTCAGCCGGTCTTGGAGAGCACGTCCTCCGCGGACGGGCCGACGCTGGCGATCACCCGGCGGGCCAGCGACCGCGGCGAGGTGAGGAAGCCGAAGCCCCAGCTGAGGTGCATGGTCGCGAACGCCACCGGCAGCATCGCCCTGGCCTTGGCGGACAGCCCGCGGCCCTCGGTCACGGCACCGCCGACGATGCCCAGCAGGTAGGCGCCGGGCACCGCGAGGAAGGCCGGGTGGACGGCGGCGCCGAGCACCACCCCGAGGGTGACCGCCAGCAGCGCGGCCGGCGGGGCGAGGTAGCGCAGGTTGACCGAGCCGCGGTGGTAGCGGGTGACGACCCGGCGCCAGCGGCCGTAGTCCTTGTACTGCTTGGCCAGTGCCCGCACCGAGGGCCGCGGCCGGTACGTCACCTTGAGCTGCGGGGTGAACCAGACCAGGCCGCCGTCCTGGCGGATCCGGTAGTTCAGCTCCCAGTCCTGGGCGCGGATGAACTCCTCGTTGTACCCGCCGAGCTTCTCCAGCACCTCGCGCCGGAACACCCCGAGGTAGACGGTGTCCGCCGGGCCGGCCAGGCCTCCGGTGTGGAAGGCGGCGTTGCCGACGCCGAGCTTGGAGGTCATCGCGGCGGCGACCGCGTTCTCCCACTCGGTCTCGCCCTCGGCGTGCATGATGCCGCCGACGTTCGCGGCCTCCATCTCGCCCAGCAGCCGGACCGCGGTCGCGATGTAGCCGGGGGTGAGCAGGCCGTGGCCGTCCACGCGCACCACTATCGGGTGGCGGGAGCCCCGGATCGCGGCGTTCAGCCCGGCGGGCGTCCGGCCGGTGGGGTTCGCCACCGTCCGCACCCGCGGGTCCTCGGCGACCAGCTCGGCGGCGATCTCGTCGGTGCGGTCACGGGAGGGACCGAGGGCGATCACCACCTCCATCGGCCCCGGGTACTCCTGGTCCAGGATGCGCCGGACGGCCGTGCGCAGGTGACGTTCCTCGTTGAGCACCGGCATGATCACGGAGACAGCCGGCAGCTCCTCAGCAGCCTTGGTGTTCATCGGGGCCCACCGTACCGGTGCGGACGCGTCCTCGTCTCGTCCCGGTCGGGGCCGCCGCGCGCACCTCGCGGCCCGGCACCGGCACTGTGATCAAGAACACCGTGCTCCGCCGTCGACGCGGGCCCGGACCGGACGGGTCCGGTGCGGGGCCGGTGGGGATCCGGTGCCGGTCCGGTGGGGGGCCGGTGCGGATTCAGAGCAGGTAGTGGACCACCGTGAACATCGCGTAGCCGGCCAGCGAGAGCCGGTTCACCAGGTGCTGCGGACCGCCCAGCCGGTCCGGCAGGGCGCGGTCGGGCCGCAGGTCGGGCCGGTGCGCGGCGGTGGCCACCGTCCGGGCCAGCGCCACCGGGTCGTACCGGTCGCCGAAGTGGCCGGCCAGCCAGACCGCCGGGCGGCTGGCGAAGGAGAACTCCCGGCCGCCGCGCAGCCGGATGGTGAGCAGGTCGCGGTGCACCGCCGCCGCGCTGATCTCCGCCCACCGGAAGCTGCGGGTGCGCAGCGCGGTGGCCACCCGCAGGCCGTCGCGGTCGGCCACCATCTGCCAGGACAGCGTCTGGGCGCAGGCGAGGATCGCCGTCGAGCCGATCCAGAGCGGCCGCACCAGGTTCTCCCACCAGCCGTCGTCGTCGAGCAGCACCACGGCGGTGGCGACCAGCAGCGCCGCCACCGGCCCGGCCGCCGCCCGCAGCGGTGCCGGCATCTCCCAGCGGCGGGCGGGCACCGGCTCGCTGTCCGGCCCGGCCGCGGGGGCGGCGGCCACCGTCTCGGCGGTCAACGCGGCGACGGCGAGTTCGCGCTCGCGGTAGCGCTCGGTGCGGCGGCTGAACCGCGGGGCCCGTGCGGCGGGGGCGACCACCGCCGCCACCCAGTTCGGGTCGTGGTCCAACAGGCCGGGGCGGACGAGGAGTTGGTGGTCGGGGCCGTCGGGGCCGCGGTACAGCACGGCGGGCACGCTGCGGCCGGCGCGGGCCAGCCAGGCGGCGGCCTCGGCGGGGGTGGCGCGGTCGACCGGGTCCTCGTCGAACTCGTCGTCCTCGTCGACGTCCTCGTCCCCGTCGTCCCCGTAGTCCGGGTCGGGGCCGACCGGCGGGTCGGGGTAGTCGGCGTCCTCGTCGTCAGTCGACTCGAACTCGGACACCCAGGCCGGGCCCTCCCCGTCCGGGGCGCCTCGGTGGGCCCAGCGGTACCGGTCGCGCTCGACCAGGCGCCAGAGCCCGGGACCGTCCGGCGGGCCGTCCAGCGGCAGGACCAGCAGGTCGCCGCGGGCGTCGGCGCGGACCCGGACGGCGAGCGCGGGGGCCGAGCCGGCGAAGGCCGGGCGGGCGCGGCGCGCGGTGGCGACGGCGGCCGAGCCGAGCAGCACCAGGCCGGGCAGGGCGATCAGGCCGCCGGCGCTCAGCTGGCCGGAGAGGTCGTAGTCGTCGCCGAGGGCGCGGACGGAGTCGCCGTCCACCAGCAGCGGGACGGGCTCGCCGGGCTGCGGCCGCCGCCGCCACCAGACGTCCAGGGCGGCGGTGCGGTCGGGGCCGCCGCCGGGCGGCGGGAAGCGGACGGTCAGCACGCCGTCCCGGTCGGTCGTGCCCGCGGTGCCGGTCACCCGGACGGCCTGCTCGGCGGCGGCCTCCGTCCGGGCCTGCGCCCAGAGCCCGTACAGCGGGAAGGCCGCGGCGACGACGAGCAGCAGGATGCCGAGGACACGGCTCAGCGCGGGCGGGCCGTCGCGCCGGACCGGCGAGCCGCCGGGGTGGACGGGCGTGGGCGCGCCGGCGGCCGTCCACGGGAAGGGGACGGGCGGGGCCATCAGCTCGTCCAGCTGCCGGCGGGCGCGGCGGCGGCCGGCCTCGGCGCCCAGCAGGACGGCGGTGAGCAGCACGTGGAGCAGCACCGCCGACCAGCGGGCGAGCGGGGTGAGCAGGCCGTCGGGGAGGTACCAGAGCAGGGCCAGGACGACGGGCGGGACCAGCACCCGGATCCGGATCCTGGTGGCCAGCAGGACCACCTCGGCCAGTACCGACCAGCCGGCCAGCGCCGAGCCCCAGGTGTCCCGGCAGATGCCCTGGGCGTTGCACCGGGCGGCGCTGGGTTCCACGGCGGTGGCCAGCACCGCGAACGCGACCGGCAGCAGCGCGAGCCAGCGCCCGTCCAGCCGCCAGGCCGTCCGGGCGGTGCGCCAGCGGACGGCGGCCGCGACGGTGAGGGGCGCGGCGCTGGGCAGCGGCGGGGCGTCCGAGGGGAACATCGGACGATCATCTCAGCCGTTCGGAGGCTGAACGCGCGTCAGGGGCGGCGGCGGGACAGCGCCCGCGGCAGGGGCCCGGCAGCCGCCGACGGACCGCACGCGGCGCGGGGGCGGAGCCGCACGCGGCGGGGCCGGGTGCGGTGTGCACCCGGCCCCTGCTTCCCCGGCCTCTGTTCGCAGGCCCCGGTCCGACGCCCCCCGGCGCCGGATCAGTCCGTCGCGATGGCGGCGAGGACGTTCATCCGTCCGGCCCGGAAGGCCGGGACGAGGGCGGCGACCAGGCCGATCACCACCGAGGAGACCAGGGTGATCGCGATCGTGGTGGTGGGGATGGAGAGCGTCGCGAGGCCCTGGTCCCGCAGGACGCCCTGCACGGTGACGCCCCAGGCGAGGCCCAGCCCGGTGCCGAGGACGGCACCGAACACCGCGATCACCACCGACTCCAACCGGATCATCCGGCGCAGCTGACGGCGGGAGAGCCCGATCGCCCGCAGCAGGCCGATCTCCCGGGTCCGCTCGACCACCGACAGCGCCAGGGTGTTGACCACGCCGAGCACCGCGACCGTGATCGACAGGGCGACCAGCCCGTAGATCAGGTAGAGCAGGGTGTTGATCTGGGACTGCACCAGTTCCTTGTACCCGGCCTGGTCCTTGACGGTCAGCTGCGGGTACTCCTTGAGCCCGTCCTGCAGGGCGGTCAGCGTCTTGGCGACGTCGGTGCCGGAGGCGGCCTTGGCGAAGAACGTGTCCACCGGCGGCTGTTCGGCGGCCGGCACCACCTTGGCCATGGTGTCCATGTCCACGAAGGAGCCGTTGCCGAACAGCTCGCCCTTGGCGAAGACCACGCCGACCGGCAGCACCTGGGTGCGGCCCCGGCCGTAGTCGACGGTCACCTGGTCGCCGACCTTGAGGCCGTGGTCCTTGGCGAAGGCCTCGCCGATGCCCAGCGAGCCGCGCCCGATCGACTCCACCGCACCGGACTTGACGGTCGGCCGGAAGTCGGTGCCGAAGAAGGCGGGCGGCACCGCGTCCAGGCCGGTCTTCGCCTTCTGCCCGTCGGGCAGCTGGACCTTGGCGGCCTGGAAGCCCTTCTGGGTGGTGACGTGGTCGATCCCCGGGGTCCGGCGCACGATGTCCAGCATCTCCTGGGTGACCTCGGCGCGGCCGCCCGAGATGATGTAGTCGACGCCCACCGACTTGTCGATCTGCGCGCTCGCCGAGGTGACCGCCGAGGAGCTGAACACCGAGGAGGCGATCACCAGTGCCAGGCCGATCATCAGCGCGGCGGCGGTGGCGCCGGTCCGGCGCGGGTTGCGCATCGCGTTGCGCTGGGCGAGCTTGCCGGACGGGCCGAACAGGGCCGGCAGCACCGCGCCGAGCACCCGGACGATGGCCGAGGCCAGCAGCGGGCCGAGCACCACGAAGCCGACCAGGGTGAGCACCACGCCCAGGCCCAGGTACTGGCCGCCGGTGGCCGCCTTCTCCGACCGCGCGCCGAGCACCAGCGCGCCGCCGCCGACCGCCGTCATCAGCAGGCCGACGACCGAACGGACCAGGTTGGCGCGGCCCTCGGCCGGGGTGCCGTGGTCGCGCAGGGCGGCCATCGGCGAGATCCGGCTCGCCCGGCGGGCCGGGAACCAGGCCGCGACCAGGGTGACCACGATGCCGAGCGCGTAGCCGGCGATGAACACGTCCGGCCCGATCTGCAGGTCGGCCGCCTTGAGGTCCATGCCGATCGCGTTCATCAGCTTGATCAGGCCGAGCGCGACCCCCAAGCCGGCCGCGACACCGAGGGTCGAGCCGAGCACGCCCAGGATCAGCGCCTCGACCAGCACCGAGCGGTTGACCTGCCGGCGGCTGCCGCCGACGGCGCGCAGCAGACCGATCTCCCGGGTGCGCTGGGCGACCAGCATCGAGAAGGTGTTGATGATCAGGAACCCGCCGACGATCGCCGAGACGAAGGCGAAGCCGAGCATCGCGTACTTCATGAAGTCGAGCCCGCTGCCGATCTGCTTGGTGCTCTCCTCCTTCTGCTCGGCCGCGGTCTTGACCTGGTAGCCGCCGCCGACCTTGGCCACCGCGTCGGCCTTGAGCCGGTCGTTGCTGCGGGTGCCGTCGCCGAAGGCCTCGACGGAGGTGTAGGCCGGCTCGCCGAGCAGCAGCTGCTGGGCGGTCGGGGTGTCCAGGAAGGCGAGCGCCGCGCCCGGGTTGGTGGCGGTGAAGGTGGCGATGCCGGCGATGGTGAAGTCGTGCTTGCCGCCGGCGTTCTCGACCCGGATCCTGGCGCCGAGGCCGAGCTTGGCCTTCTTCGCGGTGTCCGCGTCCAGCACCAGCTCGCCGGAGTTCTGCGGTACGTGGCCGGAGGTGACGGTGAGCGGGTTGCGCGGGGTGTCGGTCCAGTTGCCGACCAGGGTGGGCGCGCCGCTGGTCGGGCCGACCAGCTTGTTGGTGGCCGGGTCGATCAGGATCGCGTTCCCGACCATGACCTGGCCGACGGCCTTCTTCACGCCGGGCACCGCGGCGATCTGCTCGGCCAGCGCGACCGGGACGGTCGGCGGCTTGACGGCGGCCTGCTGCTCGTCGTCCTCGGCCGGCTTGGGCGGCTGGACGGAGACGTCGGAGGCGGTCGCGGCGAACAGTTTGTCGAAGGTGCTGGTGGCGGTGTCGGAGAACACCAGGGTGCCGGAGACGAAGGCCACCGACAGCACGACGGCGATGAGCGAGAGCGCCATCCGGCCCTTGTGGGCGAAGAAGCTCCGCAGTGAGGTCTTGAGCAGCATGGTCGTCGTCCCGCCGCTCAGCTGGTGCGCTTGCCGTCGAAACGGCGCATGCGTTCGAGGACGGAGTCGGCGGTGGGCGCGTGCATCTCGTCGACGAGCACGCCGTCGGCGAGGAAGAGCACGCGGTCCGCGTAGCCGGCGGCGACCGGGTCGTGGGTGACCATCACCATGGTCTGGCCCAGTTCGTCCACCGAGCGGCGCAGGAAGGTCAGCACCTCGGCGCCGGCCCGGGAGTCCAGGTTCCCGGTGGGCTCGTCGCCGAAGATGATCTCGGGGCGGGCGGCCAGCGCCCGGGCCACCGCGACGCGCTGCTGCTGGCCGCCGGAGAGCTGGGTCGGGCGGTGCTTGAGCCGGCCGGCCAGGCCGACGGTCTCCACCACCTGGTCCAGCCAGGCCTGGTCGGGCTTGCGGCCGGCGATGTCCATCGGCAGCGTGATGTTCTCCAGCGCGTTCAGGGTCGGCAGCAGGTTGAACGCCTGGAAGATGAAGCCGATCTTGTCCCGGCGCAGTCTGGTCAGCTGTTTGTCCTTCAGGCCGGTGATCTCGGTGTCGCCGATCCAGATCCGTCCGCTGCTGACCGTGTCGAGCCCGGCCAGGCAGTGCATCAGGGTGGACTTGCCGGAGCCCGAGGGGCCCATGATCGCGGTGAACCGGCCGCGCTGGATGTCGACGTCGACCGCGTCGAGCGCGGTGACCTTGGTCTCGCCCGAGCCGTACGCCTTGGTGACCTGACGGGCCGAAGCGGCGACGGCGGAGGCTCCGCCGGGAAGCTGGGGGTCGTACACGGCTGCTGCTGCCGTCGTCACTGGAGTCTCCTATGGAAGATGCGCTCACCCGTTTGCCCCAGCCTCACGGGTCCGCCCGCCTGGCGACATGGTGCTGGCGGTAGTCCTCGACCGGGAGTCACCCCCACCCTCCCGGTGGACCGGGCTGCCGGACCCGGCCGGATCGGGCCGTTTCCTGCGTGGTGGGGATGTGTGAACCACGTTAGGAGCGGACGGCGGACGGCTCGTCATCCGACGGAATGAAGCGGCTCAACCAAGGTTCTGCGGGGTGCGGGGCACCTCCCCCTAGGGGTCGCCGCGGCCCGTCTCGGGGACGCCCCGTACGGGCCGCGGTGCTGGTCGCCCGGGCCGGTCAGCGGCCGGTGAACGCCGGTCAGCAGCCGGACAGCGCCGGAGCGGGCTGCCGCTCCAGGGCCGTGGCGAAGCCCTCGACGACCGGGGCGAGCAGGCCCTCGGTCTCGCGCTCCAGCAGGGTCGTCCCGTCCTCGCGGGCGGTGACGTGGCGGTCGAGGACGAACCAGCCCTGGGTGATGTGGCCGGCGCCCATCGAGCTGAGCACCGGGCGCAGCGCGTAGTCCACCGCGAGGACGTGCGCGGGCGAGCCGCCGGTGGCCAGCGGCAGGACGGTCTTGCCCGCGAGCGCGTACTGCGGGAGCACGTCGAGCAGGGCCTTCAGCAGGCCCGAGTAGGCGGCCTTGTAGACGGGGGTGCCGATGACGACGCCGTCGGCGCGGGCGAACAGCTCGGTGACGGCGACGATCTCGGGGTGGTCGAAGTCGCCCGACAGCAGCGCGTGCGCGGGCAGGCTGCGGGCCTCGAAGGGGACGACGTGGTGGCCGCGGTCCGCCAGGCGCGCGTCGACGTGGCGCAGCAGGCGGGTGGTGCGGGAGGTGGCGGACGGGGAGCCGGAAACGGACAGGACGACGGCCATGGGTTCACCTCTGGCTGGAAGCGGGGCGGCGCTGCGCAGCGGGGGGAGGCGCTGCGGTGGGGTCACCGGAGTGGGGTCCGGTACCGGGGGCGCTACGTCGGTGGACGTGCGGGATTCGACGGGCGCGCGTCAGCCGCGACAGAGCGAACAGGCCACACCGCGCCGCAGGTCGACGTACCGCCGACGCGTGAGTGCCCAACGCTGATCCATGTCCGGAATGCAAACACGCCGTGTTCGGGCCGGTCAAGAAACGTTTCAGCCTCTGGAACGCCGGGTGTCCGGGCGTTGCGGCGGGCCCGGGCGGCAGGGGTCGCGGCGGACGTCGCCGCGGGGGCCGCCGCGGACCTTGCCGCAGGCCTTGCCGCGGACCTTTCGGCGGAACGATCCGGTACGTGCATCAAAACGGCTACAAGAGGCCTGGCAGGCCCCCCGGGGGGAGTCAGCCCCACCGGGGTCGGGCATCCTCGACGGCATGAACACCTGGCAGGAGGGCCGCCCGGGGGGCGGCGGGAACCCGTACGGCGGCAACGGAGGCGGCGGCGCGGCGGCCGAGCCGCCGCTGCCGGCCTCGTTGAACCCACGCGGCCCGGGGCAGTCCGCACCGGCACAGCCCGGGCAGCCGGAGCCGTCGCGGCTCGGCGGCGTCCCGCAGCAGGGGGCCGGCACGCCGGGCGTCCGGCCCGGCGGCCCGGCCGGTCTCGGGCGTCCGGGTGGACCGGGTGGGCCCGGCGGCCCCGGCGGCTCCGGTGGTCCGGGCGGGCCCGGCGGCCCCGGCAGTGCCCGGCCGGCCGGTGCGCAGGCCGCCGGACGCTGGCCGCGGCGGCGGATCGTCAAGTGGTCGGTGTTCGGCCTGCTGATCGCCGTCATGCTGACCGCCGTCTCGACCTGGTTCTGGGCGGACTCCAAGCTCAACCACGAGAACGTGCTCGCCGACTACCCGGGCCGCCCGGCCGCGGGCAAGGGCACCAACTGGCTGATCGTCGGCTCCGACAGCCGCCAGGGCCTCACCGACTCCGAACAGGACGACCTGCACACCGGGCACGACACCGAGGGCAAGCGCAGCGACTCGATGATGATCCTGCACATCGGGGAGAACGGGAACACCCTGATGAGCATCCCGCGCGACTCCTGGGTGCCGATCCCCGAGCACGCCGGCAGCAACGGCAAGTCGGTCAAGGGCACCACCGCGAAGATCAACTCGGCCTTCGGCTCCGGCGGCGGACGCCTGCTCGTCCAGACCGTCGAGCAGAACACCGGCATCCGGATCGACCACTACGCCGAGATCGGCTTCGCCGGCTTCGTGGGCATCGTCGACTCGATCGGCGGCGTGGAGATGAAGATCGACCAGCCGGTCAAGGACAAGGACTCCGGCCTCGACCTCCAGGCCGGCGACCAGACCCTCACCGGCAAGCAGGCCCTGGCCTTCGTCCGCCAGCGCCACCAGATGGCCGACCAGGACCTCGGCCGGATGCGCAACCAGCAGAAGTTCCTCGGCGCCCTCGCCCACCAGGCCGCCTCCCCGGGCAACCTGCTCGACCCGTTCACCTTCTACCCGCTGGTCGACTCGGCGCTCGGCACCCTGATCGTCGACGACGACTGCGGGCTGACCGACCTCGGCTCGCTCTTCCTCGCCATGAAGGACGTCAACGGCGGCAGCGGCAAGAGCCTGACCGTGCCGATCGGCAACCCGGACTACCGGACCAAGACCGGCGAGTCCGCCGTGCTGTGGGACGCCAACAAGTCCAAGCAGGTCTTCGACGCCTTCAAGAACGACACCGCGGTGCCGGACATCAAGTAGCGGCGGCTGTCGGGTGACGGCTGCGATTGCGGCTGCGGCTGCGGAGTGAGCGGACGCCGCCCGCCGCCGCCCCGGTCCACCACCGCCGGCACCGCCGTCGCCACCGCCTCCTGGGCCACCCGGTCCGGGAGGCGGTCGCGTTCCACCGGGTCCGGGCTATCCCGCCTCGGTCTGACCGGCGTACGGCAGCAGGCCCGTGCCGCACTCCGGGAAGCGGACCAGCCACTCCCCCTCGCCGCCCGCGTCCTCGGTCGCGCCCGCGTAGCCGTAGTGGATCGGCTGCCCGTCGCCGCCCAGCCAGCGGGCGTTCGCCAGCTGCACCGACAGGGCCGCCGGGCGGTGCGGCGCGGCCTGCTCCAGCACCAGTCGGTGCTCGGTCTCGCCGGGCCGGAAGATCACCGCGGTCTCCGTGCTCGGGCGGCGGGAGAAGCCGCGCGCCCCGTCCGACCAGTACGCGGCGACCGTCACGGCGAGCGTGCCGTCCAGGCTGCCGGTGCCCGGCCGGACGTACTCCTCGTCGGCGATCCAGCGCGAGTGGTGGCGGATCTCCTCCTCGTCCGGGCGCTCGTCCCAGCGCACCCAGTAGCCCGCCACCCGCTTGACGGTCATGCCCTCGCGGACGACCCGGACCGCGAACCGCGCCGGGCCGACCGGCGTGAGGGAGGCGGCCGGTTCGCCGAAGGCCGGTTCACCGAAGGCCTGTTCTCGGGAGTCCGGTTGGCCGGAGGCCGGTTCGCAGGAGGTCAGGGAGACCACCGTCACCTGCTCGTACGTCACCTCGCCGTCATCGGCGATCTGCTCGATCATCGGTGAACCACCTTGCCGGAAAGTCGAGTTCGGTCGCGGCTCGGCCCGCTTCCGAGGAGGAGGAGAGCGTAGGTCGACGGCGGCGACGGCCGGCCCGATTGCGCGGTTCAGCCCCCGGGCGGTCGCGCACCCGGATACCCTGCCCTCCCCCGCCCCGACCGCACGCCCGTCCGGTCTCAGCCGGGCAGCCGGTCGAGCACGATGCCGAAGTGCTCGCGGTAGGCCGTCAGCGTCTCGGCCTCGGTGAGCTGCCGCTCGGAGCGGGTGCCGTCGGGCGCGGTGCGGATGAGCCGGGTGCCGCTGATCGTCGTCCGGCCGCCGTCCTCGGCGAGCCCGGAGCAGGCGGTCGTACGGGTGAAGTGCGAGTCCGGCGAGGTGCTCCGCCACCAGCAGGTCGGGACGAAGTCCGCGAGCGCGTACGGCTGCGGGTCCAGGCGGTACTGCGGGGCTCCGTTCATCCGGACGTCCAGCTCGCCGTGGGCGCCGTGCGGGACGACGGTGAAGGTGCCGTGCGGGTCGGACTGCGGACCGCGCTCGTCGAGGCGCAGCGGGAGCCGGCTGAACCAGCCGAAGCCGACGTCGGCCAGCCAGGGTTCGTCCAGGTCGACCCGGATCGCCATGTGGTCGAACGGCGTGCCGGGGTGCTCCCCGCTGAAGACCCGGCCGGCCAGCAGGCTCACCCGGTAGCCCAGGGAGCGCAGCAACTCGGCGAAGGCGCCGTTCAGTTCGTAGCAGAACCCGCCGCGCCGCCGGTCCACCAGCTTGGCCACCAGGGCCGCCGCGTCCAGGACGACCGGCTCGCCGAGGTGGATGCTCAGGTTCTCGAAGGGGACGGCTCGGAGGTGGGCCTCCTGCAGCCGGGCCAGCTCCCGCGCCGACGGCTCCCCCGGGTCCGGCACGCCGATCCGCGTCAGGTACGCCGTCCGTGTGGTGGGTGCCAGCTCCTCGTACGCCTTGTCGTGATCCATTCGCCCATTCCAGCCGGGCCGGGGGCGCCCGGCCAATCGGTCCTTCGGCTTAGGACCGGCGTCCGGGGCCGGGCGCCGCCCGGGTGCGGGCCGCGAACGCCACCGCCCCGGAGTGGGAGGTCGGCGGATCCGACGTCCCACTCCGGGGCGGCACGCGTGCCAGGGGCAGCGGCGACTACTTGACCTCGCCGGACTTGGCGATCTTGATCGAGGCCGAGGTGCGACCGCTCGGCGAGCCGAGCGACTCGATCTTCTTCACCAGGTCCATGCCCTCGACGACCTCGCCGAAGACGACGTGCTTGCCGTCCAGCCAGTCGGTCACGATGGTGGTGATGAAGAACTGCGAGCCGTTGGTGTTGCGGCCGGCGTTGGCCATCGACAGCAGGCCCGGGCGGTCGTGCTTCAGCTCGAAGTTCTCGTCCGCGAACTTCGCGCCGTAGATGCTCTTGCCGCCGGTGCCGTTGTGGTTGGTGAAGTCACCGCCCTGCAGCATGAAGGACGGGATCACGCGGTGGAAGCCGGAGCCCTCGTAGCCGTAGCCGTTCTGGCCGGTGGCCAGCTCGCGGAAGTTCTGGGCCGTCTTCGGGACGACCTCGTCGAACAGCTTGAAGACGATGCGGCCGGCCGGCTCGTCGTTGATGGTGATGTCGAAGAAAACGTTGGAACTCATGCAGGGATCATGGCACGAGCGGCCGTCTCCCGCGCGGTACCCCCGGCAAGGAACGGGCCGGGACCGCCGTGTTATCCGGGTTGTCCGTGTCCGTAGCCAGGCCCGAACCGGAGAAGCTAACATCGGTGTCAGGTTCACGTCCCATCGCGGCGCGGCCCTTCGAGGCACGGCCCTTTCACGGCAAGGCTCTTCGAGGCTCGGATCGGATGACGGGGTGGACGGCATGCGGATCGGCGAACTCGCCCGGCGGACGGGCGTGAGCGAACGCTCGCTGCGCTACTACGAGCAGCAGGGCCTCCTGGCCGCCCGCCGCACCGACGGCGGCCACCGGGAGTACTCGGAGGCCGCCGTCGACCGGGTGGTGCACATCCAGGAGCTGTTCGCGGCCGGGCTGCACAGCCGCACCATCTACAAGATCCTCCCCTGCATGCGGGACTCCGACGGCGGTCCGAGCGAGACAGCCACCCCGCTGCTGGTCGAGGAGCTCACCGCCGAGCGGGCGCGGATCGACCGGACGATCAACGACCTGCTGCGCTCGCGCGAGGTGCTGGACGAGGTGATCGCGACCGCCTCCGGAGAACCGTCCTCCGGAGAGCAGTCCACCAGCGAGCAGTCCGCCGGGAACCCGTCCTCCAGAAAGCCGTCCGCCGAGGTCGCCTAGCCGGGCGCTCGACACGGGCCGGGCCGAGGAAGAGCGGCCGGCCCGTCCCGTCGGCACGGTGTCCATCGCGCCCCGGACCTCGTCGGCGTGCTCGCGGGCGACCGCGTCGTCGGTCACGGTCCGGGGCCCCACCGCCGCCACGGGCCGCAGCATCACCATCGCCAACCAGTGTGAGGGGAACGGACGATGATCACGATCGGGGTCTACCTGGCACATCCGCGGCCGGGCAGCTTCAACCACGCGCTGTACCGGGCCGTGGTGGACGAACTCCGGGAACGCGGCTGCGAGGTACGGACCCACGACCTCTACGCGGAGGGCTTCCCGCCGCTGCTGAGCGCCGAGGAGACCGGCACGGTGGACCCGGCGGAGTGCCCCACCGACCACCAACTCGCCCGCCACCAAGCTGAGTTGGCCACTCTGGACGCGCTCGTGCTGATCCACCCCAACTGGTGGGGCATGCCGCCCGCCGTCCTGGTCGGCTGGGTGCAGCGGGTGCTGGCCCCCGGCGTCGCGTACAAGCTCGGTAGCGCCGACGGCGAACCGACCGGGCTGCTGCGGGCCGGGCGGGCCCTGGTGCTGAATACCTCGGACACGCCCGAGGCCCGCGAACACGACGAGTTCGGCGATCCGCTGGAACGGATCTGGGCGGCCTGCGTGCTGCCGTACGTCGGCGTCACCGACGTACGGCGCACGGTGTTCCGCACCGTCACCGACTCGCCCGCCGCCCTGCGCACCGACTGGCTGCGGCAGGCGCGGGAGCAGGCGGCGGCGTTGCTCGGCTGACGAGGCCGGTACGGGCCGGTACGGGCCGGTGCGGGCCGGTGCGGGCCGGTGCGGGCCGGTGCGGGTCAGGCCGGGTCGTACAGGTCGGGCGGGGTTACGGGAGGTTGCGGGCCATCACGATCCGCTGGACCTGGTTGGTCCCCTCGTAGATCTGCGTGATCTTCGCGTCCC
>NZ_JBFBOC010000048.1:0-42513 GCF_040685975.1 Kitasatospora sp. NPDC086791 | reverse complement strand
ACCGGAGGGTCTCCCGCTCGGGGGTCCAGACGGGGCCGCCGACCTCACCGAGGACGTCGTAGTAGCGGTACCCACGGCCCGGGCGGCCGCCAGGTACGAAGGGGCAGTACCAGCACCGTGAGGGACACACGAGAGAGCCGGCTACTGCTCATCCTGCTGGTGGCCGTCGCCTTCGCGCTGATCACCGTGGACATCAAGGGCGGTGAGGATTCCCCGCTCGGCCCCGCCCGGCACGCGGCCGCCGACGTCCTCGGACCCGTCGAACGCGCCGCCGCCACCGCCGTCGACCCGGTCGCCGACACCGTCCGGGCCTTCCGGGACACCGCCACCCACAGCGGCCGCACCGACCAGCTCGCCCGCGAGAACACGGAACTGCGGCAGAAGCTCGCCTCCTCCGACATGGCCGCCGGACGCACCAAGCAGCTGGACGACCTGCTGCGCACCGCCGGTGCCGGCGGATACACCGTCAAGGCCGCCCAGGTCATCGCGATCGGCCCGGCCCAGGGCTTCTCCTGGACCATCACCATCGACGCCGGCAGCGACGACGGCCTCACCCGCGACATGACCGTGATCAACGGTCAGGGCCTGGTCGGCCGGATCACCACCGTCGCCCCCACCACCGCCACCGTGCTGCTCGCCTCCGACCCCGGCTTCTCGGCCGGCACCCGCCTGGAGGGCAGCGGCGAGATCGGCTTCGCCTCCGGCGGCGGCGACAGCCCGATGAAGGTCTCCCTGCTCAACGGCAAGGCCCAGGTCAAGGCCGGTGACCGGCTGGTCACCTTCGGCTCGCAGAGCGGCCGCCCGTTCGTACCCGGCGTCCCGGTCGGCAAGGTCACCGAGGTCCAGGCCAACGCCGGACAGCTGACCAAGACCGTCCTGGTCGAGCCCTTCGTCCAGTTCACCCGGCTGGACCTGATCGGCGTGGTGGTCGTACCGCCCCGCGCCGACCCGCGCGACGCCGTCCTGCCGCCGCCCCCGGGACCGGGCCAGACCCCCGCCGCCCCGCCCGCCAAGCCCACTGGGGGGAACTGAGCCATGCGCCTCGCCCGCATCCCCGTCTCCGCCTGCCTGATCCTGCTCGGCCTGATCCTCCAGGTCAGCGTCTTCGGCCGGCTCCAGCTCCCGGGAGCCACCCCGGACATACTGCTGCTCGTCGTGGTCGGCCTGGCCATGGTCTACGGGCCCACCGGCGGCTGCCTGGTCGGCTTCGCGGCCGGCCTGCTCGCCGACCTCGCACCGCCCTCCGACCACGCGATCGGCCGCTACGCCCTGGTGCTCTGCCTGATGGGTTACGCCGCCGGACTGCTGCGCCCCGACCACGGCCGCCAGCGCTCCGTCGCCGGCGCGCTGCTCGTGGTGGGCGCCGCGGCGATCGCCTCCACCCTGCTCTACGCCATGGTCGGCGCCCTGGTCGGCGACACCGCCGCCCGGCACGTCGGCCTCGGCGGCCTGGTGGTCAGCGCCCTGCTCTACGACCTGCTGCTGGCCCCGTTCGTGGTGCCGCTGGTGATGCTGCTCGGCCGCCGCTTCGGACGCGACCCGGTGGCCGCCGCCGACGACGACCAGGGCGGCCCGGGCCTGGGCACGCTGGCCCGCTACCGCACCACCCGCGAGGTCTCCTCCGGCCCGTCCTACAAGAAGCGGCGCGTGCCCGGCTTCGCCCGCCGCCCGTAACCGGCCCGGCCCCGACCTCCCGACCTCCCCGCATCCTGGAGCGCACGAGACGTGAGCAACATCCCCGAGACCGGCCGTACCCGGCGGGTGACGATCCGTCTGGTGGTGCTGCAGATCCTGGTGCTGTCGCTGCTCGCCACCCTCGGCGGGCGGCTGTGGTACCTGCAGATCCGCAACGCCAAGGAGTACACCGCCAAGGCGACCGGCAACCACATCCGCGAGGTGGTCGAGCCGGCCGTCCGCGGCGAGATCCTGGACGCCTCCGGGCGGGTGCTGGCCGGCAACGAGACCCGGCTGGTGGTCTCGGTCAGCCGCACCTCCCTGCTGCAGCAGAAGGACGGCGGCAAGGCGGTGCTGACCCGGCTGGCCGACGTGCTGGGGATGCCCGCCAAGGACGTGCAGGAGAAGGTCCGGCTCTGCGACGCCAAGACGCCGCAGCCCTGCTGGAACGGTTCGCCCTACCAGCCGATCCCGGTCACCAAGGAGGCGACCACCCAGCAGGCGATGCAGATGATGGAGCGCCGCGAGGACTTCCCCGGGGTCACCGCGCAGCCCACCGCCGTACGCCGCTACACCGGCGCCGAGGGCGCCAACATGGCCCAGGTCCTCGGCTACCTCTCGCCGGTCACCGACGAGGAGGTCAGCAAGACCGCCGGCAAGACCGGCCTGGACCGCTACCTGCCGGCCGACCAGATCGGCCGGGCCGGCCTGGAGTCGGTGTACGACCGCGACCTGCGCGGCACCGCCGGCATCACCAAGCTGGAGGTGGACAACCTCGGCCGGGTGATCGGCACCGCCGGCGCCGTCGCCCCGCAGACCGGCGACAACCTGGTCACCAGCATCGACGCCCGGGTGCAGAAGGTGGTCGAGGACAACCTCGCGCAGGCCATCGCCGACGCCCGGAAGACCTTCGACAAGGTCACCAACCGCAACTACGAGGCCGACTCCGGCGCCGCCGTGGTGATGGACGTGCACACCGGCCGGATCATCGCCATGGCGAGCGCCCCCACCTACGACCCGAACCTCTGGGTGGGCGGCATCAGCGGTAAGGACTACCAGTCGCTGACCAGCAAGGACTCCAACTTCCCGCTGCTCAACCGCGCCATACAGGGTCAGTCCGCCCCCGGCTCGACCTTCAAGGTCATCTCCACCACCGCCGCCGTGCAGGCCGGCTACTCGCTGGACGGCACCTACCCGTGCCCGAAGAGCATGACCATCGGCGGTCGCGAGTTCAAGAACTTCGAGAGCGAGAGCTTCGGCTCCATCTCGCTGGAGAAGGCGCTCGAAGTCTCCTGCGACACCGTCTTCTACGGCCTGGCGAACGATCAGTGGGTGAAGGACGGCGGCATCAAGCCGAAGAAGGACCCGGCCGACTGGTTCTTCAAGACCGCCCACCAGTTCGGCCTCGGCGCCAAGACCGGCATCGACCTGCCGTCCGAGGTGACCGGCCGGGTGCCGGACCGGCAGTGGAAGCAGTCCTTCTACGACAACAACAAGGACGCCTGGTGCGCCCAGGCGAAGAAGGGCGGCAACAGCTTCTCCGACCAGATCGCCAAGGAGAACTGCGTCGACGGCTACCAGATGCGCGCCGGTGACGCCGTCAACTTCGCGATCGGCCAGGGCGACACCCTCGTCACCCCGGTCCAGATGGCCCGGATCTACTCGGCGCTGGCCAACGGCGGCACCTTCTACCGCCCGACCATCGCCAAGGCGGTGATAAGCCCGGGCGGGGACCTCGTCCGCGAGATCGCCCCGCAGGCGGACGCCCAGTTCCCCGGCGACCAGAAGCTGCTGAGCTACATCAACCAGGCCACCGAGGGCGTCGTCAAGAGCGGCACCGCCGCCTGGAAGTTCTCGCAGGCCGGCTGGCCGCAGGACAAGATCGCGCTGCACGCCAAGACCGGCACCGCCGAGGTCGAGGGCAAGCAGACCACCTCCTGGCTGGCCACGTACAGCAAGGACTACGCGATCATCATGACGATCAGCCAGGGCGGCACCGGCTCCGGCGGGTCCGGTGACTCCGTCCGCCGGATCTACCAGGCGCTGTACGGCGTGGACGACAAGGGCACCATCGACAACGGCAAGGCGCTGCTGCCCGCCCCGCAGGCGGAGCTGCCGAAGTTCAACCCGGACGGCACCGCGATCATCAAGCCGGCCGCGTACTCCGTCGACCAGGCGGTGCCGGGCGCCACGGCGCCCGCGCCGACTTCCGCGCCGGCCCAGACGGCCGCTTCCGCTTCGGCTCCGGTTCCCGTCGTGGCTCCGGCACTGCTCGACGCGGGCCCGGGCCCGGCGGTGGCCTTCCTCGACGAGACACCTCCGACCGACCGCCCGGCGTCGTACACCGCGGCCGACGCCGCTCTCGAACCCGGCCGCGGCCCGGGAAGGGGACGGGCATGACCTCCTACGGCTCCTACCGGCAGCTGCGGCTGGCCCCGCAGCGCGGCGGGGTCCCCAAGGCCCTCGCCAAGGACTCCCCGCTCTGGCGGCTGGACTGGATACTGCTGCTGGCCGCACTGGCCCTCTCGGCCGGCAGCTCGCTGCTGGTCTGGTCGGCCACCCGGGGGCGCGACTCGCTCACTCACGGGGACCCGCAGTACTTCCTGTACCGGCACCTGACCAACTTCGTGGTCGGGCTGGTGCTGTGCTCCGTGGTGATAGCGATAGGGAGCCGCCGCTTCCGCACCATCGTGCCGTTCCTGTACGTCGGCGTGATCCTGCTGCTGCTGGCGACGCTCAGCCCGCTGGGCTCGACCATCAACGGCGCGCACTCCTGGATCCAGCTCGGCGGCGGCTTCTCGATCCAGCCCGCCGAGTTCGCCAAGCTCGCGATCGTGCTGGCGATGGCGGTCGTGCTGTCGGACCAGGTGGACGCGGGGGAGCGGGAGTTCCCCTCGCACCGGGCCGTGTTCCGCGGCCTGGTCTGGGCCGGGATGCCGATGTGCATAGTGCTGCTGATGCCCGACGCCGGCTCGGTGATGGTGATGGCCGCCATCGTGCTGGGCATCCTGCTCGGCTCGGGCGCCGCCAACCGCTGGGTCCTCGGGCTGCTGGTGACCGGCGCCGCCGGGTGCGTGGCGATCTGGAAGTTCGGACTGCTGAGCAAGTACCAGATCGACCGCTTCGCCGCGTTCGCCAACCCGCAGCTGGACCCGAACGGCGTCGGCTACAACACCGCGCAGGCCCGGATCGCGATCGGCTCGGGCGGGCTGACCGGCAAGGGACTGTTCCACGGGACGCAGACCACCGGGCAGTTCGTGCCGGAGCAGCAGACCGACTTCGTGTTCACCGTCGCGGGCGAGGAACTCGGCTTCGTCGGGGCACTGGCGATCATCCTGCTGGTCGGCGTGGTGCTCTGGCGGGCCTGTCGGATCGCCCGGCAGGCGACCGACCTGTACGGCACGATCGTGGCGGCCGGGATCATCGCCTGGCTGTCCTTCCAGGCCTTCGAGAACATAGGGATGTGCCTGGGGATCATGCCGGTCGCCGGCATCCCGCTGCCGTTCGTCTCGTACGGCGGGTCCTCGATGTTCGCGAACTGGGTCGCGGTCGGGCTGCTCCAGGCGGTGCGGAGCCAGCGGCCGATAGCGGCCTGAGAAGCGGTGCGAAGGGGCCGGTCCGGGGAATCCCGGGCCGGCCCCTTCGCATGCCCGGGCCTGGGCTGATCTCCTTTCCCGGAAGCATTTCTGACGAAGCGTCAGTTCGCCTGGAGCAGGCAGTCGGCGGCGGTGAGGACGGCGCGGGTCTGGTGGGCCAGCTGCTCCTGCACCGGCACCCAGCGGGCCCCGAAACGGTGCCGCAGCCGGTCCAGGCTGTCCGTGACGACGGCACGGGCACGCTCGCGGGCGGCCTCCGCACCCGGGCCGCGGGCGTCCGCGAGCAGACGCAGCAGGATCGACGCGACCCGCAGAGGCAGCCGGGCCGCCACCAGCCCGGCGGTGGTCACCCGCGAGGAGGAGAGCGGCCCGGGGCGCCAGCGGTCCAACCACTCCTCGGCCACCCGCGGGGCCACCGCCAGGTTGAACTCGGCGGTGCGCACCAGCGGGCCGTACGCCTCGTGGCCGTGCGCGGGGACGCGGGCGAGCAGGGCGGTCAGTTCCTCGGCGCGCGCGGTGAGGTCACGGGCGGCGGCGGTGAGGGCCTGCGGCCCGGCCGGGTGCGGGCGGGCGTCGCCGACCGCGTCCACGGCCCACATCGGGACCTCCAGGACGGCGCTGACCGCACCGTGCCGGGCCGCGTAGGACCAGGTGGACAGCTCAGGCTCGTCCGGCAGCGCCCGGGAGGCCTCCGAGCTGCCCGGGGTCGGCATCAGATAGGTGCCGGGGGCGGGGCTGGCCCAGCCGATCGCGTCGTAGGAGTCCACGTCGAGCGGGAGACCGGCCCGCTCGGCGGAACGGGCGAAGCGCTCGGACAACCCGGGGACCGGGCCGGTGAGCTGGACGAAGGACCCGCCGAAGTCCACCCCGTGCAGCGAACACTGCAGGAACGGGCGCAGCTCGTCGATCAGACCGGTCAGCGCCAGGCTCTCCGGCATCGGCGGGCGGCCGGAGCCGGGGGCGGGCAGCAGCTCGGGCTGCTCCTCGAAGGCGGGGCGGAAGAAGTGCTCGTAGTGGCGGTGCATGGTGAGCGGTCCGTCCAACCAGCCGGCGTTGAGCGCCGCGCCGTCCGGGTCCAGGCAGAGCAGCAGGTGCCAGGACAGACCGGGGCGGGCCGGGCGGTCCAGCAGCAGCTCGGCCAGCCGGACCGCCCCGGCCGTGCCGATCGGTTCGTTCGGGTGCGGGCCGCCGACCACCAGCGCGGTGCGCGGGCCGCGGTCGACGGAGAGCAGCAGCAGCGGGCGTCCGGCCCGGGAACGGCCCACCTCGCGCAGCCGGCAGCGGTCCGGGTGGCGCAGGGCGAGCCGCCGGGCGGCGCACTCGGCCTGGGCGGGCGAGGGGTAGCGGGCCGGCCGGGCGTCGAGGGTCCGGAGGGGGCGGATCCGCCGACCGGTGTCGGTCATGGTTCTCCTTGCGCCGGTCGTAGGGCTCGTACGGCCGCCGGGGCGCGGGCGCGCGGGTGCGCGAGTGCGCCGCCGGGCACGGAGTGCGGGCGGAGGACGGGGCACCGCGGGCCGGGGACGGCGGCCGGGCGGACACGGGACAGGCCTGGTGAGGGTGGACGGGGCCGTGTGGGAGGGGCGGGAGAGGGCATCGCCGGGGGAACTCCGACGAGGGCCGAGCGTACGACCCAACTCCCTTGTCCGGAAGGGGCACAGGGGTTCTTGGCGGAGCCCTGTCAGTAGCGCACGGGCCGTCCGGGCGTGTCAACGGCGGACGGCACCGGGCGGCGGGCGCGCACTGCGCGTACCGGGGCGGGTGCCGGACGACCGGGTCGCGCCGGAGCGCGGAGGGCCCGTGCTCCGGGGCAGGCGGCCCGATCCCCGGATTGGGCTACCCTTGAGGGTCACCCCTCCCGTGCCGACTCGCGGCACCGAATCACGTCGTAAGGGTTCCTAGTACATGACTGTCGAATCGGTCTTCCCACGCCTGGAGGCCCTCCTCCCGCACGTCCAGAAGCCGATCCAGTACGTCGGCGGCGAGCTCAACTCGACCGTCAAGGACTGGGACGCCTGCGACGTCCGCTGGGCGCTGATGTACCCCGACGCCTACGAGGTCGGCCTGCCCAACCAGGGCGTCATGATCCTCTACGAGGTGCTGAACGAGCGCGAGGGTGTGCTCGCCGAGCGCACCTACAGCGTCTGGCCGGACCTCGAGGCGCTGATGCGCGAGCACCGCGTCCCGCAGTTCACCGTCGACGCCCACCGCCCGGTGAAGGCCTTCGACGTGTTCGGCCTGTCGTTCTCCACCGAGCTCGGCTACACCAACATGCTGACCGCGCTCGACCTGGCCGGCATCCCGCTGGAGGCCAAGGACCGCACCGACGAGGACCCGATCGTCCTGGCCGGCGGCCACGCGGCCTTCAACCCCGAGCCGATCGCGGACTTCCTGGACTGCGCGGTGGTCGGCGACGGCGAGCAGGCCGTGCTCGACATCACCGAGATCGTCCGCGCCTGGAAGGCCGAGGGCCGCCCGGGCGGGCGCGACGAGGTGCTGCTGCGGCTGGCCCGCACCGGCGGGGTGTACGTCCCGAAGTTCTACGACGTGGAGTACCTGGCCGACGGCCGGATCGGCCGCGTCGTGCCGAACGCCCCGGGCGTGCCGTGGCGGGTGTCCAAGCACACCGTGATGGACCTGGACGAGTGGCCGTACCCCAAGCAGCCGCTGGTCCCGCTCGCGGAGACGGTCCACGAGCGGATGTCCGTGGAGATCTTCCGCGGCTGCACCCGCGGCTGCCGCTTCTGCCAGGCCGGCATGATCACGCGCCCCGTGCGGGAGCGAAGCATCACCGGCATCGGCGAGATGGTCGACCGCGGACTGAAGGCGACCGGCTTCGAGGAGGTCGGCCTGCTGTCGCTGTCCAGCGCCGACCACACCGAGATCGGCGAGATCGCCAAGGGCCTGGCGGACCGCTACACCGAGGACAAGATCGGCCTGTCGCTGCCGTCCACCCGCGTCGACGCCTTCAACATCGACCTCGCCAACGAGCTGTCCCGCAACGGGCGCCGCTCGGGCCTCACCTTCGCCCCCGAGGGCGGCAGCGAGCGCATGCGCAAGGTGATCAACAAGATGGTGTCGGAGGAGGACCTGATCCGCACCGTCGCCACCGCGTACGGCAACGGCTGGCGCCAGGTGAAGCTGTACTTCATGTGCGGCCTGCCGACCGAGACCGACGAGGACGTGCTCCAGATCGGCGAGATGGCGAAGAACGTCATCCAGAAGGGCCGCGAGGTCACCGGTCAGAACGACATCCGCTGCACCGTCTCCATCGGCGGGTTCGTGCCCAAGCCGCACACCCCGTTCCAGTGGGCCCCGCAGCTGTCCGCCGAGGCCACCGACGCCCGCCTGGCCAAGCTGCGCGACTCCATCCGCGGCGACCGCAAGTACGGCAAGAACATCGGCTACCGCTACCACGACGGCAAGCCGGGCATCATCGAGGGCCTGCTCTCCCGCGGCGACCGCCGGGTCGGAGCGGTCATCCGCGCGGTCTACGAGGACGGCGGCCGCTTCGACGGTTGGCGCGAGTACTTCTCGTACGACCGCTGGATCGCCTGCGCCGACAAGGGCCTGTCCGGCACCGGCGTCGACGTCGACTGGTACACCACTCGCGAGCGCACCTACGAGGAGGTGCTGCCCTGGGACCACCTGGACAGCGGCCTCGACAAGGACTGGCTCTGGGAGGACTGGCAGGACGCGCTGGAGGAGGTCGAGGTCGACGACTGCCGCTGGACGCCGTGCTTCGACTGCGGGGTGTGTCCGCAGCTCGGCCTCGACATCCAGATCGGCCCCACCGGCAAGAAGCTGCTGCCGCTGACGGTCGTCAACAAGTAGTCGCCGTCGCGTGACGGTTGCCACATCCGCGACCCCCGGCCGGAACGCTCCGGTCGGGGGTCGTCTGTGTGCGGCTGACCAGGGGCGGAGCGAGCGGGCCGGCGGGGCGCGTACCCTTTGAGGTGACAGAGTCCGGACAGTGGCGGGAACACGCCACGTCGGACGGGGACAACTGACTAAGGACTGAGCGACCCTGGCACGCCGTACGCCCGACGGTCCGCCGCCCGCGCCGACGGTGCAGCGGATTCGTCTCCGCTACACCAAGCGCGGCCGGCTCCGCTTCACCAGCCACCGCGACTTCCAGCGCGCCTTCGAGCGCGCCCTGCGCCGGTCCGCCGTTCCGATGGCCTATTCGGCCGGCTTCACCCCGCACCCGAAGGTCTCCTACGCCAACGCGGCCCCCACCGGGGTGGCGAGCGAGGCGGAGTACCTGGAGATCGGCCTGGCCGCCGTCCGCGACCCCGAGCAGCTGCGGGCGCAGCTGGACGAGTCGCTGCCGGCCGGTCTGGACGTGATCGACGCGGTCGAGGTGCGCACGCCGAACTTCGTGGAGCGCCTGGAGGCCTCCGAGTGGCTGGTCCGGCTGGACGGCGTCGAGCCGGACCAGGCGGCCGGCGCGGCGGCGCGGTTCCTGGCCGAGGAACGGGTCGAGGTCGAACGCCTCACCAAGAACGGCGTGCGGGTCTTCGACGCGCGCGGCGCGGTGGCGGCGCTCGAAGTCGTCCCGCCCCAGGTCGACGGCGGTGCGGACACGGGGGCCGGAACCGACCGCGATGTTCGGACCGGCCGTCCCTGTGCGATACTGCGCCTGGTAGTACGACACGCCACACCCGCCGTACGACCCGACGACGTATTGTCCGGTCTCCGTGCGACGGCCGACCTGGCGCCGCCGGTCCCCGCAGAGGTGACCAGGCTGGCGCAGGGGCCGCTCGACGAGGGGACCGGCACGGTGACCGACCCGCTGGCGCTCGACCGCGCCGCGGCCCAGGCCGGCTCGGAGCCGGGCGCCGGGCCGCGCGCTACCGCGCCCGCCTAGCGGGCGGAGGCCGGGTCCAGTGACTCACTGGGCCCGATGGTCCTCCAGGGTTCCCGCGGCTCCCCAGGGGAGCGAGCGTCGTCGCAGCACAGGCCTGCCAACCGGGGCCTGCCGGCCAGGACGGCCGGTGGGCCCGGGACCCGGTCCGGGAGCCACCCGGGGTTGGGGGACGGCGCAGCTTGGGAAAACCTCAGAAGACTGGTCAGACCAGAAGACTTTCGACACCCCGCCGAGCGTGGGGCGCCGAGCGAGACTACGAGCCCCTGTGCGGCCTCGCGTCCGCGCGGCGGCACCGTGAATGGGTCCGGCCCGAGCATCCTCGCGATGCCGGCCGCCCACCGGTGCCGTGCCGTGCCCGGATGCGGAGCCCGGGGGCCTGACGGGAGATCCACCCGCATGCTCGATAACACCGATCCGCAGCAGACCGCGGCGACGGAACCGAACGAAACCGCCGGGACCGGCAGCGAGGGCGCGTCCGCCGCGCCGCCGCGCCGTCGTCGCCGCGCGGTCTCCCGCCCGGCGGGCACCCCGCAGGGCGCGGCCGCCGAGGCGGCCGAGACGGTTCTGCCGGCCGAGGCGCCGACGGCCGAGGCCGCTCCGGCTCCGGCCGCCGAGCCCGTCGCCGAGAAGCCGGTCCGGGCCCGCCGGACCCGCAAGCGCGCCGAGGCTCCGGCCGGGACGCCGGAGGCGTCCGCGATCGTGGTCACCGCGCCCGAGGCCGGCGAGGCCCCGGTGGCGGAGACCGCCGTCGAGGCGCAGGCCGGGAACAAGGACGAGAAGGCGGAGAAGGCGGAGAAGCCCGTTCGGGCTCGCCGGACCCGCAAGCGGGCCGAGGCTCCGGCCGGGGCGCCCGCCGCCGAGACGACCGCTGTCGAGGCCCCCGCCGTGGTGGCCCCCGCCGTCGAGGCCCCCGCGCCCGTGGTCGCCGAGCCGGCGGCCGAGGAGGCCCCCGCCGCTCCGGCCCGCCGCGCCCGCCGCCGTCGCGTGGTCGAGGCCGCGCCGGTGGTCGAGGCCCCGGTCGAGGAGCCGGTCGCCGAGGAGCCGCAGGTCGAGGAGCCCGCCGTCGCGGAGGAGCCGGAGGAGGAGGCCGCCGCCGCGCCGGCGGCCGAGCCCGTGGCCCCCGCCCCGGCCGCCGAGGCCGAGCCGCACCACCGGGTGCGCCGCCGCGCCGTCCGCCCGGCCACCGCGGTCTTCCAGGCCCCGGTGTTCCAGGAGCCGGCCCCCTACGTCGCTCCGGCCGCGCCGGTCGCGCCGCAGCAGCCCGCCGCCGCCCCGGCGCCGGTCGAGGCCCCGGCCGTCGCCGAGCGCGACGAGGAGGACGAGTTCGAGTACAGCGGCGTCGGCCGCCGTCGCCGGGTCCGCGCCCGGGTCGAGCCGGGCCGCCGCAAGTCGGGAGCCAAGGCACCGGCCGCGAAGGCGCCCGCCGCCGCGGCCCAGGCCGCCGTGGCGCAGCCCGCCCCGGCGCCGGTCGCCGCCGCCCCGGTCGAGCCGCAGGCCGTGGAGGAGCCCGTCGAGGAGGCCCCCGTCGCCGGTCCGGAGACCGAGGGCGAGTGGGAGGACGACGGCCGTCCGTCGCGCCGTCGCCGTCGGGGCGGCCGCCGCCGTCGCCGTGGCGAGGCCGAGGAGTTCGAGGCCGCCGAGGCCGAGCAGCCCGCCGCCGAGGAGCCGGCCCGGGCCGCCGTCGAGGAGGAGGACGAGGAGGAGGACGATGACGACCTCGCCGCCGGCCTGTCCTCGTCGCGCCGTCGCCGTCGCCGTCGCCGCCGCAGTGGTGAGGCCGGTGCGGTGGAGACCGCCGAGACCACCGAGGACGGCGTCCGCACGGTGGTGAAGGTGCGCGAGCCGCGCCGTCGCTCCACCGAGCCGTCCTTCGACCCGGACGAGGTGCAGTCCATCAAGGGCTCGACCCGTCTGGAGGCCAAGAAGCAGCGCCGCCGCGAGGGCCGCGAGCTGGGCCGCCGCCGGGTGCCGATCATCACCGAGGCCGAGTTCCTGGCCCGCCGCGAGTCGGTCGAGCGCGTCATGGTGGTGCGCCAGAACGGCCAGCGCACCCAGATCGGCGTCCTCGAGGACGGCGTGCTGGTCGAGCACTACGTCAACAAGGAGCAGGCCACCTCGTACGTCGGCAACGTGTACCTGGGCAAGGTCCAGAACGTGCTGCCGTCGATGGAGGCCGCCTTCGTCGACATCGGCAAGGGCCGCAACGCGGTGCTGTACGCCGGTGAGGTCAACTTCGGCGCGCTGGGCCACGGCGGCCCGCGCCGGATCGAGTCGGTGCTGAAGTCCGGCCAGTCCGTGCTGGTGCAGGTCTCCAAGGACCCGATCGGCCACAAGGGCGCCCGCCTGACCAGCCAGATCTCGCTGCCCGGCCGCTACCTGGTGTACGTGCCCGAGGGCTCGATGACCGGCATCTCGCGCAAGCTGCCCGAGAACGAGCGCGCCCGTCTGAAGCAGATCCTCAAGAAGATCGTCCCGGACGACGCGGGCGTCATCGTGCGCACCGCCGCCGAGGGCGCCTCCGAGGAGGAGCTGACCCGCGACGTCCAGCGCCTCCAGCAGCAGTGGGAGGACATCCGGAAGAAGGCCGCGACCGGCAACGCCCCGGCGCTGCTGTACGGCGAGCCGGACATGACCGTCCGGGTCGTCCGCGACATCTTCAACGAGGACTTCACCAAGGTCATCGTCTCCGGTGACGAGGCGTGGAAGACCATCCACGAGTACGTCTCCAACGTCGCTCCGGACCTCGCCGGGCGGCTCCAGCGGTGGACCTCCGAGGTGGACGTGTTCGCCACCTACCGGATCGACGAGCAGCTGATGAAGGCCCTGGACCGCAAGGTCTGGCTGCCCAGCGGCGGTTCGCTGGTGATCGACCGCACCGAGGCGATGGTCGTCATCGACGTCAACACCGGGAAGTTCGTCGGCCAGGGCGGCAACCTGGAGGAGACGGTCACCCGGAACAACATCGAGGCGGCCGAGGAGATCGTGCGCCAGCTGCGGCTGCGCGACCTCGGCGGCATCATCGTGATCGACTTCATCGACATGGTGCTGGAGTCCAACCGCGACCTCGTCCTGCGCCGCCTGCTGGAGTGCCTGGGCCGGGACCGGACCAAGCACCAGGTGGCCGAGGTCACCTCGCTGGGCCTGGTCCAGATGACCCGCAAGCGGGTCGGCCAGGGCCTGCTGGAGTCCTTCTCCGAGGCCTGCGTGCACTGCAACGGCCGCGGTGTGATCGTCCACATGGAGCAGCCGAGCACCCACGTGCACGCCCCGGCCGCCCCGGCGGGCGAGGTCGCCACGGGCGGCGGCAAGCGCCGCCGCCGGGGCAAGGGCGGTGCGGGCCAGGAGGAGCCGCAGGCCGTCGAGGCCGTCGTGACCGAGGCGGTGGCCGAGGCCGCCGAGCAGGTCGCCGCGGCGGGGGTCGCCGAGCTGTCGGGCGAGCCGGTGCGCGAGGAGATCGAGGGCCAGCTGGCCCTGGAGGTCCCGGGCGTCGAGGCCGCCGAGGCCGCGGTCGTCGAGGCGCCGGTGGTCGAGGCCCCGGTGGCCGCTCCGGCGGGCCGTCCGCGCCGCCGTGCGGTGCGCAAGGCGACGGCTCCGGCCGGTTCGCCGGACACCGCCGAGATCGTGGTGCTGCAGGCGAAGGCCGAGGCGGCGCTGGAGGCGGCCCTGGAGGCCGCATCCCCGGCTGCCGCGGAGCCAGTCGTGGTCGAGGAGGCCGTGGTCGCCGGGACCCCGGAGGCGGAGGCCGCCGAGGCTCCCGCCGCCCCGGTCGAGGAGGCCCCGGTCGAGACTCCGGCCGAGGAGGCCGCCGCCGAGGAGGCACCGGCGCCGAAGAAGCGGGCCGCCCGCAAGACCGCCGCGAAGAAGACCGCCGCGAAGAAGACCGCCGCCAAGAAGACGACCACGGCGGCCAAGAAGACCACCGCCCGCAAGACCGCCACCAAGCGGACCAGCGCGGCGGCCAAGAAGGCCGCGGCCGCCGAGGGTGATACGGCGTCCGAGTAGTGCCCACGCCCGGGGCGGGAGTCTTCCCGCCCCGGGCCGTACGGGCCGGTTTGCCCCTTGGGCGGCCGGTCCGTATTCTTGACCATCGGCGTGTCTACGCCATGCTCCCGAGCACATCACCTTCCCGGGGTCGCCGCGTTCGCGCGGAGGGTCGGGGAGAGGCTCCTGTGTCCGTACCCAGGTAGCTGGCGTCGGGGGTTCCGACCGAGTAAGGAAAGCAGGTACCGCATGTACGCGATCGTTCGCGCTGGCGGCCGCCAGCACAAGGTCGCCGTGGGCGACGTGCTGGAGATCGACCGTATCGAGGCCAAGCCGGGTGACTCGGTCGAGCTCTCGACCATCCTCGTCGTCGACGGTGACGCCGTCACCTCCGACCCGTGGGTCCTGGCCGGCGTGAAGGCTCACGCCGAGGTGGTCGACCAGACCAAGGGTGACAAGATCGTCATCCTGCGTTACAAGAACAAGACCGGCTACCGCCGCCGTCAGGGCCACCGCCAGCAGCACACCGCGGTGCGCATCACCAGCATCGACTCGGTCAGCAAGTAAGGGGATAGCGAGATATGGCACACAAGAAGGGCGCAAGCTCTACCCGTAACGGCCGTGACTCGAACGCCCAGCGCCTCGGCGTGAAGCGCTTCGGCGGCCAGGTCGTCTCGGCCGGCGAGATCCTCGTCCGCCAGCGCGGCACCCACTTCCACCCGGGTGCGGGCGTCGGTCGCGGTGGCGACGACACCCTGTTCGCGCTGACCGCCGGTGCCGTGCAGTTCGGCAACCGCCGCGGCCGCAAGGTCGTCAACATCGTGGCCGTCGAGGCCTGAGTCCGAACGGACTCCCGAGTCGCATGACTCACAGTGAAGGGTGGGCCGGAATTCTCCGGTCCACCCTTCACGCTTTACGCAGGTAGCAAGCAGACTCTCGCGCACTGGAGGCACACCCATGACCACCTTCGTGGACCGCGTCGAACTTCATGTCGCCGCGGGTAACGGGGGCCACGGCTGCGCCTCCGTGCACCGCGAGAAGTTCAAGCCGCTCGGCGGCCCGGACGGCGGCAACGGCGGTGAGGGCGGCAGCGTCATCCTCACCGTGGACTCGCAGGTCACCACCCTGCTGGAGTACCACCACTCGCCCAAGCGCAAGGCCACCAACGGCAAGCCGGGCGCGGGCGGCAACCGCACCGGCGCGGACGGCGAGGACCTCGTCCTCCTGGTGCCGGACGGCACCGTGGTGCTGGACCGCCAGGGCAACGTGCTGGCCGACCTGGTCGGGCACGGCACCAGCTTCGTCGCCGCCCAGGGCGGTCGCGGCGGCCTCGGCAACGCCGCGCTGGCCTCGGCCCGCCGCAAGGCGCCCGGCTTCGCGCTGCTCGGCGAGCCCGGCGAGGCCCGTGACATCGTCATGGAGCTCAAGTCCGTCGCCGACGTGGCCCTCGTGGGTTACCCGAGCGCCGGCAAGTCCTCGCTGATCTCGGTGCTCTCCGCCGCCAAGCCGAAGATCGCGGACTATCCGTTCACCACCCTGATCCCCAACCTCGGCGTGGTCACCGCGGGCGAGACCGTCTACACCATCGCCGACGTCCCCGGCCTGATCCCGGGCGCCAGCCAGGGCCGGGGACTGGGCCTGGAGTTCCTGCGGCACGTCGAGCGCTGTTCGGTGCTGGTCCACGTGCTGGACTGCGCCACCCTGGAGCCCGGCCGCGACCCGCTGAGCGACCTGGAGACCATCGAGGCCGAGCTCGCCGAGTACGGCGGCCTGGAGGACCGTCCGCGCCTGGTCGCGCTCAACAAGGTGGACGTGCCGGACGGCCAGGACATCGCCGACCTGACCCGCGCCTCCCTTGAGGAGCGCGGCTACCAGGTCTTCGAGGTCTCCGCCGCCTCCCGCAAGGGCCTGCGCGAGCTGAGCTTCGCGGTGGCGCGGATCGTCGCCGAGGCGCGCGCCGCCAAGCCGGCCGAGGAGTCCACCCGGATCGTGCTGCGGCCGGCGGCCGTCGACGACGCGGGCTTCACCATCACCGAGGAGGACGGCGCGTACCGCATCCGCGGCGTCAAGCCGGAGCGCTGGGTCCGCCAGACCGACTTCAGCAACGACGAGGCCGTCGGCTACCTCGCCGACCGGCTGGCCCGCCTCGGCGTCGAGGAGAAGCTCTGGAAGGTCGGGGCGCACGAGGGCGACACCGTCATCATCGGCCCGGACGAGAACGCCGTCGTCTTCGACTGGGAGCCGACCATGGCCGCCGGCGCCGAGATGCTCGGCCGCCGCGGTGAGGACCACCGGATGGAGACCCAGCGCCCGGCGGTCGACCGCCGCCGCGAGAAGCAGAAGGGCCGCGACGCGGCCGAGGCCGAGTTCCTCGCCTTCGAGGCGCTGTCCAGCGGCCGCCAGGCCGCCATCGACGAGGGCGACGACGAGTCCTGAGCCGGTCCGACCGGCTGACGCGAGCGGCCCCCGCCACCTGTCGAGGTGGCGGGGGCCGCTCCCGTGCGCACGGGTGGCGCGGCGTCACCGCCCTGTCGTGACGAGGAAGGGACGAAGGCGAATGGGTACAGCGGGCAAGGAACCGTCCGCCGATCTGACCGTTGGTCAGGGGCCTTACCGGCCGCCCGGATCGGCGAACGGGCTGTGGCGGGCCCGTGGCCGGGCCGGGTCCAGCCGGTGGAACAGCGGGCGGGGGACCTGCGCGAATCGCGTAGATTTCGGGGGTGACGGCCGGGCCCGGGCCCGCCGTACCCGCACCACACCGGAAGGGCGTACAGCGAGATGAGCGAGGACTCTCTGCGGGAGGAGGTGCTGACCGCACGGCGGATCGTGGTCAAGGTCGGCTCCTCCTCACTCACCACGGCGGCCGGCGGCCTGGACGCCGACCGCGTCGACGCCCTGGTGGACGCGCTCGCCAAGGCGCGCAGCCGCCCGGACGCCCCGGAGGTCGTCCTCGTCTCCTCCGGCGCCATCGCCGCCGGACTCGCCCCGCTCGGCCTGGACAAGCGGCCCAAGGACCTGGCCCGCCAGCAGGCCGCCGCCAGCGTCGGCCAGGGACTCCTGGTCGCCCGCTACACCGCCTCCTTCGCCCGGTACGGCATCCGGGTCGGCCAGGTGCTGCTCACCGCCGAGGACGCCAGCCGTCGCGCCCACTACCGCAACGCCTACCGCACCCTGGACCAGTTGCTGGCGATGGGCGCGATGCCGATCGTCAACGAGAACGACACCGTCGCCACCGCCGAAATCAAGTTCGGCGACAACGACCGGCTGGCCGCGCTGGTCGCCCACCTGGTCCGGGCCGACCTGCTGGTGCTGCTCTCCGACGTGGACGGCCTCTACGACGGCGACCCGTCCCGCCCCGGCACCAGCCGGATCGCCCGGGTGGGCGGCCCGCACGACCTCGACGGCATCGAGATCGGCAGCGCGGGCAAGGCCGGCGTCGGCACCGGCGGCATGGTCACCAAGGTCGAGGCGGCCCGGATCGCCACCGGCGCGGGCATCCCGGTCGTGCTCACCGCGGCCAGCCACGCCGCCGACGCGCTGGCCGGGCGCCCCACCGGCACGCTCTTCCTGCGCACCGGCGCCCGCACCTCCGACCGGATGCTCTGGCTGGCCCACGCGAGCAGCCCGCGCGGTGCCCTGCACCTGGACGCCGGCGCCGTCGAGGCGGTCCTCTCCGCCGGTGCGTCGTTGCTGCCGGCCGGGGTCACCAAGGTCGACGGGGAGTTCGCCGCGGGTGATCCGGTGGACCTTCTTGCCGAAAACGGCCACATCGTGGCTCGCGGACTGGTCAACTTTGATGCGAGGGAGTTGCCCCGCCTGCTCGGCCGGTCCACCCGCGACCTGGCCCAGGAGTTCGGCGCCGCGTACGAGCGCGAGGTCGTCCACCGCGACGACCTGGTCGTTCTGCGCGGCTGACCGGTCGGCGGGCCGGCACCGGCCCGCCGGCCGATCGGCGCAGTGCGGACGGAGGGCCGCTCCGTACCGGGAGCGGCCCGGCCGCGGGCGAGGAGGGGCGCAGCCGTACCGGTCGGCCGAAGGCCGACGGGGCCGGTGGGGACGACACGAGATCGCCGAACAGGAGGCCGCCGGTGGAACGCATGCGTGAGGCAGCGCTGACCGGAGGGGCGGCGGGCCGACGGCTGACCAGCATCGACGGCGGACGCGGGGACGGCCCCGCCGAGCCGGCCGGTCCGCCGCCGCAGGGGCCCGGCGGGATGCGCGGGCTGCGGCCCCAGCGCACCGACGCGGCGGAGCCGCCCGCCGTGCCCGAGCAGGCGCGGTTGTGGCACGTGGTGCTGAGCGTGGCCGGGCAGGTCACCCCGCTGTCCTCGCTGCGGGTCTCGCTGGAGCGGCTGGCGCACGACCACGCCTTCTTCCTGACCGCCCGCTACGCGGCGGATCACGCCGAGATCCGGTACTGGGAGCAGGCCCGGGACCTGCACGACGCGGCGGCGATCGCGCTGCGGCTCTGGGGGGAGCACAAGGTCACCGCGAACCTCCCGCCGTGGGAGATCGTCGGGCTGGAGGTGGTCGACCGGACGACGTACCACAAGCGGGTCGCGGAGGGCTTCGGCGAACCGTCGCCGCACCTGGGCGGCGTCCACCCGTACTGAGGTTCCCGGCCGGGTCACCGGCCGGCGTCTCACCGGGCGAAATTCGGGCGGGCGGGGCGGGCGCAGTCGCTACCCTTGGCGGCATGACCAGCGACCTCGCCACCGCCGACAGCCCCGTCCTCGCCGTAGCGCGCCGAGCCCGGGAGGCCGCCGCCGCGCTCGCCCCGCTGCCGCGCCGGGCCAAGGACACGGCGCTGCTGGCGATCGCGGACGCGCTGGTGGCCCGCAGCGCGGAGATCGTCGCGGCCAACGCCGAGGACGTCGCCCGGGCCCGGGAGGCCGGGACGGCCGAGTCGGTCGTCGACCGGCTGACCCTGACCGACGAGCGGATCGCCGCGATCGCCTCCGACGTGCGCGACGTGGCCGGCCTGCCCGACCCGGTCGGCGAGGTGGTGCGCGGCTACACCTTGCCGAACGGCCTGGACGTGCGGCAGGTGCGGGTGCCGCTCGGCGTGGTCGGCATCATCTACGAGGCCCGTCCGAACGTCACCGCCGACGCCGCCGCGCTCTGCCTCAAGTCGGGCAACGCGGTGCTGCTGCGCGGCTCGGCCTCGGCCTACCGCTCCAACACCGCGCTGGTCGCCGTCCTGCGCGACGCCGTCGTCGCGGCCGGGCTGCCCGCCGACGTGATCCAGCTGGTGCCGGGGGAGAGCCGGGACTCCGTGCAGGAGCTGATGCGCGCCCGCGGCCTGGTCGACGTGCTGATCCCGCGCGGCGGCGCCTCGCTGATCCGGACCGTCGTCGAGAACTCGACCGTGCCCGTGATCGAGACCGGCACCGGCAACTGCCACGTCTACGTGGACGCCGAGACCGACCTGGCGATGGCCGTCGGCATCCTGCTGAACTCCAAGGCACAGCGGGTCAGCGTCTGCAACTCGGCCGAGACGCTGCTGGTCCACCAGGACGTCGCGGACGCCTTCCTGCCGCTCGCGCTGGCCGCGCTGGCCGAGGCCGGGGTGACCGTGCACGGCGACGAGGCGGTGCTCAAGGCCGCCGAGGGCGGCCCGGCCACCGCGGTGCCCGCGACCGACGAGGACTGGGGCGCCGAGTACCTCTCGCTGGACCTGGCCGCGGCCGTGGTGCCCTCGCTGGAGGCCGCCGTCGAGCACATCCGCCGCTGGTCCTCCGGCCACACCGAGGCGATCGTCACCACCTCGCAGGCCGCCGCCCGGCGCTTCACCCAGCTGGTCGACTCGACCACGGTGGCCGTCAACGCCTCCACCCGCTTCACCGACGGCGGCGAGTTCGGCTTCGGTGCGGAGATCGGCATCTCCACCCAGAAGCTGCACGCCCGCGGTCCGATGGGCCTGCCCGAGCTGACCAGCACCAAGTACATCGTCACCGGTGACGGGCACGTCCGGGGCGAGGCGACGCAGACCGTCGGCGGGCAGGCCGTCGGTGGGGTCGCGGGCGCCCGCTGAGCGGGGCGCGGGCGTGGCACGGGCGGTGCACGGGCGGTGGCCGTCACACGTGTGACGGACCAACTGCCGGGAGCCACAGACAAAACGCCCGCCCGGTAATACGCTGAATCCGTGGCTGAGGATGTGGGGGGCTTGCCGTACCCCGACGGCGCCGACCACGGTGGTGCGGACGACGAGTTCGCCACCGTGGTCTTCGATGAGGCCTTCGTCCGGTCCGCCGCCGTGCACGAGCCGACCGCCAAGGAGCGGCAACTCGCCGCTGCCGAGGCCCGGTTCGAGCCGGACACCGCGGGCTCGGGCTGGGGCTATGACGTTTCGGCCGGAGACGGGCTCCCACTGGAGCTGCGCCCGTACCCGAGTGGACTCGACGCGGACCACCTCTACCCCGACCCCTGGTCGGGGCCGGGCCGGGCGGCCGACCGCCGGGGCCGGCGCCGGTGGCGGCGCGGCTACGACCCGGTGCGCGCCCGCGGCCGGTACGTGGCCCAGCAGCGCTGGCACCGGCCGGTGGCCTGGGTGCTCGCCGTGATCATGGGCGTGAGCCTGGTCGCGGTGGCGGTCGCGGCGATCTACCAGGGCACGGGGTCGTCGGGCACGCCGCGCAGGCCGGAGTCCGGGAGTAGCAGCGCGGGCGTGGAGCCGCGACCCGCGCCGGCCGAGCCGTCGCTGGTGGTCACCGCGCCTGCGGGCTAGTCGGGCGGCCGGTCGGAGCGTCGGCGGCCGGGGCGCCGTCGGCCGGGAGGTCGTCGACCGGGGCCTCGTCGGCCGCGCCGTCGTCGGCCGGGAGGCCGCTGTTCGGGCGCCGCGGCCGGGGCGGCGCACGCCCCGGGGCGGTGATCACGGAGCGTCCCCGGGAATCTGCGCAGGGGCCCTCGTGGCGGCGCGGGTGTCCGCCTACCCTTGTTGTTATGGGTGACCCGCGAGAGCCTCCTGAGGGTCCGCCCGAGGGCGGTTCCGGCAATGAGGACGAATTCCGGTCCGTCGTCTTCGACGAATCGTTCATCCGGGCTGCCCGGATCCAGGAACTGTCCGCCCGGGAGCGGCTGGCGGGCACCTTCGGCAAGGCCACCCGGCAGCGGGTGCGGCTCGGCCCGCTGGGCTCCGTACCGCGCCAGGCGCTCGCCCTGCTGCTGCTCATCCTGGTCGCCTTCGGCGCCGCGGTGTACTTCGGGGTCACCTCGCCGCGGGGCATCCCGGCCCGGCCGGAGGGCAGTCAACTGACCGTCAGCCTGGTTGCGTTGAGCCCGGTCTCGGCCGTCCACCCGGTGGCCGACCCGACGAACCCGTTCGCCGCGCTGCCGGGCGGGTACGGGGACGGCACGATCGGGCTGAACACCCCGACCGGGGCGGCCACCGAGAACTTCAGCCGGGTCGAGGTCACCAAGGCGCTCGACACCGTCCAGCGTTACCTGGTCGCCTCCTCGCTGGCTCCGAACGCCCTGGTCCAGGGCGCCACCGCGGACGTCCGGGCCTTCGTCACGCCCGGTGAGCAGGCGGAGTTCGACGCGAGCGTGACCCAGCCGGTGGACGACCGGCACCACGCGGTGACCGGTTGGATGGTCCGTTTCGACCCGGCGCAGGTCGCGCTGGCCTCGGACACCGTGAAGGTGGTCGGCGCGATGCGGATCGACGAGGCGGACAGCGGGACGCTGGAGATCACCACCGACCACACCTTCGTCTACGCGCTGAAGCCGGCCGGCGCCCCGGCCGGAGCGCCGGTCACCCTGGAGAGCGTGCGGCGGCAGCTGACCTTCCAGTTCGACCGGGTCGACCTGGCCTCGGCGCAGCTGCGGCTGGTGGACTCGGTGCTGCAGGCCGGGCCGGAGCCCTGCGGCACCTCGATGGCGGGCTTCCTGCAGCCGGTGCTGGCCACCGCGCAGGGCACGGCGGTCACGCCGCCGACGGCGGTCGACCCGGGCAACCACGCCAGGCCGGCGTGGCAGGTGTGCGGGGTGCTGGCGGGAAGCTGAGGCCCGCGGGCGGCAGGCGGACGGCCGGTGACCCGGGTGGGTCGCCGGCCGTCGGCGGTGCTCGGTGCTCGGTGCTCGGTGTTGCGGTGTTGCGGTGTTGCGGGGCTCAGGGTCCGGTGGTCAGGGCCCGGGGCTCAGCTGTCGCCGCGATCGGTCGAGCCGGTGGAGGCGTTGGAGCCGTTCGAGCCGTTCGAGCCGCTGGACCCGTTGGAGCTGCCGCGGGTGGCGCCGGTGAAGGTGTCGCGGAGCTTGCCGCCCACGGTCGCGGCGCCGCCGGCGACGTCCCGGATCAGGCCCATCAGCGGGTCCTTGCTCTCCTTCACCGAGGTCGTGTAGTGGTCGGCGGCGGCCTTCCACTGCTCGCCGACCGAGGTGTCCGGGTCGTCCGTGCGGCGGGGGTAGGCGCCCGTCATGATCGAGCGGTACTCGTCGCCCTCGGCCCACTTCTTCAGCTGGGCGACCCGGACCACCGCGAAGGGGTGGGTCTGCGGCAGCACCTGGAGCAGCTTGAGCACGCCGTCGCGCAGGTCGCCGGCCTTCTCGTACTCCTCGGCCTGCTCCAGGAAGGCGTCGACGTTCATCTCGGCCAGGTTGTGCCCGCCGGCCAGCTTCATCAGGGCCCGCATGGACGCCTGGAGGTCCTGCCCGGCGAGCAGACCGGCCCGGTCGCTGGACAGTTCCGCCTTGCGGAACCACTCCTTGAGCGCCGTGATGATGGCCATGATCGCCAGGTTGCCGAGCGGCACCCAGGTGATCCGGGAGGCGATGTTGGTGAGGACCATCAGCATCGTCCGGTAGACGGCGTGGCCGGACATCGCGTGGCCGACCTCGTGGCCGATGACCGAGCGCAGCTCCTCCTCGTCGAGCAGCTCGACCAGGCCGCTGGTGACCACGATGATCGGGGTGTCGATGCCGATGGTGTACGCGTTGACCGTCGGGTCCTGGGTGACGTACAGGTCGGGGACCTGCTGCAGGTCCAGCACGTAGGCGGTGTCGCGCACCATGTCGTACAGCTCGGGGAACTGCCGCTCGGACGTCTTGACCGCGGTGGCCAGGAACATCAGCCGGATCGCGCGCTCGGAGACCAGCCCGGCGAGCTTCTTCAGGACGTCGTCGAAGCCCGTCAGCTTGCGCAGGGCGACCAGCGCCGAGCGGTCCGCCGGGTGCTCCCAGGCCCGGGTGGAGATCCCGGGGAAGCGCTCGCGGCGGCGGCTCGGGGTCTTCGCGGTCGTGTCGGTCATGGTCTGAGTACCTCCTGGTCGACGGCGGCTGCGGCCCGCTGGCCGGCCCCCCGCTGGTCTTCGCCTGAAACGACTGCCTGTGCAACGTCCGTGGTTGCGTACTCGTCCCCGGGGAGCAGCGTACGCGCGGGCCCGGCGGCGTCGTAGGGGCCGGCCGCGCCGTAGGGGCCGGTGGGCGGCGCCGGTGTGAGGCCGGTTTACCCTGAATGCCCTGGACCACCGAGACCGGACCCGGCCGCGGTACCGAGCAGTTCGAGGAGCCCCGCAGATGTCCACCGACACGCTTGTCAGCCTGGCCGCACCCATCTCGGACGAGGCCGGCCCGGGCCTCTTCCTGCGGATCATCGTGGTCGCGTCCTTCGTGGGCGTCGGCCTGCTGGTCTGGCTGATGGCTCGCGCCTTCCGCGGCAACTAGGCCCCGGTCCGGCCGCTGACCGCGCCTTCGGCCAGGCCGCCGATCGGACCCCGGTCCGGCCCCGGCAGGCCGCTGATCAGGCCTCCGACCCGGCCCCGGGCCGGGCCGGGCCCGTGCGGGCTCACGGCCGGTCAGTGGCGGTGGGCCGCCGAGCGGTTGCCGTGTAACCCCCCGTACGATGACGGGTGGGCCCTCACCGGCCCGGCACCACCCCCAGGTCCGTTCACCGAGCCGAGAAGGTCCCGCCGACCATGAGCACTGCCGCCGCACTCCCCGTTCTGAACCTGCTCGCCGAGGGCGAGGGGGGCAACCACGACAGCCTGAACCCGCTCCTGACGGGTGGCTCCGCCCTGGTGATCCTGCTGCTCCTGCTCTTCGTCACCACCCGCTTCAACCGGGACCGCTGAGCCCGCTCCGCGGACCGCCAGGGGAGTGTCCGGCCGTCGGCCGGACGCTCCCTCACGCATCTGCGGCCGCTTCCGCACGCGTCCCCGGGCGACCCTCACGGGGTCCGCGGGCAACCCCCACCCGGGCGTTCCCGCACCGTAACGGGCGTCGCGTAAGGTGTGGCGGCATGGGAGAGCAGGCCGGGAATCCCGGCGGACCGGAACCGGTGAAGAAGCGCCTCGGCGTGATGGGCGGCACCTTCGACCCGATCCACCACGGCCACCTCGTCGCCGCCAGTGAGGTCGCGAGCGCGTTCCACCTGGACGAGGTGATCTTCGTGCCGACCGGGCAGCCGTGGCAGAAGAGCGACCGCCAGGTCACCCCGGCCGAGGACCGTTACCTGATGACGGTCATCGCCACCGCCGAGAACCCGCAGTTCTCCGTCAGCCGGATCGACATCGACCGCGAGGGCCCCACCTACACCGTGGACACCCTGCGCGACCTGCACGCCCTGCACCCGGACGCCGACCTCTTCTTCATCACCGGCGCCGACGCGCTCGCCCAGATCCTGTCCTGGCGCGACTCCGACGAACTCTTCTCGCTGGCCCACTTCATCGGATGCACCCGCCCGGGGCACACTCTCTCGGACGCCGGGCTTCCGGTGGGCGGGGTCTCCCTGGTGGAGGTCCCGGCGCTGGCCATCTCCTCCACGGACTGCCGCAACCGGGTCGCCAAGGGCGAGCCGGTCTGGTATCTCGTCCCGGACGGCGTGGTCCGCTACATCGACAAGCGGGCGCTGTACGCGCCGCGCGGGACCTGAGCCAGGAGCGGCGCATGACCGATCGCAGCGGCGGCCAGCAGCGGCCGGAGGACTGGTCCACCGGGCAGTACCAGCAGACGTACCAGGGGCAGGGCCAGGGCCAGGGCCAGGGGTATCAGCACCCGCAGCACCCGCAGCAGCAGTCGTACGAGCCGTACGAGTCGTACGAGCAGCCGCAGTACGACCAGTACGGGCAGCCGGTGTACTCCCAGGACCCGTACGGCTACCAGCAGCAGGGGTACCAGGGGCAGCAGGGGCAGCAGGGACAGCAGGGACAGCAGGGGTACGAGGGGTACCAGCAGGCCGGGCAGGCCGCGCAGACCGGGCGGTTCCCGCAGCAGCAGTCGTACGAGCAGCCGCAGTACGACCAGTACGGGCAGCCGGTGTACTCCCAGGACCCGTACGGCTACCAGCAGCAGGGGCACCAGGGGTACCAGCAGCCGTACCAGGCCGCCGCCCAGGTCGTCGCCGAGCCGCAGGCACAGCCCGAGACCGCTGCGCCCGCCACGCCCGCCGCGACCGCTCCCGTGACGCCGCGCCCGCGGGTGTCCCGGCCCGCCGAGGCGGCGCCGGCCAAGGCCGCGGCGCCGTCCGAGCAGGTCGCCGGGGCCCGCGGTGGCAAGGCCGGTGGCAAGGCCGGGGGCAAGGCGCCCAAGGACGGCTACACCACGGGTGAGTTCACCTTCGTCGACGAGGAGGCGGAGGAGACCGAGGACGTCATCGACTGGCTGAAGTTCGCCGAGTCCCGCAGCGAGGTGCGCGCCGAGCGCCGCCGCAAGCTGCGCAACCGGCTGATCGGCCTCGGCGTGGTGGCGGCACTCGCGGCGGGCGGCGTCGGCGGCTACCTGTGGTTCACCGGCGACAAGCCGACCGCGGCCGCCGCGGCCGGCGGGCGCAAGGTCAACGTCGTCCACCTGCGCGACCTGCAGGGCAAGGTGTCCAGCGCGCTGCTCGTCGACGACGCCTCCGGCAAGAAGGCCACCGTGCTGCTGCTGCCCGACAACCTGCGGCTGCCCGGCCCCGCCGACCCGCCGGTCACCACCGTCGGCCAGGCCATGGACACCATCGGTGCCTCGGCGACCCGGGATGGCCTGGCCACCGTGCTTGGCGCCCCGGTGGCCGGCACCTGGCGGTTGGACACCCCGTACCTGGAACTGCTGGTCTCCCAGCTCGGCGGCGTCCGGGTGGACACCAACGCCGAGACCCACGAGGGTGGCAAGCCGGACGGCAAGCTGCTGTCCGGGGCCGGGAAGAACACCATGCTCAGCGGGAAGGCCGCGGTCGCGTACGCCACCCTGCAGAACGCCGGCGAGAACCGGGACACCCAGCTGGCCCGGTTCGGGCAGGTCCTGGAGGCGGTGGTGCGCACCATGCCGACCGAGTTCAAGGACGCCAAGGACGACGTGCACCGGATGAACGCGGTGCTCGACCCCTCGCTGCCCGAGGACGCCCTCGCCGGGGTGCTCGCCCAGCTCGCCCAGCAGGCGAAGGACGGCCACGTCGGCACCACCGCGCTGACCGTCAAGCCGGACGGCAGCCTGGACGAGGCGACCGCGGGCAAGCAGGTCAAGGACGTGCTCGGCGGCACCGTGAAGTCCGCGGCCGCCGGTAACGCCCCGGCCCGGGTCGCGCTGCAGGACGCCAGCGGCAACGACGCGGCGGCCGCCGCCGCGCAGGTCCAGATCGTCAACTCGGGCCTGACCTTCATCCCGGGCGGGGCGAAGGCCGCCGCGCAGCCCACCAGTGAGATCCGCTACACCGACGACGCCCGGCAGGCCGCGGCGAAGTCGCTGGCGACCAGCCTCGGTCTGCCGGACACGGCGGTGAAGAAGGTGACCGGGGACACCCAGAACGCGGACCTGCTGGTCGTGCTCGGCAAGGACTACCAGCTGCCGAAGAGCCAGTAGGCCGGGTCGGTGGCCGGGGCGCCGCTCCGGGCCGGTGGACGGCCCGGAGCGGCGGGACGGTCGGGCCGTCCCGCCGATCGGCCCGCTCCGCGGCGGCCCGGAGGCCGGGGCGGGCCCGGGAAACCGTTCCGGGCCCGCCCCGGCGGCGTGAGATCCTGGAAGGCGACCCCGGCCGTGCGCCGGGGCGCGCCCCAAGCCGCCGAGCCGGAAGAACACCGTGACCGTCACCGACCACAGCCAGCAGCTCATCAACGTCGCCGCGCAGGCGGCGGCCGACAAGCTCGCGCACAACATCATCGCCTTCGACGTCAGCGAGGTGCTGTCGATCACCGACGCCTTCCTGATCGCCTCCGCGAACAACGACCGCCAGGTCCGCGCGATCGCCGAGGAGATCGAGGACCAGCTGCGCGAGCAGCTGGACATCAAGCCGGTGCGCCGCGAGGGCGAGCGCGAGGGCCGCTGGATCCTGCTCGACTACCTGGACATCGTCGTGCACGTCCAGCACTCCGAGGAGCGCTCCTTCTACTCGCTGGACCGCCTCTGGAAGGACTGCCCCGAGCTGCCGCTGCCCGAGGACGCCCTGGCCTCCCGCAACCGCCCCGACGCGCACACCGACACGGCCGGCAACGCCGTCGCCCCGGCCGACGACTTCGGCAAGCCCGAGGACCTGCACTGAGCCGCGGCGCGCGGGGCCCGCGCATCGTCTTCTGGAGGCACGGCCAGACCTCCTGGAACCTCGAATCGCGCTTCCAGGGCACCACGGACATCGAGCTGACCGGCCAGGGCGTCCTGCAGGCCCAGCGGGCGGCCCGGCTGCTCTCCGGGCTCCGCCCCGACCTGCTCATCTCCTCGGACCTCAAGCGCGCCCGGCGCACCGCCGAGGAGCTCGTCAAGGTCACCGGGCTCGACGTGACGCTCCACGAGGGCCTGCGGGAGACCTACGCGGGCTCCTGGCAGGGCCTGACCAACGCCGAGATCCGCGCGCGCTTCCCGGAGGAGTACGAGGCCTGGGCGGCCGGCGAGCCGGTGCGGCGCGGCGGTGGCGGCGAGCTGGCCACCGAGGTCGCCGACCGCTCGGTGCCCGTGGTGCTGGAGGCCGCCGGCAAGCTGCCGGACGACGGCACCCTGGTCGTGGTCAGTCACGGCGGGACGATCCGCACGATGCTGGGGCGGCTGCTCGACCTGGAGCCGGCCCAGTGGGAGCGCTTCGGCGGGCTGTCCAACTGCTGCTGGTCGGTGCTCGGCCACGGCACGCGCGGCTGGCGGCTGCTGGAGCACAACGCGGGCACGCTCCCGCAGCCGGTCATCGGCGACGACACCTGAGCGGTTCCGGCACGGGCGTCCGGGTGCGGGCAGCCGGCTCGGGTGCCCGGGTGCCCGGGTGCGGGCGTTCGGCTCGGGTGCCCGGGTGCGGGCGTCCGGCGCGGGGTGTGGCGGGGGCGTGACGGGGGCGCGGTGCGGGCGTGCGGGGGGGCCCGAAGGAGCGGATTTCGCAGTTCCGGCCCTGACCAGCTAGAGTCTTCCTCGTTCGCAGGGAAGGAACGCGGCCCGGAAGGGAAGCGGGAGATCCGGTGAGTGCGGGGCTATAGCTCAGTTGGTAGAGCGCTTGCATGGCATGCAAGAGGTCTGGGGTTCAATTCCCCATAGCTCCACTCCGCATCGGCGGTCGTGGTCAGCCAGGGTCGTCCGTGTCGCGGGGCTATAGCTCAGTTGGTAGAGCGCTTGCATGGCATGCAAGAGGTCTGGGGTTCAATTCCCCATAGCTCCACAGCAGTTCGGAAGGCCGTCACCCAACGGGTGGCGGCCTTGCGGCATTTCGCGCCGGTCTCGCTCACGGCTCGCAGGCGTGCGTCCAGCCGCCCGGCGGCAGCGAGTTGAGCTGCTCCACCCGCTCCCGGTCCTCCGGGCTCGCCGGCACGTACACCACGATGTAGCACTCCGGCACGCCCGGCATCGTCAGGTAGGTGGCGTTCAGCCGCAGCACCCCGAGCCGCGGGTGCCGGAACATCCGCAGCCAGGTCTCCGGCGGCGCCACCTCCTGCCGGTCCCACAACTCCCGGAACAGCTCGCTGCGCGCCGACAGCCGCTGCACGTGCTCCTCCCAGACCGGCTCGCCCACGTGCTTGCCGTAGGCCGAGCGCAGCACCGCCACCATCCGCGGCAGCGCCTCGTCGCGGTTCTCGCACGGGTTGCAGCACAGCGGGGCCGTCAGCATGCACCACAGGCTGTTGAAGACCACCCCGCGGGACGGGCGGATCCGCTCGGCACCGAACAGCGACCGGTACGGCCCGTTGTAGCTCAGCACGTCGAACCGGGTGTTGGAGACCGCCGCCGGCAGCGGGGCGAGCGCGTCCAGGATCACCTGGATCGACGGGCTCAGCTCCGGCGGGGCCGGCTGCGCGTGCGGCGACGGGGACAGCCCGGCCAGCCGGAACAGGTGCTCGCGCTCGGTGCCGTCCAGCCGCAGCGCCCGGGCCACCGCCAGCAGCACCTGCTCGCTCGCGTTGATCGGCCGCCCCTGCTCCAGCCACGTGTACCAGGTGACCCCCACCCCGGCCAGCTGCGCGACCTCCTCCCGCCGCAGCCCCGGCGTCCGGCGGCGCAGCCCGGGCGGCAGCCCGACCTCCTCGGGGGCCACCCGCGCCCGGCAGGCCTTCAGGAAGCGGGCCAGCTCGGTGCGGCGGCGGTCGCGCCCGCCCGAGGCCGTGGGAAGTTCCTCCAGGACGGTCATGGCCACCATCGTGCCGCAGCCCCGGCGGGCGATACAGGTGCTGCCGGTACCAGGATCGGCAGGCTCTAACCACCAGTACCGGTACCGCCGCAGGCTGGTGGCCATGACGGACCTCCAGATCCGGCCCGGGGTGGCCGCACGCACCACCGGAGCCCCGGCCGTACGGCCCGGGCTGCTCCTCGCGCTCGTCCTGTGCGGGCAGTTCATGGCCGTGCTCGACGTCTCCATCGTCAACGTCGCGGTCCCCACCATCCGCACCGACCTCGGCGCCTCGGGCGCCGCCCTGCAACTGGTGATCGCCGGCTACACCATCGCGTACGCCGTGCTGCTCATCACCGGGGCCCGGCTGGGCGCCCGGTACGGCTACAGCCGGCTGTTCCAGCTCGGCCTGGCCGCCTTCACCGCCACCTCGCTGGCCTGCGGCCTCGCCCCGACCACCGGCTGGCTGATCGCCTTCCGGCTGCTCCAGGGCGCCGGCTCGGCGCTGATGGTGCCCCAGGTGATGAGCCTGCTGCAGCGCACCTTCACCGGCACCGCCCGCACCCGGGCGCTCGGCCTCTACTCGGCGGTGCTGGCCGGCGGCATGGCGCTCGGCCAGGTGCTCGGCGGCGTGCTGGTCAGCGCCGACCTGTTCGGCAGCGGGTGGCGGCCGGTCTTCCTGGTCAACGTGCCGATCGGGGTGCTGTTGCTGGCGGCCGGCGCCCGGCTGCTGCCCCGGCTGCCCGGCGACGCCTCACGCCGCTTCGACGTCCCCGGCCTGGTGGTGCTCGGCGCGGCGCTCGGCCTGCTGGTGGTGCCGCTCGTCCTCGGCCACGAACTCGGCTGGCCCGCCTGGGGCTGGGCGATGATCGCGGGTGGCGTGCTGCTGTTCGGCCTGTTCGTGGCGGTCGAGCGGCGGATCGCCCGGAACGGCGGGCAGCCGCTGATCTCCGGACGGGTGCTGAACGCCCCCGGACTGCGGCCGGCGGCGGCCGGACTGTTCGCGATCATGGCGGCCTTCGCCGGCTTCATGTTCGCCTTCGCCCTGCACCAGCAGGCCGCGCTCGGCCACACCGCCCTGAAGGCCGGGCTCTGCTCGGCGCCCGTCGCGATCGGCTTCGGTCTGTCCAGCATGTACTGGCACCGGCTGCCGGGGCGGCTGCACGGGGCCCTGCCGATGCTCGCCGGGGTGTTCCTCGGCGGCGGCTACCTGCTGTTGGGCGTGCTCCTCGGTGGGGGCGCCGGGATCGGCGCGGGGCCACTGGCGGAGATGGCCGTGCTCGGCCTGGTCGCCGGCTGCGCGTACGCACCGCTGTTCGCCCGGGCGCTCGCGGGGGTGGCGCCCGGGGACGCGGCCGACGCCAGCGGGGTGATGGTGACCGTCATCCAGCTCGGGCAGGTGATCGGGGTCGCGGTGCTCGGCTCGGTGTTCCTCGGGCAGGTCGACCTGCCGGCGCCGGCCGCCGGGTCCGGGCACGCGCTGTGGATCACGTTGCTGGTCGACGCCGGTGCGGTGCTGGCCGCCGCGGGCTTCGCCGCGCGCAGCCGGCGGGCGGCGCGGTAGCGGAGGGGTCGGTGGTGGGGGTCCGGCGGCGGTTCGATGGCGGGGGCGGTTCGGCGGCGGGGGCGGTTCGGTGGAGGCTCTCGTGCCGTCCCCGGCCGTCCCCGGCCGTCCCCGGCCGTCCCCGGCCGTCCCCGGCCGTCCCCGGCCGTCCCGTGCCGTCGCGGGCCCGCCTCCGGCGCCCCGCCGCGGGCCCCGGAACGGATTTCGGGAGCACGCCCCGGACCGTGTAAAGTAATCGATGTCGCCGAGGGAAACCGGACGGAAACGGCCGAAAGACCCGGTGGCATCGCAGGTCAAGGGGCTATAGCTCAGTTGGTAGAGCGCTTGCATGGCATGCAAGAGGTCTGGGGTTCAATTCCCCATAGCTCCACAGCAGTCGAGAGTCGCCTCCCGGAAACGGGAGGCGGCTCTCCGTCGTTTACCCGTCGGCACCGGCCGGAGGGGCCGGAATCCCGCTACCGTCGTGTCATGGCCGATCTGGAGCGAAGGCGGAACGAGGAGCTGGCCCGGATACTCCACCAGCTCGGCTGGAGTCCGGAACGGCTCGCCCGCGAGGTGAGCCTCGCGCTGCCGCCGGGCCTGGCCATCAGCTCCACCGCCCCGTACAAGTGGCGCGACCGCGGCATGGTGCCGCGCAGCCCGCACGACCAGGCGGTCTGCGAAGTGCTCAGCCGCACCCTCGGCATCGCCGTCACCTACGAGCAGCTCTGGGGCCGGATGGGCGGCCACCGCGGCGCCAAGATCCTCTCCCCCCGGCTGCTCACCGACCCGTGGACCGCCGACACCGCCCAGACCGCGCTGCGCGAGGCCGCCACCGACGCCGGGCCGGTCCGCCTCACCGACCTCTTCCGCAACGCCGACCTCGACCAGGCCGCCGCCCGGCTCGCCTCGCCGCCACCGCCCGTCGGGGGCGGCGAGGGCGCGCTGCGCGTCGAGGCCGCACTGGTCGGCGAGCTCGGCCTGTCCTACCGCAGCAAGCAACGCCTCGAACGCGCCTGCGGCGGCGGCCTCGTCCTCGGCCCCACTCGGGCCGAACTCGCCATGCTGGCCAAGCTGTTGGAGCTCGGCGCGTACGACGAGCGGCTGGGTCGCGAGCTGTACGGCACCGCCAGCCGGCTCGCCCGGCTGGCCGGCTGGGCCGCGTACGACCTCGGCCACGACGCGGCCGCCCAGCGCGCCTTCGTCGCCGCGCTGCGCGCCGCCCACGTCAGCGGCGACCCCCGGCTCGGGGTCGCCGTGCTCGGCGCGCTGGTGGTGCTCGCCACCCAGGGCCCGGGCGGGCGCGGCCTGGACGCCGTCTCCGCGCTGGAGACCGCCCTGGAGGCCCACGGCGCCGTGCTCGGCCCCACCGGGCGCGCCCGCCAGCTCGGCAGACTCGCCCGTGCCTACGGCCGCCGGGACGAACCGGAACGGGCCGAGGCCGCCGCCGCCCGGGCCTTCGCCGAACTGGACGGCGTGCCCGGCACCGAGGAGGCCCGCGCCTCCCTCGCCGGGATGGTGGGGGAGGCGCGGCTGGCACTCGGCCGCCACCGGCCCGCGAAGGTCCTGCTCGCCGAGGCCGTGGCCGGGCTCGGGCCCGGGCGGGCACGCTCCAAGGCGCTGCTGATGGTGCGCCTCGCCGAGACCCACCGGCGGCTCGGCGACCAGCGGGAGGCGGCCCGCACCGCGGCGCTGGCGCGCTCGCTCGCGGCGGGGATGCAGTCCGAGCGGCTGGCGAAGGCGCTGCGGGACTTCGACGCGGCGGGGCGGGCGGGGGCGGCGCGCTGAGGCCGTCGCGGTGAGGTCGTCGTGACGGTGGTGGTACTGCTGCCGCTGCTGCGGTCGGGCGCGTCGGGCCGGTCGGGCCGCGGTCGCCCCGGCGGTATACCCGGGAGCGCGCGGATGCGCTTGCGGTACCCTGAGCCCATGCGAACCGTGCGCCTGCTCCTTAGCCGGCCGCGCTGACCAGGACCGGCTGCGCCCTCGGGCGGTGCCGGAGTCGGCGTGGCGTCCCCTCCTGCGAGGGGCTTTTTTGTTTTCCGCCCCCGGCCCCGTCCCGGGCGGGGTCCACCGGCCGGGCGCCTGCGCGGTTCGCCCACCGACATCGATGGAGCTTGAAGGACCATGAGCGAGACGACCCCTGCGTCCGGCGCGGCCGAGACCGTGACCGAGCCGTTCCGGTACAGCGCCGCGCTGGCGGCCGAGATCGAGTCCCGCTGGCAGGACCTCTGGGAGAAGGAGGGCACCTTCCACGCCCCCAACCCCACCGGTGCGCTGGCCGACCCGTCGGCCGGTGACGTCGCCGCGAAGCCGCACAGCTTCATCATGGACATGTTCCCGTACCCCTCGGGCGCGGGCCTGCACGTCGGCCACCCGCTGGGCTACATCGCCACCGACGTCTTCGCCCGCTACCAGCGGATGACCGGCCACAACGTGCTGCACACGCTGGGCTACGACGCCTTCGGCCTGCCCGCCGAGCAGTACGCGGTGCAGACCGGCACCCACCCGCGGGTCTCCACCGAGGCCAACATCGCCAACATGCGCCAGCAGCTGCGCCGGCTGGGCCTGGGCCACGACCCGCGCCGCTCGATCTCCACGATCGACCCGGACTACTACCGCTGGACCCAGTGGATCTTCCTGCAGATCTTCGACTCCTGGTACGACGAGACCGCCCGCAAGGCCCGGCCGATCGCCGAGCTGATCGCCGAGTTCGCGTCCGGTGAGCGGCAGACCCCGGACGGGCGCCCGTGGGCGTCGCTGTCCGCCGCGGAGCGCGACGAGACGCTGGGCGAGTACCGCCTGGCGTACGCCAAGGAGGTGCCGGTCAACTGGTGCCCCGGCCTGGGCACCGTGCTGGCCAACGAGGAGGTCACCGCGGACGGCCGCTCCGAGCGCGGCAACTTCCCGGTGTTCAAGTCCAACCTGCGCCAGTGGATGATGCGCATCACCGCGTACTCCGACCGCCTGATCGAGGACCTGGACCTGCTGGACTGGCCCGAGGCCATCAAGCTGCAGCAGCGCAACTGGATCGGGCGCTCCGAGGGCGCCCGGGTGGACTTCGCGGTCGGCTCCGGCGAGCGGATCACCGTCTTCACCACCCGGCCCGACACCCTGTTCGGCGCCACCTACATGGTGCTGGCCCCCGAACACGGCCTGGTCGACTCGATCGTCCCCGCCGCCTGGCCGCAGGACGTGCCCGCCGAGTGGACCGGCGGCGCCGCCACCCCCGCCGAGGCCGTCGCCGCCTACCGGGCCGCGGCCGCCGCCAAGTCGGACGTCGAGCGCCAGGTCGAGGCCAAGGTCAAGACCGGTGTCTTCACCGGCGCCTACGCCGTCAACCCGGTCAGCGGCGCGTCCGTCCCCGTCTTCATCGCCGACTACGTCCTGATGGGCTACGGCACCGGCGCCATCATGGCCGTCCCCGCCCACGACCACCGCGACTTCGCCTTCGCCCGCGCCTTCGCCCTGCCGATGCGCTGCGTCGTCGAGCCGACGGACGGGCGCGGCGAGGACCCGGCGCAGTGGGACGACGCGTTCGACACGTACGACTCCGTCATCGTCAACTCCGCGCGGGAGCAGGGTGACCTGTCCCTGGACGGGCTGAGCGTCGTCGACGCCAAGGCGCACGTCACCGCCTGGCTGGCCGAGCGCGGCATCGGCGAGGGCACCGTCAACTACCGCCTGCGCGACTGGCTGTTCAGCCGCCAGCGGTACTGGGGCGAGCCCTTCCCGATCGTCTACGACGAGGACGGCGTCATGCACGCGCTGCCCGAGTCGATGCTGCCGGTCGAGGTCCCCGAGGTCGACGACTACTCGCCGCGCACCTTCGACGCGTACGACTCCACCTCCTCGCCCGAGACCCCGCTGTCGCGCAACGACGCCTGGGTCCACGTCGAGCTGGACCTGGGCGACGGGCCGAAGAAGTACCGCCGCGAGACCAACACCATGCCCAACTGGGCGGGTTCGTGCTGGTACGAGCTGCGCTACGTCGACCCGGCGAACTCCTCGGCGGTCGTCGACCCGGCCAACGAGCGGTACTGGCTGGGCCCCACCGAGACCAAGCCGGCCGGCGGCGCCGACCTGTACGTCGGCGGTGCCGAGCACGCCGTGCTGCACCTGCTGTACGCGCGCTTCTGGCACAAGGTGCTGCACGACCTGGGCCACGTCTCGTCCGTCGAGCCGTTCCACAAGCTGTTCAACCAGGGCATGATCACCGCCGACGTCTACCGCGACGAGCGCGGCTTCCCGGTGCCCGCCGCCGAGGTCGAGGAGGTCGACGGGAAGTACTCCTGGCAGGGCGAGCCGGTCAAGCGCGAAGCCGGGAAGATGGGCAAGTCCCTGAAGAACGCCGTCGCGCCGGACGACATCGCCGACGAGTACGGCGCCGACACGCTGCGCCTGTACGAGATGTCGATGGGCCCGCTGGACGTCTCCCGCCCGTGGGACACCCGCGCCGTCGTCGGCTCGTACCGCTTCCTGCAGCGGCTGTGGCGCAACGTCGTCTCGGAGGCCACCGGCGAGCTGGTCGTCACCGAGGAGGTGCCGGACGAGGCGACGCTGCGTGCCCTGCACAAGGCGATCGACGGCATCCGCGGCGACATGGCCGGGCTGCGCTTCAACACGGCCGTCGCCAAGGCGATCGAGCTGAACAACTACCTGGTCAAGCGCGGCTCGACGCCGCGGGCGGTGGCCGAGCAGCTGGTGCTGATGGTCGCGCCGCTGGCGCCGCACATCGCCGAGGAGCTGTGGCGCCGCCTGGGCCACGCCGAGTCGCTGGCGCACACCGACTACCCGGTCGCCGACCCGGCGTACGTGGTGGACGAGACGGTGACCTGCGTGGTGCAGATCAAGGGCAAGGTGAAGGCCCGGCTGGAGGTCGCGCCGAGCATCTCGGACGCCGAGCTGGAGGCGCTGGCGCTGGCGGAGCCGGCGGTCGTCGCGGCGATCGGCGGCGCGGAGGTGCGCAAGGTGATCGCGCGGGCTCCGAAGCTGGTGAACATCGTCACGGGCTGATGGCGGGCCGGGGCCGACCCCGGTTGACCGGGCCGGCCGGGCTGACCGGGCGGGTGTCCTTCGGGGCGCCCGCCCGGTTTTTTGCTGCGGTGGTTCGGCGCGGCGGTTCGGTGCAGCGGTTGGGCGTGGCGTTCTGGCGTGGTGCCCTGCTTCGGCGTTCTGCGGGGAAAGCGGCCCGGGGGGACGGGCTCAGGGCCCTCGGGGAGATCCCGGATCTGACCCTGATCTCCGGCGGTGGGGCCCGTTCGGGCCGCCCCGGGGAGGGATCCGGCGCTACCTTGGAACTCACGGCGATGCGGCCCGCGTAGGGTCCGGCGGGGGCCGAAACGGCGGCGGAAGGTGGCGCGCGATGGACGTGTTCGGCGTGATGATCGGCTTGGCCCTGCTCATCGGGATCGCGATGGTCGCCCTGGCGGTGGTCGGCACGGTCAAGGCGGCCAGGGCCGTCGGCGCGACGATCGGGAAGCACGAGGCCAACGCCCGCCGCGCCGTCGAGACCGCCACCCTCAAGGCGAAGACCTACACCAAGATCGGCCCGCCCGCGCAGATCGCCACTGTCCGGCTCGGCCTGCGGACCTCGCTCGACGGCACCCGGCAGGTGCTGGAAGGAGGACTGGAGCAGGACGGCCAGCTCGGCGAGTCGCTTGCCCTGCTGACCCGGCTCGACTCCCACGCGGCGGAGCTCGACGGCGAGCTGCGGATGCTCGAACGCGAGCCGGACACCGCGCGGATCGCCGCCAAGCTGCCGGAACTGCGCGAGCGGGCGGAGCGGATCACGCACGCGGCGGAGACCATGCGCTGGGCCGCGCAGGACCGGATGCAGCGGTTCGCGGACGACGAGCTGAGCCGGCTCAGCCAGGAGTGCGAGAGCGAGGCGGGGGCGCTGCGGCACTGGGACGTCGAGGGGTCCGGTTCTGGCTCTGCGGGTGCGGGGGGCGGTGCGGGTACCGGGGGATCGGCCGGGGTGTCGGCTCGGGCCGGGCTGACGGACGGGAAGGGGCGTCCGAGCGCGGAGGAGCTGCTGGGGCTCGCCGACCCGCTGGCCAAGCTGGCGCAGCGGCTGCGGAAGCCGTCGACGGGGTCCTCGGCGGGCTGACCCCCAGGGCCCGGCGGGGGCTTGTCGGGGAACACCGAGGGGCACGACGGGGGCTCGCCGGGCCCGGTCCCTCCGGGCTCCGTGCGGGTTCCGCCCGGATTCTCGGCTGCCTCGCGGGCACCTCGTGGCCGAGGCGCGGGCCGCCGCCGGCGGGCGCTGTCCTCGCGCACCAACGGGGAGTAACCTCCGCCTCATGCCCTCCGACCTCGCACTTGTCACCGATTCCACGGCCTATCTGCCCCAGGAAGCCCTCGACCGGCACGGGATCACGGTGGTCCCGCTGAGCGTCGCGGTCGGTGACTCGGTGCTGAGCGAGGGCGTCGAGATCTCCCCGAAGGACGTCGCCGAGGCGCTGCGCGGCAAGCAGCGGGTGACCACCTCCCGGCCGAACCCGGAGACCTTCGCCGCCACCTACCGGGCGGCCGCCGAAGCCGGGGCGGAGGGGATCGTCTCGGTGCACATCTCGGGCGAGCTGTCCGGCACCGTGGAGGCCGCCCGGCTGGCGGCCGCCGAGGCGCCCGTACCGGTGCGCGTGGTGGACAGCAGGCTGGTCGGGATGGCGCTCGGGTACGGGGTGCTGGCGGCGGCCGAGGCGATCGCGGCCGGGCAGGGCCTGGCGGAGGCGGCCGAGGCGGCGGGGCGGCGGGCTTCGGAGACCAGCGGCTTCTTCTACGTCGACACGCTTGAGTACCTGCGCCGGGGCGGGCGGATCGGGGCGGCACGGGCACTGCTCGGGTCGGCGCTGGCGGTCAAGCCGCTGCTGCACCTGGACGGGGGACGGATCGAGCCGCTGGAGAAGGTGCGGACGGCGTCGCGGGCGATCGCGCGGCTGGAGGAGATCGCGGTCGAGCGGTCGGGGGAGCGGGACGTCGACATCACCGTGCACCACCTGGCCGCCGAGGACCGGGCCGAGCCGCTCGCGGAGCGGTTGCGGGCGCGGGTGCCGGGGTTGCGGGAGCTGTACGTCGGCGAGGTGGGGGCGGTGATCGGCGCGCACGTCGGGCCGGGGCTGCTCGCGGTGGTGGTCGCGCCGCGCTGAGTGCTACCGGGGGCGGGCCGGTCGGGTGGGGCTGCGGGTGGTCGGGTGCGGCTGCGGGCGGGCGGGCGGGCGGGCGGTCGGTCGGTCGGCCGGTCGGGCGGCTGGTCGGGCGGGCGGGGCTGGGGTGAGGGTGGCCGGGCGCCGCCTGGTCAACGTCCGTAGGCCTCGCTCACTCGTGTGAGTGACATCTTTTGTCCACAACCCCCGGGTTATCCACAGGGTTTCGGTAATTTCCGCGCGTTCTCCGGCGAACTCCTACCGTCCTCGGCATGACGACCATGGGCCTGGGCGCGGCGAAGCGCCAAACGATCAACGAGACGGTGCGGCTGCGGATGTCGGCGCTGCTGCCGATGGACGACGAGCCGATGGACGACGAGCCGGTGGGCCACGAGCCGGTGGGCGGCCGGGGCGCCGGGGGAGGCGGGGGCGGTTCCCCGGGGGTGACCGCGGGCGCCGCCTCGACCGCGCTGGGGGAGTGGCCCGCGACCGGGCCGCCGACGGGCGCGGCGCCCTTGCCGCCCGCTGTGAACGGCGGCGTGGGTCCTGACGCCGTCATTGATCCGGGCACTGCCCTTGACCCACCGGGTGCCGGGGCGCGTCCGTGGTTCGGTTCCTTCGCTTCGAGGCTGGTGCTCGACCGGCGTGCGGTGGCCGGGCTGGTCATCCTGCTGCTGTTCGCGGTCGGCTACGCCGTCCAGCACTTCTGGGTGGCCAGACCGGAGACGGTCGCCGTTCCCACGCTGGCGGCTGCCCCGGCGCTGTCGGGGCAGGACGTGGCGGCGCCGGGCGCTACGGCCTCAGGGGCCGGGGGCGGCACGACCGTAGGCGGCACCGTCGGTGCTGGTGCTGGCAGCGGACCTGGAGGCGGTGTCGGCGCTGCTGCCGGCACCGGCGTCGGTGCGGCCGTCGTGGTCGACATCGGCGGGCGGGTCCACACCCCCGGACTGCACACCCTGCCCGGCGGCGCGCGGGTGGCCGACGCCCTGCGGGCCGCCGGCGGTGTGCTGCCGGAGACGGATACCCGGAACCTCAACCTGGCCCGCGTCCTGACGGACGGTGAACAGCTCCTGGTCGGTGAGCAGTCCGCCGCCCTCGCCCCCGCTCCGGCGGTCGGAACCGGCAACGGACCGCCGGGCCCCTCCGGACCCCGACCAGCCGTCAGCCTCAACCGCGCCACCCTCGAACAGCTCGACACACTTCCCGGCGTCGGCCCGACCCTCGCCCAGCGCATCCTCGCCTACCGCACCTCGCACGGCTCCTTCCGCTCCCTCGACCAGCTCCGGCAGGTCAGCGGCATCGGCGCCCGTACGTACGAGGAACTCCGTCCGCTGCTCACCCTCTGACGCTCCCTCCGTTCCTCCGTTCGTCTCCGCACGTTCCCCTCCGTCCCCCTTGCTACGAAGGGAGGTGCCGCCGTGTCCGCCGCCGCCACCGCATCGATCCCGCACGCCCGCTCCTCGGGCGCCGACTTCCGTCTGCTGCTGCCCGCCGTCTCGGCCTGGGTGGTCACGGCGGCGCTCCTGCGCCTGGAGGCGGGGTACACGGCCCTCGTCCTCGCGGTGGCGGGTGCCGCCGCACTCGTGGGCCTCCTGCTACTCATCCGGCCGGGCGTCCTGCGCCGGCGCGGGGCCACGGTGACGCTGGCCGCCGTCCTGCTCACCGGAGCGGCGGCCGCGATCGCGACCCCGCTGCACACCGCCGACCTGCACCGGGGCCCGCTGCCCGAACTCGCCCGCGCGGCCGAGCACGCCGTGCCACGGTCGCCGGACGCGCCCGCCAGGGTGGTGGAGGCGGAGCTGACCATCGCGGGGGACCCCAAGGTCCGCACCTCCCGGGGCGGCACCACCGGCGGGCAGACACTGCTCACCGTGGACGCGGTGGCCGACCACGTCGTCCTGCTCCCCGACGGGCCGACCACCCGGACGCGCACACCCGTGACCGTCATGGCCCGAGGGGCGGACAGCGAGGCCTGGCAGCGGCTGCTCCCGTCCGAGCGACTGGCCGTGGAGGCCGAGGTGCAGCCCGCGGGCGAGGGCCACGACACCGAGTCCGCGGCACTCCTGGTCGTCCACGGCCCACCCCGGCAGCTGGCACCGCCGAGCCTGCCGCAGCGGATCGCCGGGCGGCTGCGCGCCGGACTGCGCACGGCCACCGACGGGCTCCCGCCGGACGCGCGTGGGCTGCTTCCGGGCCTGACCGTCGGCGACACTTCGCGGCTGCCCGACGACCTCCAGGACGCCTTCCGGGCCACCGACCTGGTCCACCTGGTGGCGGTCAGCGGAGCCAACCTGGCCATCGTCCTCGGCGCGCTGCTGGGCGCGCCCGGCCGGGCCGGCACCCCGGAACGGCGCGGTCTGGCCGCGGTGCTGGGGCTGTCGCTGCGCACCGGCGCCCTGCTCGGCACGGGGCTGACGCTGGCCTTCGTGACCGTCTGCCGACCGGAGCCCAGTGTGCTGCGGGCGGCCGGGACGGGACTGATCAGCATGCTGGCCCTGGCCACCGGCCGTCCCCGCCAGGCGGTGCCCGCGCTCGCCGGAGCCGTACTGGTGCTGGTCCTGCTGGATCCGTTCCTGGCCCGCTCGTTCGGCTTCCTGCTCTCGGTGCTCGCCACAGCCGGACTGCTCGTCCTCGGGCCGCACTGGGCCGAGGCACTGCGGGCCCGGCGCTGGCCGCACCACCTGGCGGGCGCCCTCGCCGCGACGGCGGCCGCGCAGGCACTGTGCGCGCCGGTGACGGTGGTGCTGTCCGGGCACATCAGCCTGGTCGGCATCCCGTGCAACCTGCTGGCCGAGCCGGCGGTGGCCCCGGCGACGCTGCTCGGCTTCGGGGTGCTGGCTCTGCAACCGTTCCTTCCGGGCCTGGCCTGCCTGCTGGCGGTGCCGGCCGGGGTGCCGGCCGGCTGGCTCGCCCTGGTCGCGCGACGCGGCGCCGAGCTGCCGGGCGGCCAACTGTCTTGGCCGGGAGGCTGGTTCGGGACGGTGACGGTCGCAGTAGCGGTCCTGGCCGTCTGCTGGGTGGCACCGCTCCTGCTGCCCCGGCGCGCGGCGCCCGGAATCCGGGCACCCGCCCGCCCCCGACGCCGGGCGGTGCGGGCGCTGCTGACGGGGGCGCTCTTGGCGGTCCTGCTGACCGTGCTGCTGCGCCCGCCGCAGCTCACCCGGATCGCCACCGGCTGGCCACCGCCGGGGTGGCGGCTGGCGATGTGCGACGTGGGCCAGGGGGACATGTTGGCCCTCGCGGCCGGTGCGCCGGACAGCGCGGTGGTGATCGACGCCGGTCCGGATCCGAACGCCGCCGACAGGTGCCTGCGCGACCTCGGCATCACGACGGTGCCCCTCCTGCTGCTGACGCACTTCCACGCCGACCATGTCGAGGGCGTGCCAGGGGTGTTGCGGGGCCGCACGGTCGGCGCGGTCGAGGGGACGACGCTGGAGGAGCCACCGGGCGAGGCGGCCCGGGTGGCGGGCTGGGCCGCCGGGGCCGGTGTTCCGCTGCTGCGGGCCGGCCGCGGCGAACGACGCTCGATCGGCGCGGAGTTGGCCTGGGACGTGGTGTGGCCCGTTCCCGGGGCGGGCATCGAGGCGCCCGGCGCGAACAACGCGAGCGTCGCACTGATGGTGACACTGACAGGAGGACTACGGATGGCACTGCTCGGAGATCTCGAACCGCCGGCCCAAGCGGCCCTGTTGGGGCGCGTGGGGAGGGTCGACGTCCTGAAGGTCGCGCACCACGGTTCGGCGCACCAGGACTGGGACCTGACCGGTGCTCTGCGTCCTCGGCTCGCGCTCATCTCCTGCGGTGAGGGCAACGCGTACAGACACCCGTCGCCGAGGACGGTCGACCGGCTGCGCGCGCTCGGTGCGGCGGTGCTGCGGACCGACCTGGCGGGCGACATCGCCGTGACCGGCGATTCCCCGGCCACCCTCGGTGTGTCCGTCCACCCGCAGCCCGCCCACGCGGCTCACAAGCCGCGCCCCCGCGGCTCGGCCGACTCCACGACCCCCACCCGCCCCGGACAGGCTCCAGGCACACCGCGGGCCCCGCCCGCGTGACCCCCGCTCTCCTCCTCCCAACCACCAAGTGGGGAAGGGAAGGGGTTGGGGTTGGGGGTTGGGAGGAGGAGTGGCGGAGCGGGGGCAGGCCCAGCAGAAACGTTTCGGCGCGCTCCGGGCCCGGCCCCGGGCGGGCCGCGTACAACACGAGGAAAATTGTTGGCAAAA
>NZ_JBFBOC010000047.1:0-42872 GCF_040685975.1 Kitasatospora sp. NPDC086791 | reverse complement strand
GCGGGCGCCCGGGGGGGGGGGGGGGGGGGGGGGGGGCCCCCCCCCCCCCCCGGGGGGCGGGGGGGGGGGGGGGGCCCGCCCCCCCCCCCCCCGCACCCGGGCCGGCTACTCCGCGAGGTAGCCCTTGTACTGCGCGGCCGTGAGCAGCTCGTTCAGCTCCGCAGGCCTGGTGAGCGTGAGCTCGATGATCCAGCCGTCCCCGTAGGGATCCGAGTTGACCAGTTCGGCTTCGCTGTCCAGCTCCTCGTTCACGGCGGTGACCGTCCCGGAGACCGGCACGTAGAGCTCGCTCACCGACTTGACCGACTCGACCGTGCCGAACGCCTTGCCCATCTCGAATGTCGCTCCCACCGAAGGGCGTTCGACGAAGACGATGTCGCCGAGCTGCTTCTGCGCGTAGTCGGTGATGCCGATGCGGGCCCGGTCCTTTCCGGTGGTCTCCACCCACTCGTGGTCCCTGGTGTACGTGAGGTTCGTCGGGATCGCGGACATGGCGGCCTCCAGCGGCTCGGCATCGGAACCGACTGATCGTCAGTCTTGCCGAGGGGCCTCCCGCGGCCCTCCGCTCCCCGCCGCGACGTTCACCCGCACGAGTGAATTTCAGACTCCGACGGGCCGGGATCACCCCGGATGTCAGTCGAGCGACAGGCGGTCGCCGACTCGGAGGCGGCCCGGGGCGGCGACTTCGGCGAGGGCGTCGAGGCGGCCGTCGTGGGCGTGGACGAGGGCCTTGAGGATCTCCGGGGCGTGCGGGAGTCCCGGCTGTGGGGCGCCGGTCATCGCGCAGCGTTCGCTGGAGGTGACGAAGGCCAGGCGGGCGCTGTCCGGGGCCTCGCCGCGGGCCCGGCGGCCGAACCAGGCGTCCTCGACGAACGGCGGGGTGCCGGGCGGGGTGCGCAGCACGATGTTCGGCCGGAACCGGCGCTCGTCGACCAGCGCGAAGGGGACGGTCTCGCGGACCCAGTCGAGGGTGGCGGTGGTGAGCAGGCTGACCGGCAGCCGGTCGAAGTGCGGGACGGCGTCCTCGCGGGCGAGTTCGACGTCCTCGCGCTGGAGGTAGGCGCGCAGGAAGGCGGTCGGCCGGTCGACCGGGCGGCCGAGCGGGTCGAGCAGCTCGGGGCCGTCGATCCGGTGGCCGAGGCGGGCGGAGAGGCGGAGCAGGCCGTCCATCCGGCGGAAGCGGCGGGTGTTCTTGCCGGAGCCGAGCTTCCCGGCCGCGTCGCGGACGGCGTAGAGGCGGTCGCCGGCCAGGCCGCGACCGTCCACCTCGACGGAGTCGAGCCGCTCGCCGCCGGTGGACTTCACGGGGTAGCGCCAGAGTCGCTCGATCACTCCGATGATCTCAGCCATGGGCGGACAGCGTACTGGCGCCACCGAGGATGGTCTAGACCAAGTGTCCGGATCAAGTGGCTTACCGGCGGCGGCGATCGGCGTGGGTTCAGCCCAGCCGGGCCACCGCCCGCACCGGGGCGCCGTCCGCCGCGACCAGCCGCAGCGGGAAGAGCGAGACCTCCACCGGCCGGCCGGCCTCCTGCGCCGCCAGCAGCGCCCGCAGGTCGGTCAGGTTCTCGGCGATCACCCCGCCGCCCGGCGCCCCCAGCAGCACCCGGTGCGCGGCGAGCGACGGCTCGGCGGCGGTGCCGTGGTCGTGCTCGTCGGTGAGGTCGGCGAGCAGCGCGGCCACCGCGGGGTCGCCCGGGCCCGGGTCGGGCGTCGGGTCGACGCTGAGCGCGTCCACCCCGACCGTCCGCACGCCGGAGGCCACGATCGCCTCGGCGGCGTCCGGGGTCAGGCTGGGGTGGGCGAGGTAGGTGTCGGTGCCCCAGTGCCGGGTCCAGCCGGTGGCCAGCAGCAGGACGGTGCCCTCGCCGGAGTCCGCGACCCGCGCCAGCGCGGGCGCCAGCGACTCCGGGGTGACGGCCGCCCGGGGCTCCAGCCCGCGCAGGTCGGCGAGCACGGCCGGCCCGGTGAACCGCTCCAGCGGCAGCCCGTCCAGGGTCGGCCAGGTGACGTCCACGTGGTACGGCGCGTCCACGTGCGTCCCGGACTGCGAGCCGAGGTGCAGGGCCAGCACGTTCACCCCGGCGGTCGCGGTGGTGAGCGCGGGCTCCAGCAGGACGGCCGGATCGCCGGGGTAGACCGGCATCGCGGTGGTCACCTGATGGGTGAGGTCGACGAGGGTCGCTGCCATGCGTCCATCCTTCCAGGGGCGACCGCCGATGGGGCTCCGCCCGGTGAAGCCGGATAGAAATGGCCCATGGGAAATGCGAAGCGTCAGCCGTGGGTGGTCGGGGTCTCGGGTGCGTCGGGGACGCCGTACGCGGCCTCGGTGATCCGGGGGCTGCTGGCGGCCGGTGAGGCGGTGGACCTGATCGTCAGCCGGGCCGCCCGGCTGACCATCCTGGACGAGACCGGCATCGCCTTCCGGGACGCCCACTGGCGCGCCGACCTGGCCGCCTGGCTGGGCGTGGAGGGCCCCGCGGACGGCCTGGACGACGTCCGCTACTGGCCCGCCGGGGACTTCGCGGCCGGCCCGTCCAGCGGCTCCTACCCCGCCAAGGGCATGCTGGTGGTGCCCGCGACCACCGGCGCGGTGGCCGGGATCGCGCTGGGCCTGAGCAAGGACCTGCTGCAGCGGGTCGCCAGTGTCACCCTGAAGGAGCGCCGCCCGCTGGTCGTGTGCGTGCGCGAGACGCCACTCAACGGGGTGACGTTGAAGCACCTGGTGGAACTCGACGCGCAGGGCGCGGTCGTCCTGCCCGCTTCGCCCGGTTTCTACGCCGGCGGCTCCACCGTGCGCGAACTCGTGGATTTCGTGGCCGGGCGGGTCCTCGACGCCGCAGGCGTACCGCATTCCCTGTACCTGCGCTGGGAAGGGGAGTTGGGAGCGGCCGCCCGCCGAGCCGACCGGAACGGCGGCGCTCCGGCTGAGGGGGAGTAAGGAGACCGAGGGCGGGAGAGTATCTTCTCTGCGATATCCGGGTCGGTTGGCGCACAGCGCCTTTGAATCCGGATAATGATCTGTGGGTCTGGAGAGGTTCGGAAGGACGCGGACGGTATATGGACACGGTGGACAGACAGCTCATCCAGGCGCTCCGGGAGAACGGCCGTGCGTCCTACGCCGAGCTGGGCCGGCTGGTCGGACTCTCCGGCCCGAGCGTCACGGACCGCATCAACCGCCTGGAGCAGGCCGGCGTGATCACGGGGTACCGCGCGACGGTCAACCCGGCCTCGCTCGGTTTCGGCGTCACGGCCCTGATCGGCCTCCAGCTCACGGACGCGGCGGACCACGAGGACGTCGCGTTCCGGCTCAAGGACCTCAACGAGGTCGAGGACTGCTGGTTCATCGCGGGTGACGACTCCTACATGCTCAAGGTCCGGGTGGCCGACGTGGCCGGCCTGGAGTCGGTGGTGAAACGGATCTCGGGCACCAAGGGCGTGGCCCGGACCCGCACCACCGTCGTACTCTCCACGAAGTGGGAGAACCGGGTGAGTGAGCTTCCTCCTGTAGGAGAGTGACGCATGGCGCTGGTCGGTCTGGAGGAGCTGCGCTCCGCTCGGCAGCGGATCGCGGGGGTCGCCGTGCGCACCCCGCTGGTTCCCGCCCCCTGGGCGGCCGAGGGGGAGCGCAGGCTCTGGCTGAAGCCCGAGAACCTCCAGCCGACCGGGGCCTTCAAGACCCGCGGCGCCTACAACCGGCTGGCCGCGCTCACCGCGGACGAGCGGGCGCGCGGCGTGGTCGCCCAGTCCAGCGGCAACCACGCGCAGGCGGTGGCGTACGCGGCCGGGCTGCTCGGCATCAAGGCCGTGATCGTGATGCCGGACACCTCGCCGGCGGTGAAGGTGGAGGCCACCCGGGCGTTCGGCGCCGAGGTGGTCCTGGTGCCGCCGGAGGAGCGGGACACCCTGCCGGGCGAGCTGGCCGAGCGGCACGGCTACGTCTGGGTGCCGCCGTACGACGACCCGTTCATCATCGCGGGCCAGGGCACGGTCGGCCTGGAGATCGCCGAGGACGCCCCGGCCGGGCTGGACACCGTCCTGGTGCCGGTCAGCGGCGGCGGCCTGATCGGCGGCACGGCGGCCGCGCTCAAGCTCACCCGCCCGGGCATCCGGGTGGTCGGCGTGGAGCCCGAGCTGGCCGCCGACGCGCGGGCCAGCCTGCGGGCCGGCCGCCGGCTCGCCTGGCCGGTCGCCGACACCTACCGCACCATCGCGGACGGTCTGCGCACCCCGTCGGTCGGCGTGCTGCCGTACGAGCACATCACCGCCTACGTGGACGACATCGTCACCGTCACCGAGGACGAGATCCGCGCCACCGTGGCCCTGCTGGCCCGCCGCGGCCGGCTGGTCGCCGAGCCGTCCGGGGCGGTCGCACCGGCCGCGTACTTCCACCGGGCCGCCGAGACCGGGGGCCAGTCGGTGGCGGCCGTGGTCAGCGGCGGGAACATCGAACCCGCACTGCTCGCCGAGCTGCTCTCGGCATAGGCGTACGCTCGTTCCGGCAACGAATCGAATGTCGGAGGAGGCGGGGCACCGCATGGACGCAGGGCTCAAGCGCGAGCTGGAGGCGAAGGTCTACGCGGGTGAGCGGCTGACCCGCGAGGACGGGATCGCGCTCTACGAGAGCGACGACCTGGCCTGGCTGGGCGGGCTGGCCCACCACGTGCGGACGAGGAAGAACGGCGACGTCGTCCACTTCAACGTCAACCGCCACCTCAACATGACCAACGTGTGCAGCGCCTCCTGCGCGTACTGCTCGTTCCAGCGCAAGCCGGGCGAGAAGGACGCCTACACGATGCGCATCGAGGAGGCCGTCCGGCTGGCCAAGGCGATGGAGGTCGAGTCCCTCACCGAGCTGCACATCGTCAACGGTCTGCACCCGACCCTGCCGTGGCGCTACTACCCGCGCTCGCTGCGGGAGCTGAAGGCGGCGCTGCCCAACGTCTCGCTGAAGGCCTTCACCGCCACCGAGATCCACTGGTTCGAGAAGATCAGCGGCCTGCCCGCCGACGAGATCCTGGACGAGCTGATCGACGCCGGCCTGGAGTCGCTGACCGGCGGCGGCGCGGAGATCTTCGACTGGGAGGTCCGCCAGCACATCGTCGACCACGACACCCACTGGGAGGACTGGTCGCGGATCCACCGCCTGGCGCACCGGAAGGGCCTCAAGACGCCGGCCACCATGCTGTACGGCCACATCGAGGAGCCCCGCCACCGGGTGGACCACGTGCTGCGGCTGCGCGAGCTGCAGGACGAGACCGGCGGCTTCCAGGTCTTCATCCCGCTGCGCTACCAGCACGACTTCCACGACTCCAAGGACGGCGTCGTGCGCAACAAGCTGATGGCCCGTACCGAGATGGCCACCGGCGCCGAGGCGCTGAAGACCTTCGCGGTCTCCCGGCTGCTCTTCGACAACGTCCCGCACGTCAAGGTCTTCTGGGTGATGCACGGCGTCGCCACCGCCCAGCTGGCGCTCAGCCACGGCGCGGACGACATGGACGGCTCGGTGGTCGAGTACAAGATCACCCACGACGCGGACAACTTCGGCACCCCGAACAAGCTCGGCCGCGACGACCTGCTCGGCCTGATCCGCGACGCCGGCTTCCGGCCGGTCGAGCGCAACACCCGCTACGAGGTCATCCGCGAGTACGAGGGCCCGGACCCGATGCGCCGTGAGTCCCCGCAGGCGATGCGCCTCTGACCTGCCCTCCGACCTGCGCACTTCCCCGCCGCCCGGGCCGCACCGCGGTCCGGGCGGCGGTGTCTTCACGGCCTCCGCACGCCACCCGGGTTTACCAACGGGTATGGCGTTTGGCAGGATCGACGGCATGTCCGGTTCTCATCGCGCCACCGAGTACCCGCCGTACGAGCCGACGCAGGAACCGGTGTACGGGGTGCCGCAGCAGCCGCACGAGGCGCCGTACGGCACGTACGAGCCGTACCGGGAGCCCGCCGGGCAGGAGTACGGCGACGGGGTGTACCAGCCGTACGAGCAGTCGTACGAACAGCCGTACGCCGAGCCGCAGGAGCAGCTGTACACCGGGCAGCCGTACGCCGAGCAGTCGTACACCGAGTCGTTCGAGCAGCCCTACGAGCAGCTTCCTGACGGCTACTCCGAGGCCTACGGCTACCAGCCCGCCGCCCACGAACCGGCCGCCCAGGACCAGGCCGGCTACGCGCCGGCCCCCGAGCCGTTCGCGCCGCTCGCCCCCGTCGTGCCCGCCGCTCCCGTCGAGGGCGGCCGGGCGGCTGCCCGGGGTCGGCGGCGCAAGGTGAAGCAGAAACGTCACGGCAAGGCCGTGATGGCCGGCACCGCCCTGCTGGTCGCGGCCACCGCCGGCTGGTACACCGTCGGCCAGGACGAGGCCAAGCCCGGCCTCACGGCTGCCGACGGCCCCGGCCCGGACGGCGTCAGCAAGCCCGACCAGCCCGCCCCGGCCCCCGCGGCCGTCCAGGCCGCCGCCGACCGGCAGGCCGCCGCCCCGGCCGCCGCCCGCGGCGAGGCCCGCCAGGACGCCTCGGTGGCCGCGATACCCGGCCTCGGTGCCTCCTTCACCGCGAAGATCCCCGCCGAGACCACCCAGGTCGTGGTCGCCTCCGGCGCGGACAAGAACACCGACAAGAACACCGTCGTGCTCTGGACCCGCACGCCCGAGGGCCGCTGGCTGGCCGGCGAGACCTGGCAGGGCCACAACGGCAAGAACGGCTGGACCGCCGACCACAACGAGGGCGACCTGCGCAGCCCGATCGGCGTCTTCGGCCTCACCGACGCGGGCGGCCGGCTGGCCGACCCGGGCAGCAAGCTCCCGTACGACAAGGACCCCAGCTTCGTGGTCTCCGGCACGGGCTTCTTCGGCGACCAGCTGGCCGGCTCCTTCGACTACGTGGTCGCGGTCAACTACAACCGCGTCGCCGGCAACTCCCCGCTCGACGCGCGCCGCCCGATGGGCGCCAAGAAGGGCGGCGGCATCTGGCTCCACGTGGACCACGACGGGCCCACCCACGGCTGCGTGTCGATCCCCGAGGACAAGATGGCCCTGCTGATCCGCACCCTGGACCCGGCCGCCCACCCGGTCATCGTGATGGGCGACACAGCCACGCTGGCCACCTGACCTCGGCATACACGCGACCCAGGCCCCCCAACGGCCGTTGTCGATCCCCTACAGATCATGAGGGCGGATCCTGTCACCGGTCATGCCCGGCTGACCAGTGGGTAACCCGGTTCCATGGCAGTATGAGCGGTTCGCGCATTGTGGCACTCGGGCACTACCAGCCCCCCAAGGTCCTCAGCAACGACGACCTGGCGGCGCTCGTCGACACCGACGACGAATGGATCCGCAGCCGGGTGGGCATCCGTACCCGGCACATCGCCGAGGGCGAGACCCTGGTCGACCTCGCCACCGAGGCCGCGCAGAAGGCGCTCGCCAACAGCGGCCGGACGGCGGAGGAGATCGACCTCGTCGTGGTCGCCACCTGCACCGCGATCGAGCGCAGCCCCAACACCGCCGCCGCGGTGGCCGCCCGGCTGGGCGTGCGCTCGCCCGCCGCGTACGACATCAACACGGTCTGCTCCGGCTTCTCGTACGCCCTGGCCACCGCCGACCACGCGATCCGGGCCGGCGCGGCCCGCCGTGCGCTGGTGATCGGCGCCGAGCGGATGTCCGACACCCTCGACTGGACCGACCGCTCCACCTGCGTGATCTTCGGCGACGGCGCGGGCGCCGCGGTGGTCGAGGCCCAGGAGGAGGGCGCCGAGCCCGGCATCGGGCCGGTGGTCTGGGGCTCCGAGCCGGAGAAGGGCGACGCCGTGGTGATCACCGGCTGGGACCCGGTGATCAGCCAGCAGGGCCAGTCGGTGTTCCGCTGGGCCACCACCCAGCTCGCCCCGCTCGCCCGGCAGGCCTGCGAGCGGGCCGGCATCGACCCGGCCGAGCTGAAGGGCTTCGTCCCGCACCAGGCCAACCTGCGGATCATCGACGCGATCGCCCGCAAGCTCGGCCTGGGCGACGCGGTGGTGGCCCGGGACGTGGTCGACTCCGGCAACACCTCGGCCGCCTCCATCCCGCTCGCCTTCTCCAAGCTGGTCGAGCGCGGCGAGCTCTCGCCCGGCGACCCGGTGCTGCTCTTCGGCTTCGGCGGCGGCCTGGCGTACGCCGGCCAGGTCGTGCGCTGCCCGTAGCCCAGCCCCGGCCCGGGCCCGGAAGGCTCCGCGAACGACGAATGCCGGTGGGCGGGCGCCCCTATGAGGGGTGCCCGCCCACCGGCATGTCTGGCGCGCTTGCGGTACGTCGGCGGACCTCCCCCGAGGACACGGCCGCCGTCCGTCGGTCCCCGGACAGGAGGCCGGGGCGGCGCGCGGAGCGGATGGTGGGATGGGGTCGGTCTACTTGGGCGGCTTCTTGCCGGTGACGCCCAGGTACACCAGGGGAGCGAGGTTGGGCTTGAGGTCCTTGACCTTGACGCCCCAGGAAGTGAAGGCCTTCTGGTGCTCGGCCGCCGAAGCGAGCAGCGAGACCAGGGCCCCGGCCACGGCGTTCGGGTCGAGCGACTTGTCGGCCTGACCCTTCGCCTGGAGTTCCTTGACGGCCTCCGCGAGTGGTTTGGCGACCGCGTTGAGGACCGTCATGCGGATCTTGAAGAACCGCTTGTCCCCTTCGGCGGCACCGAGCGTGACCACTCGGAGAATGGCGTCGTTCTTGCGCCAGAAGGCAAGGAATCCGTCGACCAGTTCTTCCGAAGTGGTCGGTCCGGACTTCCCTGCCCAGGACTTTCCGGCCACCAGCTCTTTGAGGGTGTCGGCGTCCTTGGCCATTTCCTCGGCGATTTCGAGGACTGCGCCCTCGACATCCGGGAAGTACTGGTAGAAGGTCGCGGGGGAGGTACCCGCCATACGGGCGACGTCGATGACCTTGACGTCCCGATAGGGCGACGTGCTGAGCATCTCGCGGAGGCAGTCGAGCAGCTTCTGCCGCGTCTCCTGTCCGCGTCGCCCGGCGACGCGACCGTCGACGGTGCGAACTTGTCCTGTCATGCCGTCAGCTTACCGTGGCACGATCTTGGCGCGATTCGGTGATGCGACTATTACTCCGCACGGGGGTTGGTATAGCGGCATCAACCGCTTCGGACGGATATTCACCCGGCCCCGAAGCCCCCTGTTGAAGCCCCCCCGTGTGCTTTTGACCTCACAGCGTGACGGCGAGTCCGCTGAGGGGTGATCGGGTGACAGAGCGTGACGACTTGCGGCGGGTTCGGAACCATCCCGAAGTGGACGGTTCGGGGGCGCGGGCGCAAGCCGGAGCCGGAGCCGACGTCAGAATCCGGCCGTTCCGTTCCCGCTGACCTGGGAGCGGTCCGGTGGTGGCCTCCGGGCGGCCCGCGGCGTTCTCCGGGCGGGGGAGGTTGGAGATGCGCCGGGCGGCATTGGAGAATCGGGTCCGGCACCACGCGGCGGGTGCGGACAACGGGGAGGTGGCAGCGGAGTGGACCAGCTGACGGCGCACGATCCGAGGCGGATCGGGCCCTTCGAGGTGCTGGGGCGGCTCGGCGCGGGTGGGATGGGGCTGGTCTACCTGGCGCGGTCCGCGTCCGGGCGACGGGTGGCCATCAAGACCGTCCGGGGGGAGCTGGCCGAGGACGAGCTGTTCCGGGTCCGCTTCGCGCGGGAGATCGCGGCCGCCAAGACGGTCGGCGGCTTCTACACGGCGGCGGTGGTGGACGCCGACGCGGACGCCCGGGTGCCCTGGCTGGCCACGGCGTACATCCCGGCGCCCTCGCTGGAGGACCTGGTCGAGGACTGCGGCCCGCTGCCGGTGGACGCCACCCGCTGGCTGGTCGCCGGCATTGCGGAGGCCCTGCAGTCGATCCACGCGGCCGGGCTGATCCACCGCGACCTCAAGCCCTCCAACGTCCTGGTGGTCGAGGACGGCCCGAAGGTGATCGACTTCGGCATCGCGGCCGGGGTGTCCAGCACCCGGCTCACCATGACCAACGTCGCGGTCGGCACCCCTGCCTACATGTCCCCCGAGCAGGCCCGGGACAGCCGGACCGTCCGGGGCGCCAGCGACGTCTTCTCGCTCGGCTCGCTGATGGTCTTCTGCGCCACGGGGCACCCGCCCTACCGCGGCTCCAACCCGGTCGAGACGGTGTTCCAGCTGCTGCGCGAGGAGCCGGACCTGACCGGCATGCCGCCCGAGCTGATGGACCTGGTCCGGGCCTGCATGCAGCAGGCGGCCGAACGCCGGCCCACCCCGGCGCAGATCCAGGCCGAGCTGGCCCCGCACCTGTTCTCCCGGGACGACGCCTCCGGCGAGGTCGGGGACTGGCTGCCGGCCAACGCGCTGGAGCTGATCGAGCGCAAGCGCGGCCGCCGCCAGCCGGCCCCGCCGCGCCCGCCCCAGGGCCCGGCCGCCCCGCCGCAGCAGCCCTCGTACCCGCCCCCGCCGCAGCCCCACGGGCCCGCCGACCCGCGCACCGACGCCGGTCGGCACGGGCAGCCGCCGGCCGGGCCGGTGCACGCCGTGCCGCCGCCCGGCCGGGCCTCCGAGGGCGAGATCCCGACCGCGAAGATCGCCTCCCCGAACAAGCACCGCGCGCCCACCGGCGGCGGCGCCGTCGAGGTGCAGCTGTCCGGCGCCTCGGTGCGGATAGGCCCGGGGCCGCGGGCCGAGCACGAGCAGCCCGGCCCGAGCACCGCCCCGGCCACGACCGACTGGGTCCGCCGGACGAACCCCACCCCGCTGCCGCAGCCGGCCCCGGCGGCCCGCTGGCGCCCCTGGCGGTTCCGGATGTCCAACGACGTCTGGGGCACCCCGGTGGTCGCCGACGGCACCCTCTTCATCTCCAGCTTCGAGGTGCACGCCCTGGACATCGGCTCCGGCGAGCGCCGCTACAAGACCCGGGACGTCGCCTGGGCGCTCGCGGTGGACGCCGGCCGGGTGCACGCCGCGGACGGCCCGCACCTGTACACCGTGGACGCCGCCGACGGCACCGAGCGCTGGCGCACCTCGCTGGACGGCTGGGTCTACTCGCTCTCCGCCGCCGACGGCGTGCTCTGCTCCGGCATCCGGGGCGGCGGCGTCCAGCTGCGCTCGGCAGCCAACGGCGCCGAGCTGTGGCGAGCCGACGACGCCCAGCAGGACTACGAGAACCCGCAGTCCGGCCCGGTCCTGGTGGGCGGCGCCGCCTACTACTACGGCGCCGGGCGGCTGCGCTGCGTGGATCCGCGCGGCGCGGGCCTGCGCTGGTCCTTCCCGGTCGGCGAGGACGTGCCCTCGCACCCGGTCGAGCGCGGCGGCGTGCTGTACGTCACGGCCGGCACCCGGGTGTACGCGCTGGACGCGGCCAGCGGGGTCGAGCGCTGGCGCTTCGAGGCCCCGGTGGTGCTGTTCACCCCGCCCGCCCTGGACGCCGACGCGGTCTACGTGGCCGACTACCTGGGCACGGTCTACGCACTGGACGCGGCCACCGGCCGGGACCGCTGGCGCGGGGTCACCGGCAGCCGCCAGGGCGCCGAGCCGGTGGTGGTCGCGGACGGCATGGTGCTGGTCGGCAGCGGCGAGGTGCTGTACGCCTTCGAGGCGGCGACCGGCCGGGAGCGCTGGCGCTACACGGCGCGCGGCGAGATCGTCGGCTCCCCGGCGGTGGCCGACGGGCTGGTGCACCTGGGCAGCCGGGACCACTCGCTGCACACCCTGGACCTGGCGAGCGGTCAGCTGCGCTGGGAACTCGGCACCAAGGGCGAGCTCACCGGCTCGCCGGTGGCGGTCGGCGGGCGGGTCTTCGTCGGCTCCAAGGACCGCTGCGTGTACGCGCTGGACGCCTTCTACGGCACCGCGGTGCCCGCCCGCTGAGCCGGGCCGGCGGCGGGGCCTGCGTCCCGCCGCCGCACCGGGCGGTCAGGCCTTGCGGGCGCCCGGGTGGCGGGCGCACCAGCCCTCCCACGCGGAGGCGACCATCTCGGTCACGCCGTGGCGCGCGCTCCAGTCCAGCTCGCGGTGGATCAGATCGGCGGATGCCACCACCCGGGCCGGGTCGCCGGGGCGGCGCGGCGTGACCTCGGCGGTGGTGTCGTAGCCGGTGACCTCGCCGATCACCTTCAGCATCTCCTGGACGCTGACGCCCTCGCCGCGGCCGATGTTGAGCACCAGCGCGGTGGCCCCGGCCGGGTCGGCGGCCAGCCGCGCGGCAGCGGCCACGTGCGCCGAGGCGATGTCGGAGACGTGGATGAAGTCGCGCACGCAGGTGCCGTCCGGCGTGGGGTAGTCGCCGCCGAAGATCCGCGGGGCCTGGCCGGCGGTGAGCCGCTCGAAGACCATCGGGACGAGGTTGAACACCCCGGCGTCGGAGAGCTCGGGGGAGGCGGCGCCGGCCACGTTGAAGTAGCGCAGGGCCACGGTGGACATGCCGTGGGCCTTCCCGGCCGCGGCGACCAGCCACTCGCCGGCCAGCTTGGTCTCGCCGTACGGGCTCATCGGGGCGCAGGGGGTGGACTCGGTGACCAGGTCGACGTCCGGCATGCCGTAGACGGCGGCGGAGGAGGAGAACAGGAAGCGCTTGACCCAGCCGTCGGCGGCGGCCTCCAGGACGGTCTGCAGGCCGATCATGTTCTCGCGGTAGTACCGGAACGGCTGCTCGACCGACTCACCGACCTGCTTCTTGGCGGCGAAGTGCAGGACACCCCGGACGTCGTGCTCGCGGATCGCGGCGTCCAGGACGGCGCGGTCCAGGGTCGAGCCCTCGACCAGGGGAACGCCGTCCGGGAGGCGGGCGGCGTCGCCGGTGCTCAGGTCGTCCAGGACGACGACCCGCTCACCGGCGTCGAGCAGCTGGCGGACGACGTGCCCGCCGATGTATCCGGCACCGCCGGTGATCAACCAAGTCATGCGCCGATCCTAGGTCGTCGGCTTCGGCCGGTGGTGCGGGCGAGTCCGGTCGGCGAACCGGACAAAACGGTGAAATGCTGACAAAGATTTCCGTGCTCTCATGCCCGCGCCCCCGCGGCGTGGTGACGAATCGGAGGCAGCCAGGTGAGCCGTCAGAAGGAACACACCCGCCCCCGGCCGACCGGGCCCGGGGCGGCGCTCCCGCGGCTGCTCGCGCCTGTCCCGCTGGCCGCCGCGCTGGCCCTGGCCGGCTCCGGGTGCAGCAGCGGCTCGTCCTCCTCCGCCTCCTCGCCGTCCGCGCACGCCTCCGGCACCTCCGCCGCCCGTTCCGGTACGTCCGCCGCCACCTCCAAGCCGGCCGCCTCGGCCCCGGGGCAGAGCGGGAACCAGCTCCAGGACGCGTACCAGAAGGTGATCGCCGACGTGCTGCCCTCGGTGGTGCAGATCATCACCGGCGACAGCCTCGGCTCCGGGATCGTCTACGACAACAAGGGCGACATCGTCACCAACGCCCACGTCGTCGGCACCGCGACCACGTTCACCGTCACCCTCGCCAACAGCACCAAGGCGCTGGACGCCAGCCTGGTCGGCAGCTACCCCGAATCCGACCTCGCGGTGATCAGGCTGAACAGCCCGCCGAGCGCCGTCAAGCCCGCGACCTTCGGCGACTCCGGCAAGGTCGAGCTCGGTCAGATCACCCTCGCCATGGGCAGCCCGCTCGGGCTCGCCGGCAGCGTCACCCAGGGCATCGTCTCGGCCACCGGGCGGACCGTCACCGAGCCCCAGGTCGCCGGCTCCCCGGGCGCCACCATCGGCAACATGGTGCAGACCTCGGCCGCGATCAACCCGGGCAACAGCGGCGGCGCGCTGGTCAACCTGGACAGCCAGGTGATCGGCATCAACACGCTCGCCGCCACCGAGCCGCAGGCCAACGGCGCGGCCGCCCCCGGCATCGGCTTCGCCATCCCGGCGTCCACCATCACCAGCATCGCCGACCAGCTGATCCAGCAGGGCAAGGTCACCAACTCCGGCCGGGCCGCGCTCGGCATCACCGCCCGGACCAGCTTCGACCAGCAGTTCCAGCCGGCCGGCGCGGTGATCGTGGAGGTCAGCCCGGGCGGCCCGGCCGCCACGGCGGGGCTGCAGCCCGGCGACGTCATCACCAAGATCGACGACACCCCGGTCGACTCGCTGAACGCGCTCACCACCGCGCTCGCCTCGCTCACCCCCGGCAGCAAGACCACCGTCACCTACACCCGGGACGGCAACACCCGGACCGCCGAGGTCACCCTCGGCACCCTGCAGTCCCCGTAGCCCCGGTACGGCGCCGCCGGGCCGCACGCCGTGCAAGGGTTCCGCGGACCGGACGCCGCACCGGACCGGCGCCCGGCCCCCGTCACTGCCTCGACGGGGGCCCGGCGCCTTCGTGCGCGTCCGGGGGTCAGCGGCGGGCGGCGCGGGTGCGCCAGGGCAGTTCGACGGTGACGGTGGTCGGGCCGCCCTCCGGGCTGTCGACCAGGAAGACCCCGTCCACCGCGCGGATCCGTTCCGCCAGCCCGGCCAGGCCGCTGCCCGGGTAGGGCGCCGCGCCGCCCTTGCCGTCGTCCTGGACCAGCACCATCAGCTGGTCGTCCGAGCGCCAGACGTCGACCGCGGCGGTGCGGGCGCCGGCGTGCTTGGAGACGTTGGTCAGCAGCTCGCTGACGGTGAAGTAGGCGATGCCCTCGACCGCCGAGTCCGGACGCTCGGGCTCGCCGTCCCGGCCGGCCAGGTCGACGTTCACCCTGACCCCGCCGGGGACGGTGCAGCGGGCCGCGACCGCGGACAGCGCGGCGTCCAGGCCGCGGTCGGTGAGCACCGCGGGGTGGATGCCGCGGGCCAGGTCGCGCAGCTCCTGCAGGGCCAGCTTCACCTCGCCGTGCGCGTTGTCGACCATCTTCGCGGCGGCCGCCATGTCCGCCTCGGTCTCCACCTCGCGCAGCCGCTCCTTCGCCATGCCGAGGTCCATCGCCAGCGCGACCAGCCGGGCCTGGGCGCCGTCGTGCAGGTCGCGCTCGATCCGGCGCAGGTCCGCGGCGGCGGTGTCGACCACGGTGCCGCGGTCGTCCTCCAGCTCGCGCACCCGCTCGGCCAGGGCGCCCGGGAAGAGCAGCGCCTCGACCAGGATCCGGTCGATCGCGGCCATCCCGCGGATCATCCACGGCAGCACCGGCCACAGCACCAGGACCGAGACCACGGTCAGGGTGAAGCTGAGGATGCCCCAGGGCAGCATCAGCACGTTGTAGAGCGTCGTGCGCCAGTTCAGCAGGTCGGTGAGGTGCGCGATGGTGTAGCCGACCACGCCCGGGCGGCGCGGGCGCACCGGCTCCGGCTCGTCGATCGTCGAGTCGTAGGCCGACCGCGCCCGGCGGCGGCCCTGGGTGCCCAGGGCGCGCTGGGCGGCCAGCCCGGCGGCCAGCAGCGGCAGGCCGACCACGGTGACGGACAGCCCCAGGCCGACCGAGAGCGTGACGACCGCGAGGACGAAACCGGCGATGCCGAGCGGCAGGTTCAGCAGCAGGTGCCCGGCCTGGCGCCACATCCGCGCGCCGTACAGCGGCGGGCGCCCGATCCGGGCGTCCTGCTCCTTGATGGCGTCCACGGCGCGGTGGTGCAGCGGCTTCATCCGGATCTACCGTCCCTCTTGATCGTGCGGCTGGACCAAGCTTCCCGAACCGGGGGCGGCGGGTGCCATGGGGGTGATACATCTTCCGGGCCGGGGGTTATCCCCACCCCGTCCCGGCCGCCGTCCCGGCCGCCGTCCCGCCCTCGTCCCGCCCGGCGTCCCGGCCGTCGGGCGTCCACCGGGGTGTCCACGGGGCGTCTTGCGGAGCGGGCAGGGTTCGGGGGGAGCGGAGCCGTCCCCTTAGACTCACGCATTGGCCATGGTTGCGACCATGGTTGTGACCATGCGAGGAAACGTCGTAGAACTGCCTTGAGGGGCGGGTTCACGGCCGAGGTGGAGGCGAAGGCATGGAGGGGCAGCACGCGGCTGCCGTCGCGGCCGACCCGGCGGTCGGCGGCGGCTACTTCGACGCGTACGCCGCGATGGGCCTGCTGGCCGTCGTCGGGGTGCTCTTCGTCACCGTGGCGTTCACCGCCAACCGACTGCTGCGGCCGGTGGTCCACTCGCCCGAGAAGCTCCTCGCCTACGAGTGCGGCGTGGACCCGGTGGGCGAGGACTGGGCGCACACCCAGGTCCGGTACTACGTGTACGCCTTCCTGTACGTGATCTTCGCGGTCGACGCGATCTACCTGTTCCCGTGGGCGACCGTCTTCGCCACCGCCGGGTACGGCGCCGGAACGCTGATCGAGATGTTCCTCTTCATCGGCTTCCTCGCGGTCGGGCTGCTCTACGCCTGGAAGAAGGGCGTTCTGGAATGGACGTGACGCACTCCCACTCGCACGGCGCCCAGGGCGGTCCCGTCCCGCTCGGCCTGCCGGACCCGGCCCGCCCCGGCGCCGTCGAACACCGCGGCATCGGGCCGCTGGCCCGGCTCGCGCCGGACCCGGTCAAGGTGGTGCTCAACTGGGGCCGCCGCTACAGCCTCTGGTGCTTCAACTTCGGCCTGGCCTGCTGCGCGATCGAGTTCATCGCCGCCTCCATGGCCAAACACGACTTCATCCGGATGGGCGTCATCCCGTTCGCCCCCGGTCCCCGTCAGGCGGACCTGATGATCGTCTCGGGGACGGTCACCGACAAGATGGCGCCCGCCGTCAAGCGCCTCTACGAGCAGATGCCCGAGCCGAAGTACGTCATCTCCTTCGGCGCCTGCTCCAACTCCGGCGGCCCCTACTGGGACTCGTACTCGGTCACCAAGGGCGTGGACCAGATCATCCCGGTCGACGTCTACGTGCCCGGCTGCCCGCCCCGGCCCGAGGCGCTGCTCCAGGGCATCCTCAAGCTGCAGGAGAAGATCGCCGAGGAGTCCCTGCCCGGCCGCTACACCGCGCCGGCGGCGGCGCTGCGCCGTCCGCTGGTGGCGGGGCCCCGGGCGGGTTCCGCAGCGGGGTCCGGGGCCGGTTCCGCGGCCGGGGCTTCGCGTGAGGGAGGGGTCTCGTGACCACGGCCGAGCAGTGCGCGGCGTCGGTCGGGGAGTGGGCGACCGGCGCCGAGGCTTACGGGCTGATCACCGTCGACGTCCCGGCCGAGAACTGGATCGAGGCGCTCACCAACGCCCGGGACGTCCTGGGCCTGGGCTTCTTCGACTGGCTGAGCGCCGTCGACGAGCTCGCCGACGGCTTCTCCGTGGTCGCCCACCTGGCCGCCGTCGAGGCGCCGGGCGTCCGGCACCTCGCGCTGCGCACCCGGGTGCCGCGCGACCAGGCGGCGCTGCCGACCGCCGTCTCCGTCTACGCCGGTGCCGCCTGGCACGAGCGCGAGACGCACGAGATGTTCGGCATCGACTTCCCCGGGCACCCCTACCTGGCCACCCTGCTGCTGCCGGACGGCTTCGAGGGGCACCCGCTGCGCAAGGAGTTCGTGCTCGCGGCCCGGGTCGCCAAGGACTGGCCGGGCGCCAAGGAGCCGGGCGAGTCGGACCACGGCGGCGGGCCGGCCCGGCGCAAGATGCAGCCGGCCGGTGTGCCGGACCCGAACGAGTGGGGGCCGCTCAAGGGCACCCTGCCGCCGGTCGCCGAGCGGCCCGCGCGTGGTGCGCGGGCGGCGGGCGCGGCTGCGCGCACGCCCCGGGCGGCCGCTGGTACCGGCGCTGCTGGTGCCGCCGGTGGTGCCGCCGCCGAGGGCGCGCCGGTGCGGGCCGACCGGCCGCGGCGGACCCGCTCGGTGTCGGAGGGCTCGGCGAGCCAGGCGGCTCCCGGCCCGGCTCCTGCCGAGGGTGCCCCCGTCGAGACTGCTCCCGTCGAGGCCGCTCCCGCTGCCGGGGGTGCTCCCGCCGTCGGGGAGGCGCCCGCGGTGCGGGCGGATCGGCCGCGGCGGACCAGGTCGGTCTCCGCAGGGTCGGTCAGCCAGACCGGCGACGAGCCCAAGCCGGAGCGTCCCGCTCCCGCCCGGCCCGCGTCCTCCGACGCGCCCTGGCACAACCCGGTGCCGGCCCACGACGAGAAGCCGGCCGACGACCGGCCCGCGGAGCCGGCGGGCGAGCCGGAGCAGAAGGACGACACGGCGGCTGCCCCGGCCGACCGGGACGGAGACGGCGCGTGAACCTGCTCGACACGGTGCTGCGCTGCGTCGCCACCCTCGTCGTCTTCCTGGTGTTCCCGCTGGTCATCGGGCAGACCGAGCACAAGGTCATGGCGCACATGCAGGGCCGGCTCGGCCCGATGTACGCGGGTGGCTTCCACGGCTGGGCGCAGCTCGTCGCGGACGGCGTGAAGTTCGCGCAGAAGGAGGACATCGTCCCGGCCGGGGCGGACCGCCGGATCTTCCAGCTGGCGCCCGCCGTCTCGCTGCTGCCGTACCTCTTCGTGCTGCTGGCGATCCCGGTCGGCCCGAACGGCTTCGTCGGCCAGGCGATCGACGCCGGGCTGTTCTTCGTGCTGGCCGTGCTGGGCGTCGGCGTGATCGGCAAGCTGATGGCCGGCTGGGCCTCGGCGAACAAGTTCTCGCTGCTCGGCGGTCTGCGCACGGCCGCGCAGCTGATGTCGTACGAGCTGCCGATGGTGCTCGCGGCGGCCTCGGTGGCGATGGCCGCCGGCACGCTCTCGCTGCCCGGGATCGTGGACTCCTGGCAGTGGTACTGGCTGCCCTGGCAGGTCATCGGCGCGTTCGTGTTCTTCACGGCCGGCCTGGCCGAGCTGCAGCGCCCGCCGTTCGACATGCCGGTCGCCGACTCGGAGATCATCTTCGGCGCGTACACCGAGTACACCGGTCTGCGGTTCGCGCTGTTCCTGCTGTCCGAGTACGTGGGCATCCTGGTGGTGTCCGCGCTGACCGCCGTGCTCTTCCTGGGCGGCTGGCACGGGCCGATGGCGGACCAGCTCGGCTGGCTCTGGATGATCCTCAAGACCTTCGCGCTGGCCTTCGTGGTCATCTGGTTGCGGGTCACCTACCCGCGGCTGCGCGAGGACCAGCTGATGCGCTTCGCGTGGACGGCGCTGATCCCGCTCGCCCTGGTCCAGCTGGCCCTCACCGGCATCATCAAGGTGGCGATCTCATGAGTTTTCTCGGTGCCGGCCTGGCCAAGGGCCTGGCCGTGACGCTGCGGACGATGACGAGGAAGACCGTCACCGCGCAGTACCCCGACGTGCAGCCGGTGCTGCCGCCGCGTTCGCGCGGCGTCATCGCGCTGCTGGAGGAGAACTGCACGGTGTGCATGCTCTGCGCGCGCGAGTGCCCGGACTGGTGCATCTACATCGACTCCCACAAGGAGACGCTGCCGGCCGCCGAGCCGAACGCCCGGGCCCGCACCCGCAACGTGCTGGACCGGTTCGCCATCGACTTCTCGCTCTGCATGTACTGCGGGATCTGCATCGAGGTCTGCCCCTTCGACGCGCTGTTCTGGTCGCCGGAGTTCGAGTACGCCGAGACGGACATCCACGAGCTGACCCACGAGCGGGACCGGCTCCGCGAGTGGATGTGGACCGTCCCGGCGCCGCCGGCGCTGGACCCGGCGGCCGAGGACCCCAAGGAGATCGCCACCGCGCGCAAGGCCGCGGACAAGCTGGCGGCGGCCGCGGAAGCCGCTGCTGCGGCGGAAGCCGCCGCCTCCGCCGCGGCCCCGGAAGGACCGGACGTTCCCGAAGGGAAGGGTGACGACGCATGAGTACCGCCGCCACGCTTCTCGCGGCGACCGGCTCGCTGGAGCCGGCCGCCCGTTCGTTCCTGTCCCCGACCGGCCAGGAGGTCGTCTTCCTGCTGGTCGGCATCGCCGTGTTCGGCTCGGCCCTGGTCTCCGTCACCACCAAGCAGCTGGTGCACGCCGCGCTCTGGCTGGTGGTCGCGCTCGGCGGGCTGGCGGTGGAGTTCCTGCTGCTGACGGCCGAGTTCATCGCCTGGGTGCAGGTGCTGATCTACCTCGGCTCGGTGGTCGTCCTCGTGCTGTTCGGGCTGATGCTCACCAAGGCGCCGATCGGGCGCTCGCCGGACGCCGACTCGAAGAACCGCTGGGTGGCCCTGGTCGTGGCGCTGGCCTCGGCCGGGACGCTGGTCACGCTGGTGGTCGACGCCTTCCGGACCTCCTGGATCGACCTCGGCGCGGGCGGCGGATCAGCCGCCGTCACCGGGGCGAGCCTGTTCCGGCACTGGGTGCTGCCCTTCGAGGCGCTGTCCGTCCTGCTGCTGGCGGCACTGGTCGGCGCGATCGTGCTGTCGCGCGGGGACAAGCGGCGGGTGCCGCCGCCCCGGGCGGCCAAGCTGCGCGCCGGTCGGCCGGTCGGCTCCAACGGGACCGTCGCCGCGACCGCGCCCCGCACGGCTCCGGACGCCGCGGCCTCGCCGGCAGCAGCCCCGGGCACGGCTGCCGCGGACGCCGCCGCTCCGGACGCCGCGACCGCGCCTTCCGCGTCGGAGGAGAGCTGATGCACCTCGCCTACCCCGTCGTCCTCGCCGCGCTGCTGTTCAGCGTCGGCGTGTACGGCGTCCTCGTCCGGCGCAACGCCGTCCTGGTGCTGATGTCGGTCGAGCTGATGCTCAACGCCGTCAACCTCGACCTGGTCGCCTTCGACGTCTGGCTGCGCGACTCGCTGCACGCCGGGCAGGCGCTCACCCTGTTCACCATCACCATCGCCGCCGCCGAGATCGGCTTGGGGCTCGCCATCGTCCTGCTGCTGTTCCGGGCCCGGGGCACCGCGGACATCGACCGGGCCACCGCGCTCGGCGACCCGGCCGAGTCGCTCGCCGTCGAGGAGGCGCCGACCGGAGCCGAGGCGCTGAAGGGCCAGACCGCCGCATGAACCTCGCCCTGCCCGCACTCGTCCCCGCGCTGCCCGCGCTCGGCGCGGCCGCGACCCTGGCCGCCGGGAAGAAGGCGCCCGGGCTGGCCCGGCCGCTGGCGATCGTCCCGGTCGCCGTCTCGGCCGTGCTCGCCCTGGTGGTCGCCCTCCAGCTCGGCACCGGACAGACCCTCGACGCGGCCACCCGGCTCACCCCGACCGGCGGCCCGGACATCGCGCTCTCCTTCTACCTGGACGGCTACAGCTCGCTGATCTCGGTGCTGGTCGGCGTGGTCGCCACCTGCGTCCAGGTCTACTCGACCGCGTACCTGAAGAAGGACCCGCGCTACCCCTCGTACGCGGCGCTGGTCTCGCTGTTCACCGCGGCGATGTTCCTGGTGGTCTACTCGGGCGACCTGATCGTGCTGCTGGTCGGCTGGGAGGTCATGGGCATCTGCTCGTACTTCCTGATCGGCCACCACTGGGAGAGCGCGGACGCCCGCTCGGCCTCGCTCAAGGCCTTCCTGGTCACCAAGCTCGGCGACGTGCCGTTCCTGTTCGGGATCTTCGTGCTGGGCGCGGACGCCGGCAGCTTCCGGATCCCCGACGTCCTGGCCGCCGCGACCGAGGGCAGGCTCGGCCACCCGACGCTGATCGCGCTGCTGCTGCTCGCCGGGGTCGCCGGCAAGAGCGCGCAGTTCCCGCTGCACACCTGGCTCCCGGACGCGATGGCCGGCCCGACGCCGGTCTCCGCGCTGATCCACGCCGCCACCATGGTCGCGGCCGGTATCTACCTGGTCGCCCGGCTGATGCCGGTGTTCCTCCTGTCCGGCGCGGCGCTGGTCGTGCTCGCGGTGATGGCCGCCGTGACGATGATCGGCTCGGCGCTGTGCGCCCTCGCCCAGGACGACCTCAAGCGGGTGCTCGCCTACTCCACCGTCGGCCAGCTCGGCTACATGGCCGGCGCGCTGGCCAGCGGTGACCGCGAGGCCTCCGTCTTCCACCTGGTCAGCCACGGCTTCTTCAAGGCCCTGCTGTTCCTCGCCGCCGGTGTGGTGATCCACGCCGCGCACACCAACTCGATCTCCGCGATGTCCCGGATCCCGGGGCTGCGCAAGCGCGTCCCGGACGCCTACTGGGCGACGGGCATCGGCCTGGCCGCCCTGATCGGGCTGCCGCCGCTGTCCGGCTTCTTCAGCAAGGAGGCGGTGCTGACCGCCGCCGAGCACGCCGCCAACGGCGACGCGCTCACCAACGGCCTCGGCCCCTCCTCGGCGGTGCCGGAGGCGGCCGGGTGGATCGTGCTGATCTCCGCCGCGCTCACCGCGCTGCTCACCGCCGCGTACGCGACCCGGCTCTTCCTGGTCGCCTTCCACAGCCCGACCGGTGCCGCCGCGGCCGCACCGCAGGTGCTGCTCTCCGCCGACCGGGCCACCGTGGTGGCCGACCACGAGGCGGACGCGCCGTACTCGCCCGAGCTGGACGAGGCCGACCCCGGCTCCGCCGAGCCGGGCGCGATGCGCTGGCCGCTCTGGGTGCTGGCCGTCCCGACCATGGCCTTCGGCGTCACCGGCCTGCGCTCGGACTGGCTGCCCGCGTTGCTGGACGGCGGCAGCCTGCGGCCCTCCGGGGTCACCGCCGTCACCGGCACCGGGCTCGCCGTGGTCGGCGTGCTCGCGGCGTACGGCGCCTGGCGCTCGTCGACCGCCCGCCTCGGCACCGGCCGACCGGTGCCGACCGCCGCGGGCCGGGTGCCCGAGCAGGCCGGCGCCCCGGCCGCCGAGGTGATCGTCGCCGACCCCGGGCGCACCCTGCTCGGCCCGCTGTTCGGCCCCGCCCGGCACGGCTTCGGCGTCGACCGGCTGTACCACGCGCTGTTCGTCCGGCCGGTGGCCGCCGCCGCCCGGCTGGTCCGCTTCCTCGACCGCGAGGTCATCGAGACCTACGTGCGCGGCAGCGGGGTGGGCGCCAACCTGCTCGGCCGGGCCGTCCGGCTCGCCCAGACCGGCAACGCGCAGACGTACCTCAGCGCGCTGCTGGCCGCCGTCGTCCTGCTGGCCGTCCTGGTGGCGGTGTAGCCGGTGCTGTCCTCCACCCCCGCCCCCTCGACCGCCGCACGTAGGAGCCCCCGATGAACGCAGTCCTCATCGCCCTCCTGGTGCTGCCGCTGCTCGGCGCCGCGCTCACCCTGGCCCCCGTGTTCGGGCCGGACCGGGCCGCCGCCGACCGGCGGGCACTGCGGCTGAACACCCTCGTCACCGGCGCTGTGCTGCTGCTCACCGTCGCCCTCGCGGCCGGCTTCGACCGCGACGAACCCGCCCGGATGCAGGCCACCACCGACGTGTCCTGGATCCCGGCCCTGCACGTGCGCCTCCACCTCGGCGTGGACGGCATCTCGCTGCCGCTGATCGCGCTGACCGCGCTGCTCACCTTCCTCTGCGCGCTGTACTCGGAGAAGCGGCTGCCGAACGGGGAGACCCGGGGCGGAGCCCCCGACGGGTCCCGTCCGTCCGCGCAGGCCTTCGTCGGGCTGTTCCTCCTCCTCGAAGTCGGCATGCTCGCCACCTTCGCGGTCCTGGACCTCCTGCTCTTCTTCCTGGCCTTCGAGATCGTGCTGATCCCGATGTACTTCCTGATCGCCCGCTGGGGGAGCGGCGCGAAGGTCCCGGCCGCCAACCGCTTCATCCTCTACACCCTGCTCGGCTCGGCCGTGATGCTGCTCGGCTTCCTGCTGATCGGCAGCAAGGCCGGCACCTTCGACATGCAGGCCCTGGCCGCCGCGCACGGCAGCGGACTGAGCCACACCACCCAGCTGATCGCCGCGCTGGCGATCCTGGTCGGGCTCGCGGTCAAGGCCCCCGCCTGGCCGCTGCACAGCTGGCTCCCCGACGCGCACACCGCCGCCCCGACGGTGGGCTCGGTGCTGCTCGCCGGTGTGCTGCTGAAGATGGGTACGTACGGTCTGGTCCGCGTCCTCCTCCCGGTCGTGCCGGACGGCACCACCACGCTCGCCCCCTACCTGGGCGCCTTCGCGGCCGTCGGCATCGTCTACGGATCACTGGCCTGCCTGGCGCTGGCCCTCCCGTCGCCCGCCACCACCTTCCTCGCGAAGCACTCCGTGTCCGCGGGCTCCGGCGCCAAGGGCGACCTCAAGCGCCTGATCGCGTACTCCTCCGTCGGCCACATGGGCTTCGTGCTGCTCGGCATCGCCTCCCTCACCCCGGTGGGCGTCAACGGCGCGCTGTTCGCCAACATCGCCCACGGCCTGATCACCGGCCTGCTGTTCTTCCTCGTCGGCGCGCTCAAGGACCGCTACGGGACGGCCGACCTCGACACCCTCTCCGGCGCCACCGGAGCCGCCCTGTACGGCCGGGCGCCGCGACTCGGCGCGCTGCTCGCCTTCGCCGCCGTCGCCAGCCTCGGCCTGCCCGGCCTGGCCGGCTTCTGGGGCGAGGTGCTCGCGATGTTCGGCGCGTTCGACCCGGCCGACGGCCTGTCGCGCCCCGCCTTCGTCACCTACATGGTCCTGGCCGGCCTCGGCACCCTCCTCACCGCCGCGTACCTGCTGATCGTGGTCAAGCGCGTCTGCATGGGCGACCCCGAGCAGCCCGCGCCGGTGGCCGAGGTCGCCGACGTGCGCCCGTACGAAGCCGTCAGCTGGGCGCCGCTGGCCGCGCTCACCCTGCTCGCCGGCCTCTGGCCCGCGCTGCTGCTCGGCCTCTCGAACCCCGCCGTCCAGCACCTCCTCGGGGGTGGCTGACCGTGCTCGCAGCCCAGACCGCCGCACTCGGACCTCACTCCACGGGGCAGCACACTGTGACCTCCCTCGCCGTAGCCAACCCGGGCAGCCTGATCCAGTCCGTGGACTGGGTGGCGATCGCGCCCCCGCTGATCGCCGCCGTCGCCGCCCTCGCCGTGCTGGTCACGGACCTGTTCCTGCCCGAGCGGCACAAGAAGTGGCTCGGCCGTCTCACCGCGGCCGGACTCGCCCTCGCCCTCATCGCACTCCTCCCCCTCACCGGTGGGTCACCCCGAGCGACCTTCTGCGTGCAGAACGTAGCAGGGGCCACTGACATTCCGTCGATCGCCGGTTCCGGCGCGGGCGGCTGCTCCTACGTGGCCGACCACTTCGCCCTGGTGTTCCAGCTGCTCGCCCTCGGCGGCGCGCTGATCGCGGCGCTGCTGTCGGCCCACACCGTCGACGACGAGAAGCTCCCGCGCGGCGAGTACTGGTTCCTGCTGCTCTCCAGCGCCACCGGCGCCGCCCTGCTGCCCGCCTCCCGCGACCTCGCCACGCTGGTGATCGCCCTGGAGGTCGCCTCGCTGCCCGCCTTCGCCCTGGTCGCGCTGCGCCGGGACGGCCGGGGCGCGGAGGCCGCGCTCAAGTTCTTCGTCTCCTCGGTGACCGCGACCGCCGTGATGCTGCTCGGCATCGCCTTCGTCTACGCGGCGAGCGGCAGCCTGCACCTCGGCGCCGTCGCCCAGGGCCTGGAGCACGCCCCCGGACAGCTCAAGCCGCTGGCCGAGGTGGGCGCGGTGCTGACCCTGGTCGGCTTCGCGTTCAAGGTCGCCGCCGTCCCGTTCCACTTCTGGGTGCCCGACACCTACACCGGCGCGCCGCTGCCGGTGGCCGGTTACCTCTCGGTCGTCGGCAAGGCGGCCGGCCTCTCCGGGCTGGCGCTCGTCACCACCATCGCCTTCCGGCCGTACGCGCACACCTGGGGCCTGGTGCTCGCGGTCCTGGCCGCCGTCACCATGACCGTCGGCAACGTCGGCGCGCTGCGGCAGCGCTTCGACACCCGGTACAGCGCGGTACGGCTGCTCGCCTGGTCCTCGGTCGGCCAGGCCGGGTACCTGCTGGTGCCGCTCGCCGCCGCCGGCTACGCGCCCACCGGGGCCGACCCGCTCGGCGCCACCGCCGCGTACGCGCTGATCTACGGCGTGGTGAACCTCGGCGCCTTCGGGGTGGTCGCGGCCGTCGGCCGCCGGGCCGGGGCCAGTGTCGACGACTTCCGCGGCCTGTTCGGCCGCCGCCGCTGGACGGCGCTGGCACTCGCCTTCTTCCTGCTCTGCCTGGCCGGGCTGCCGCCGGGCGTCATCGGCCTGTTCGGCAAGGTCGTGGTGTTCCGGGCCGCCGTCGACGCCGGGCTGGGCTGGCTGGCCGTGGTGATGGCCGTCAACGTGGTCGTCGCCCTGTACTACTACCTGCTGTGGACGGCGCGGCTGTTCGCCCCGGCGGCGGACGTCCCCGCGCCCTCCGCGGTGGGCCGGGCGGCCGGTGCCGATGCCGGTGCCGAGGGCCGGCTGCCGGTGAGTCTGACCGCGACGCTCGGGCTCACCGCCTCGGTGGCGGTGGTCCTGTCGGTCGCGCCGCAGCTGGTCCTGCAGGTCGTGGGCGGTTCGCTGTTCTGAGCGGACCGGGCCGGCCGGTGCGCTCGGGCGGGCCGGTGCGGTGAGCCGGTGCGGTGGGTCGGCGTGGCGGTGTCGCGTCGGTCACAAGGGAACAAGGTCCCCGGCCCCACCCGTTGAGCGGGCAAGAGGGACGAGGCAGAAAGGGCTTCCCCACCGCACCACTGGAGGGCCTGACGTGCACCGCCGGCACAACGGACTGAGGACCGCCGTCCTGCTCGGCGGCCTCTCGGCGCTGATCCTGGTGATCGGAAGCTTCTTCGGTCGCACCGGCTTCGTGATCGCCCTGCTGATCGCCCTCGGCACCAACGCCTACGCGTACTGGAACAGCGACAAGCTCGCGCTGCGGGCCATGCGGGCCCGGCCGGTCAGCGAGTTCGAGGCGCCCCAGCTGTACCGGATCGTGCGCGAGCTCTCCACCGCGGCCCGCCAGCCGATGCCCCGCCTCTACATCTCCCCGACCCCGGCCCCGAACGCCTTCGCCACCGGCCGCAACCCGCGCAACGCGGCGGTCTGCTGCACGGAGGGCATCCTGCGGATCCTGGACGAACGCGAGCTGCGGGGCGTGCTCGGGCACGAGCTGAGCCACGTCTACAACCGGGACATCCTGATCTCCTCGGTCGCCGGGGCGCTCGCCTCGGTGGTGATGTTCCTGGTGAACTTCGCCTGGCTGATCCCGTTCGGCCGCGACGAGGACGACGACGGGCCGGGGCTGTTCGGGATGCTCGCGATCATGATCCTCGGACCGCTCGCGGCCGGACTGATCCAGCTGGCGGTCAGCCGCTCCCGCGAGTACCAGGCCGACGCCGACGGCGCCCGGATCACCGGGGACCCGCTCGCCCTCGCCGGTGCCCTCCGCAAGCTCGACGCCGGCACCCGCCGGCTCCCCCTCCCGCCCGAGCCGCAGCTCCAGACGGCGAGCCACCTGATGATCGCCAGCCCCTTCCGCCCGGGCGAGGCCGGCGCCAGGCTCTTCTCCACCCACCCCCCGATGGCCGAGCGGATCGCCCGTCTGGAGCGGATGGCGGGGTACGGGCGGTAGGGCGGGCACGGGCGGACGCCGAGGCGACCGGGTTGCCGCTGCCCGCTCAGCCCGCGGTCTCCTGGTACGCCAGCCGGAGGCGGTGGATGCCCTCGGCCACCTGGGCCGGGCTCTCGGCGGCGGCGTAGCTGAGGCGCAGGTGCGGGGCCGGGGGCTCGGCGGCGTGGTAGGGGCGGCCGGGGGTGATCTGGACGCCGGCACGCAGGGCGGCGGCGGCGAGGGCGCCGTCGGCCGAGCCGTCCGGGAGGCGCAGCCACAGGTGGTAGCCGCCGGGGCGGTGGATGGTGAGGAGGCCGGGCAGCTCGCGGTGCAGCGCGGCGACGGCGGCGGTGCGGCGGTCGCGCAGTTCGGCGCCGAGGGTGCGCAGGTGGCGGGCCCAGGCCGGGTCGGCGACCAGTTCCAGCGTCGCCTCCTGGAGCGGCCGGGGCACGAAGAAGCTGTCGACCACCTGGGTGGCCCGCAGCCGGGCCAGGGCCGGGCCGCGGGCGGTGAGCGCGCCGACCCGCAGGCTGGGGGAGGCGGCCTTGGTCAGCGAGCGCAGGTGCACCACGACCCCGTCCCGGTCGTCGGCGGCCAGCGGGCGCGGCAGCGCGGGGGCGTCGGAGTGGACCAGCAGCCGGGCGAAGTCGTCCTCGATCACGAACGCCCCGGCCGCGCGGGCGATCCGCAGGACCTCCGACCGCCGCTGGGGTGAGAGCACCGCGCCGGTGGGGTTCTGGAACAGCGGCTGGCAGACGAAGACCCGGGCCCGGGTGGCCGCGAACGCGTCGGCGAGCAGGTCGGTGCGGACGCCGTCGGCGTCCACCGGGACGGGGACGGGCCGCAGCCCGGCGGCCCGGACGACCGCCAGGATGCCCGGGTAGGTCGGTGACTCCACCAGGACCGGCGAGCCGGGCGCGGCCAGCGCGCGCATGGCGACGGTGAGCCCGCTCTGCCCGCCGGCGGTGATCAGCACGTCCCCGGCGCCGATCGGCCCGCCCTGGCCGCCGATGGCGCGGGCGAACCAGCCGCGCAGCTCGGTGAGGCCGTCGACGGGCGGGCGGTCCCAGGCGCCGGGGCGCCGGCCGGCCCGGGCGAGGGCGGCGGCGAGCAGGCGTTCGGGCAGCAGCGAGGCGTGCGGGTAGCCGCTGTTGAGGTCGATGACGTCGGGCGACGGTACCCGGAGGGTGGCGAACACCGGGGCGGCGAGCAGGTCGCGCGGGCCGGATTCGGCGCTGAGCGCGATCTCCTGCCAGGAGAGGTCGCCGGTGCGGCCGGGCGGTGCGGCGGGGGCGGTCGGGGCGGCGGCGAAGGCCGCGGCCCGGAAGACCCCGGCGCCGGGCCGGGAGACCACCAGTCCCTCGGCGACGAGCACCGCGATGGCCCGGGAGACCGTCACCGGGCTGACCTGGTGGCGCTCCGTCAGCACCCGGCTGGCGGGCAGTTTCCGTCCCTCCGGGTAGCGCTCGACCTCCAGTCGGAGGATGTCGGCGAGTTCGGCGACACTGCTACGCTCGTTCATGACGGCACAAGATAGCGCTACCCTGCCCCGGGCGATAGCACCGAAGCACCGCACGGCCTCCGGCACCGCCCTCGCCGCCCTCGGGGTGGCCTCCTTCTCACTGAGCTTCCCGGCCACCGCGTGGTCCCTGACCGGCTTCGGCCCGTGGTCCTCGACCGGGCTGCGCGGCGTCCTGGCCGGAGTGCTGGCCGCGTTCTACCTGCTGGCCGTCGGCGCCCGGCTGCCGGAGCGGCGGCACCGGCCCGCGCTGCTGGTGGTCTCCGCCGGCTGCGTCCTCGGCTTCCCGCTGCTGACCACGCTCGCCCTGCGGACCTCCTCGACCGCCCACTCGGCGGTGGTGATCGGCGTCCTGCCGCTGGCCACCGCGGTGGTCGCGGCGCTGCGCACCGGCCGCCGGCCGTCCCGGGCGTTCTGGGCGGCGGCGCTGGCGGGGGCGGCGGCCGTCCTGGCCTTCACCCTGCTGCAGAGCCACGGCCGGCCGACCGCCGCCGACCTCTACCTGTTCGTCGGCCTGCTGGTCTGCGCGGCAGGCTACGCGGAGGGCGGGCGGCTCTCCCGGGACCTCCCGGGTGCCCGGGTGATCGCCTGGGCGGTGCTGGCCGCGCTGCCCGTGATGCTGCTGACCTCGGCCTTCGGGCTGGCCACCGAGCCGGTGCGGGTCGGGCCGAAGGCGCTGGTCGGGCTGGCGTACGTCGCGGCGGTGTCGCAGTTCGGCGGGTTCGTGCTCTGGTACCGGGGGATGGCCGCGATCGGCGTGCCGAGGGCCAGTCAGCTGCAGCTGGGGCAGCCGCTGCTGACGCTGGTCTGGTCGGTGCTGCTGCTCGGGGAGGAGCTGCCGACCGCCGCGCCGGTCACGGCGGCGGTGGTGCTGGTCTGCATCGCGGTGACCCAGCGGGCCCGGGCCTGAGCGGGCCCGGGCGCGGGGCGGGTCGGGCCTCAGCGGGGTCGGGCGCGCGGGGCGGCGTCGGGCACGCCGGACGGGGCCCGGCGCCGCCGCCCGTACGGTCCCGGGGCCCCGCGCTGACCGGTCCGGAGCCGGCCCCCGCTCGTTAGGATGATGCCGCGCCCGTCGGTCCGGGCGCGGCATCCGGAGGGAGTGGGCCGTCATGGCAGACGAGAGGCACGCCCCGGCGGCCGGGGACGCACCGGCCCGGCGACGCGGCCAGGGCGAGCTGGAGGCGCAGGTGCTGGCGGTGCTCCAGCAGGCGCCCGGCCCGGCCACCGCGGGGTGGGTCCAGGAACGCCTGGAGGGCGACCTGGCGTACACCACGGTGATGACCATCCTGTCCCGGCTGCACGCCAAGAACGCCGTATCCCGCTCCCGCTCCGGCCGCTCCTACCTGTGGCAGGCCTCCTCCGACGCGGCCGGGCTGGCGGCGCTGCGGATGCGCCGGATGCTCGACGGCGAGGCGGACCGGGACGCGGTCCTGGCCAGTTTCGTCACCGCGCTGCTGCCGCACGACGAGGAACTGCTGCGGGCGCTGCTCGACGCCGCGTCCGCCGATCCGGCGGCGACCGACCGTGAGAGCTGACCCGTGGGCTTCTTCGTCTTCCTCCCGCTCATCCTGCCGCTCACCGCGGTGCCGATCGCGCGCCTGACCGAGCAGCACCTGCACCCGCGCGGGGCGGCCCGGCTGATGACCGTGATCAGCGCGGTGATGGCGGTCTGCAGCGTGCTCTGCCTCGGGCTGATCGGCGTGGTGGGCACCGCGCAGATCCCCGGCAACCCGCTGCCGGACAGCTGGTCCGACCCGGAGGTGCGGGCCGCGCTGCCGTACCACGAGACGGTCGGGACGGCCGCGATGTGGCTGCTGGCGCTGGTCGGATTCGCCTGCGCGCGCACGGTCGTGCGGCACCTGCGGGTGCGCGCCCGGGCCCGGCGGGCGCTGTCCGGGCTGCCCGCGGGCCCCGGACCGGCCGGTGACCTCGCGGTGCTGCCGGACCGCAGCCCGTACGCCTACGCGCTGCCGGGCTCGCCCGGCCGGGTGGTGGTCTCCACCGGGATGCTCGACGGCCTGGCGGCGGACGAGCGGGAGGCGCTGCTCGCGCACGAGCGGGCGCACCTGCGCCACCGGCACCACCGGTACCTGCTGACCACCCAGCTCGCCGCCTGCGTCAACCCCTTCCTGCGGCCGCTGCAGTACGCGGTGGCGTACAGCGCGGAGCGGTGGGCGGACGAGGACTCGGCGCAGGCCGTGGGGGACCGCCGGATCACCGCGCGGGCGGTGGCCCGGGCGGCCCTGGTCTCGCACGCCGCCCCGGCGCCCGGCTTCGCGGCCTTCACCGCGCCGACCGCGGCGGCCGGTCCGGTGCCGCGCCGGGTCGCCGCGCTGCTCGGCCCGGTGCCGACCTCCCGCAACTGGCCGCCGGCCAAGACCCCGGCGGGCCTGGCGGCGATGGTCGCCGCGGCCGGCACGGCGGCCTCGGCGCTGTGCGCGCTCAACGCGGCCGTGGCGCTGCTGGTGGTGCTGAAGGCCGTCACCCCGCTGTAGCGGCTGTAGCGGCTGCGGTGGCGTGTCAACGGCCGGCGGTACGGCCCGCAGGACCGGGCGCGACTCAGAGCACGGCGGCCAGTCCGTCGACGGCGGCCCCGGCCGCCGCCCTCGACCGGACGGCTCAGTCGGCGATCCGGACCAGCATCTTGCCGGTGTTGGCCCCGCGCAGCATGCCGAGGAAGGCGTCCACCACGCGGTCGAAGCCGTCCACGACCGTCTCGTCGGGCACGACGACGCCCGACCGCAGGTGCGGGACGAGGAAGTCGTACAGCTCGGGCCGGGCGTCGAGGTGGTCGCGGACCAGGAAGCCCTCCAGCCGCAGGCTCTTGCCGACCACGTCGAAGAGGTTGCGGGGCGCGGGCGGCGGGTCCTGCAGGTGGTTGTACTGGGCGACGGCGCCGCACCAGGCGATCCGGCCGTGGTCGCGCAGGGCGGTGATGGCGGCTTCCAGGTGGTCGCCGCCGACGTTGTCCAGGTAGACGTGCAGCCCGTCGGGGGCGGCCTCGCGCAGGCGCTCCGCGATCGGGGCGTCGTGGTAGTCGAAGGCGGCGTCGAAGCCGAGCCGCTCGGTGAGGTGGGCGGCCTTGGCGGCGGTGCCGGTGCTGCCGACGATCCGTCCGGCGCCGAGCAGCCGGGCGAGCTGTCCGGCGGCGGTGCCGACGCCGCCGGCGGCCGCCGAGACGAAGACCGTCTCGCCGGGCTGGAGCCGGGCGATCCTGGTCAGGCCGACCCACGCGGACAGGCCGGTGCCGCCGAGCACCGACAGGTGGGCGCTGAGCGGGACCCCGGCGAAGTCGGGCAGCAGGCTCGCCCCTTCGGCGGTGACCACCGAGTGGGTGCGCCAGGCCTGGCGGTGGTGGACGAGCGACCCGACGGGCAGGGCGTCGGCCCTGGACTCCACCACCCGGCCGAGGGTGCGGCCCTCCAGCGGGGCGTGCAGCTCCCAGCCGCCCTCCTCCATCTCCTCGCGCATGTACGGGTCGACGGACTGGTAGAGGTTCTCGATCAGGGCCTCGCCCGCCGCGAGCGCCGGGACGGCCTCCTCGACGAAGGCGAAGTTCTCGGCGGTCGGCGCGCCGTCGGGGCGGGAGACCAGGTGGACGGCACGGGCGGTGGGGCGGGACATCGGGGTGCTCCGGGTGGGTGAGGACGGGCGGGACGTGATCACCGTAGGAAGCGGGGGAGCGGCCGGGCAGGGCCCGCGGTCGATGGAACGGCGGCTTCCATGAGTGTGATCGATGGATCCCGGGGTTCGGGGATCTGGTGACCAGCCCTCGATCCGGAGGCCCGGAGTCAGGCCCTAGATTCGGGGGCATGACCGATCTCGCCCCGCACGAGCTGCGGATCCTGGTCGCCGTCGAGGAGGAGCGGAGCTTCACGGCGGCCGCCACCCGCCTGGGCACCACCCAGTCCGCCGTCTCGCACGCCGTGCGCGCCTGCGAGCGGAAGCTCGGAGCGGTGCTCTTCGACCGCGGGCGCCACGGCGCACGCCCCACCGACGCCGGCGCTCGCGCGGTGGCGTACGCCCGCCGGGTCCTGCGGCTGCTGGAGGCGATGGGCCCGGAGGTGCGCGGCACGGGGGCGGACGGGCCGCTGACCGGCACACTGCGGATCGCCGCCTTCCGCAGTGCCGCCGCCCACCTGCTGCCGCTCGTCCTGGCCCGGCTGGCCGAGCGCCACCCCGGGCTCGGCACGCACGTCCGGATCGTCCGGGAGGTCGGCCGGGGCGCCGCGGGAGAGGTCGCCGACGGCCGCGCCGACCTCGGGCTGGCCACCCTGGACGCCACCGCACCGCCACCCGTCCCGGGCCTGGTCGCGGTGCGCCTGTACGAGGAGACGTACGCGCTCGCGCACCCGCAGGGCCATCCGGCGCCGCGCGAGCTCCCGCTGGTCGACTGGGACGAGAACTGCGGCTCGTACACCCGGGACTGGTGGCGGCAACAGGACTGGATCCCGCCCGCGACCGTGGACGTGGAGGACGACACCGTGGCCCTGTCGCTGGTCGCCCAGGGCCTCGGCATGGCGATCATGCCCCGGACGGCGCTGCTCGGCGCCCCGGCCGGCCTCGCCGTCACCGAACTCGGGGCGTGCCCGCCCAGCCGTTCCGTCGGGTACGTCACCACGCCCGAGCTGGCCGGGACGGCCGCCGTCCGGGCGCTGATCCGCGAGCTGCGCGAGGTCCGGCTGCCGGGTGGCGTGACGGTGGCCCGGCCCTCGACGGTGGCCCGGCCCGCCGCTGCGGCGGCTCAGCCCGAGTCGGCAGCCCGGCCCGCCGTCATGCCGGCTCAGCCCTGGACCGCCTCCCGCAGCGCGCGGAACTCCCCGGCCAGCGCGTCCAGGGTGTAATGGGCGTTGAGGCCGCTCGGGTTGGGCAACACCCACACCTCGGTGTCACCGATGCGCTCCGGCTGGCGCCCGATCGCGGCCCGCCGCTGCCCGAAGGCCGTCCGGTAGGCGCCGATGCCGAGCACGGCCAGGACCCGCGGGCGCAGCCGCAGCACCCGGTCGCGGAGCGCGGCGCCGCCCTCGCGCAGTTCCTCGGCGGTCAGTTCGTCCGCCTTGGCGGTGGTGCGCTGGGCGACGTTGGTGATGCCCAGGCCCAGCGCGAGCAGTTGCTCCTGTTCGTCCGGGCGGTACTGGCGCTCGGTGAAGCCGGAGCGGTGCAGGGCGGGCCAGAAGCGGTTGCCGGGCCGGGCGAAGTGGTGGCCGGTGGCGCCGGACCACAGGCCCGGGTTGATGCCGCAGAACAGCACCCGCAGCCCGGGCCCGGCGACGTCCGGGATGGTGCTGTCCTTGGCGGCCGCCAGCTGTTCGGCGGTGGGCTTCATCGGCGCGGGCGGCGCCAGCGGCTCCGGCAGCTCCAGCGGCGTGGACGGCTCCACCGGTGTGCGTGGCTTCACCCGTGCGGGCGGTTTCGTCGGCGTGTGCGGCTTCACCCGGCCAAGTCTGCCGTGCCCGCCGCGACCGCCGTACGGCGCCCGCGCAGCCACCGCAGGCCGAACACCACGACGGCCGCGTACGCCCAGCCGACGAAGACGTCGATGATGAAGTGCTCCGCGCCGTAGACCAGGGTGAACGTCATCGCGAGCGGATAGGCGACCAGCACCGCCCGCAGCCAGGGCCGGGCGGTCGGCCAGAAGAAGAACAGCAGCATCGCCGGGTAGGCGGAGTGCAGCGAGGGCATCGCGGCGACGTCGTTGGCGAACTGGCTGCCGTTCTCCAGCAGCGAGTCGGCCTGCGGCAGCCCGCTCACCGAGATCACCTCCCAGACCACCCGGGACAGGTGCGGCAGGTTGCCCTCCTGGGCGACCAGCCACGGCGGGTCGGCCGGGTAGAGCAGGTAGGTGGCGAAGCCCGCGAAGGTGAGTGTCAGGTAGCAGGCGAGCAGTTGCCGGAACCGGTGGTGCGCGCGGCGCCAGAGCACGGCGAGCAGCAGGAAGACCACGAAGAAGTGCGAGAGGTAGACGCCCACCGCCGCGTAGTCGTACCAGTGCGGCGAGCCCGGGGTGTACAGGGCGTGCTGCAGCCGGACGGTCCAGGTCTCCCCGAAGCCGAGCACCTCGTCGAAGCGCAGCTGCGGCAGCCAGTGCGGGGCCCACGGGGTGTGCGCGCCGTAGCCGCGCAGCAGCGAGTACGCCCACACCACGGCCATCACCGGCACCCAGTCGCGCAGCACCAGGAGGAAGCCACGGCGGCCGTGACCGCTGTGCGCGGCGGCGGTGAGCAGGGCGCCGATCAGCCAGAGGAACAGCACGTCGTTGGCGGACGGGATGCCCTCCGCGCTCAGGAACCAGACGAGGCCGGTCAGGTAGAGCGGCCACGCCAGGAAGCGGAGTCTCGACCAGCCCGCCACGCGGGGGCTGGGTGGAGGCACCGGGCGCGGTTGTCCGGCCCGCACGGGGGGCGGGGCCGGACGGAGGGTCTTGGTCATGCGCACCGAAACTAGCAACCCAAACTTGGAGGACTCTGGGTGGAGTATGACCGGATCGTAAGAACATCAGATCCGGTCGGCGTCGTTCCGGGCATCCGGCTCGGCATCCTGCTCGGCCGCCCGTTCGACATCGCGTTCGACACCGTGCCCGGCGTTCCGCTCGGCACCGTGCCCGGCGTTCCGCTCGGCACCGTGCCCGGCGTTCCGCTCGGCACCGCGCCCGGCATCGCGTTCGGCGTTCCGCTCCACATCGCGTTCACGCCACGATGCCCAGCTCGTGCGGGGTGTTGTTGAAGCGGCGGCCGCCCGTCGCGGTGACGGTGACGATGTCCTCGATCCGCACCCCGAACCGGCCGGGCAGGTAGATCCCGGGCTCGATCGAGAAGCACATCCCGGGCACCAGCGGCCGCTCCTCGCCCTCCACCAGGTACGGCGGTTCGTGCGTGGTGGTGCCGATGCCGTGGCCGGTGCGGTGGATGAAGTACTCGCCGTAGCCGCCCTCGGTGATCACCCGGCGGGCGATCCGGTCGATCTCCTGGCAGCCCGCTCCGGGACGGACCGCCTCGAAGGCGGTCTGCTGGGCGAGCCGGACCAGGCCGTGCACCGTCCGCACCTCGGCCGGGACGTCCGGGCCGACGTGCACCGTCCGGGTGGTGTCGGAGCCGTAGCCGTCCTTGAGGCCGCCGAAGTCCAGCACCACGGTGTCACCCGTTCGGATGACCCGGTCACCGGCCTCGTGGTGCGGGTTCGCGCCGTTGGCGCCGGAGCCGACCACCGTGAAGTCGACCTGGCTGTGCCCGTACTGGATGAGCAGCGCGCCGAGGTCGGCGGCCACGTCGGTCTCCCGGCGGCCGGCGAAGGGCACCTCCAGGATCCTGCGGTAGGCGGCGTCCGCGGCGCCGCCGGCCGCGGCCAGGCGGTCCAGTTCCTCGGTGTCCTTGACCGCTCGCAGCATCGGCAGGGTCTCGGTGAGGGAGATGAACGAGGCGCCGGGCAGCGCGGCCTGGAAGCCGAGCAGGTGCATCGCCCAGGCGTTGTCGGAGACGCCGTAGCGTCCGGCCGGGTCGAGCAGCGGGCCGGCGGTGGCGAACGGGTTCTCGCCGTCGGACCAGTCGAGCAGCCGGACGGCCTCGGCGCCGACCGCCTCCGCGGCGTCCGGACGCTCCAATGTGGGTACCACCAGGGCGGGTTCCCGTCCGGCGACGAGCACGAGGGCGGTCAGCCGCTCGGTGATCGCGGTGGGCCTGTAGCCGCACAGGTAGGCCAGGTCGGGGCCGGGGGCGATGACCAGGCCGGCCAGCCCGGCGGCGATCGCCTCGGCGGTGGCCCGGGCCATCCGGGCGGTGTAGTCCTCGACGGTGAAGGGTCGGGGCACGGCGCTTCCTCCTCTGGGGCGGGGTTCCTCCGGGGGTGGGGCTCCTCCGGGGCGGGCGGCTCCGCCGGAACTCATGCTCCTCGGATTCCCTCAGGGCCTCCCCGGGTCGGCGAAGTGCCGCAGGAACAGCGCCTCGACGTGGGCCATGTGCGCGATCTCGTCCGGGTCGACGCTCTCGTTCGGCGCGTGGATCAGGCAGCGCGGCTCCTCGACGCCGATCAGGATGATCTCCGCGTCGGGGTAGGTCGCGGCGAGGACGTTGCAGAGCGGGATCGAGCCGCCCTGGCCGAGGAAGGACACCGACGTGCCGTAGACCTCCCGCACCGCCCGGTCGAGCGCGGCGTACGCGGGCCCGTCGGTGCCGGCCCGGAACGGCTCGCCGGTGCCCTCCCGTTCGACGTCCACCCGCACGCCCCAGGGCGCGGCGGCCGTCAGGTGCGCGATCAGCGCGTCCTGGGCGGCGCGGGCGTCGGTGCCGGGCGGCACCCGCAGGCTGACCCGGGCCCGGGCGGTGGCCGGGACGGCGGCGGCGGAGCCGACCACCGGCGGGCAGTCGATGCCGAGCACGGTGACGGCGGGACGGGCCCACAGTCGGTCGGCCACCGTGCCGGAGCCGGTCAGCCGGACGCCGTCCAGGACGCCGGCGTCGGTGCGGAACTGCTGCTCGTCGTAGCCGAGGCCCGGCCAACTGCCGCCGCCGTCCAGGCCGTTGATCCGGGTGCCGCCGTCCGCGTCGCGCAGCGAGTCGAGCATCCGGATCAGCGCGGCCAGGGCGTCCGGTGCGGGGCCGCCGAACATGCCGGAGTGCAGGTCGCCGGCGAGCGCCCGGACGGTGACCACCACGTCGGTGACCCCGCGCAGCGAGACGGTGGCGGTCGGGACGCCGACGGCGGCGTTGCCGGTGTCGCAGATCAGCAGCGCGTCCGCGTGCAACTCCCCGGCGTGCGGCGGCAGGTACTGCTCCAGGCCGCCGGTGCCCTGCTCCTCGGAGCCCTCGACGACCAGCTTGAGGCCGACCGGAACGTCCTCGCCGAGCGCGCGCAGGGCGGTGAGGTGCATGACGAGGTTGCCCTTGCAGTCGGCGGCGCCGCGCCCGTACCAGCGGCCGTCGCGCTCGGTGAGCTCGAACGGCGGTGTCCGCCAGGCCTGCTCGTCCAGCGGGGGCTGCACGTCGTAGTGGCCGTAGAGCAGCACGGTCGGGGCGCCGGGCGGCGGCGGGCGGTGGCCGAGCACGGCGTGGCTGCCGTCCGGGGTCTCCTCCAGGTGGACGTCGCGCAGGCCGGCCTCGGTGAAGGCGGCGGCGACCCACTCGGCGGCCTCCCGGCACTTCTGCGGCGGGTACTGCCGGGGGTCGGCGACGGATGGGATGGCCACCAGCTCGGCCAGGTCGGCCTTGGCCCGGGGCATCAACCCGGCTATTCGGTCGGCGAGTTCGCCGGGCGCGTCGTGGTTCGTCCCGGGGTTCGTGCCGTGGTGCGTGCCGTGGTTCGTTCCGTCGGTCATGCGGAGGCTCCCTGGCTCGGCCGCGGACGGTGCCGCCGACTGCGCCGGGCCCCCGCGGGCGCGCGCCGTTCTCCGTCCGTCCGCCGGCTCTCCGTCCGTCCGTCGTGCGGCCGCCCCGGTGCCCGTGTCCGCGCCGGTGAACGGTCCGACGCGGGCGGTCCGGCCGGGCCACCGCGATGCCCGGCGAGAGTCGGCCGACGTGGCAGGACCGACAGAAGGAGCCGAAGGCCGGCACCGCGCCCGCCGTCGGGCCCCCGCCCCGGACGCCGTCCCAGCCGGGTGCCGGCTCGGCGGGGAGCCGGGACGGTCGGCAGCAGGGGCGCGACCGCCGGTACGAACTGGAGGGCGAGGACGCAGGCCAGTCCGCAGACCGCCGAGGTCGGGGCGGAGCGCGGGGCGGCCGCCGAGCCGGTCGCCATCCGGACGAACAACGCCCAGGACATCCGTGCGGCCCCGGCCGACGGGCGGGTGGCCGGTCGGCAAACAGCCGGTCGTGGGGGCGCGTTCGTGGAACTCATCCGGTCCTCCTCCGGTACGGCCCCGGTGCGGGCCGTACCCGGCCAGTCCATCCGGGGTCCGGGGCCGCCGCATGCGGCACACGCCCGAGTGGGTGACCGGTCGCGGGCACCGGGCGTTCGCGGCCACGGGCCGCCGTTTGACGGTGCTCAGCCTGCTCTACGGTCTCCGACCGGGCACGGAATCATAAATTCCGGGCCTACTGTCGGTGCAGTGGGACACCATGTCCGGCATGTCCTACGAACTCCAAGCGCTGATAGGAACATTGGAGCTGCTGCGGGTGGCGGCGGCGGAGGTTCCGGCGGCCCGGGTGGTGCCGTTGGCGCAGGGGCTGGCGCTGATCCCGGTCACCTCCGGCGTCCTTGCCGCGCTCCAGGGCGACGGCAGCGTGCGGAAGCCCGGCGGCGGATCCGGATTCAGCTGGTACTCGGACGGCTTCGAACTCCGGCTGGCGGCCTGGTCGAAGGCCGGCCCGATCGCCTGCGTCGAGGCCGACTACTCCGGCGGCAGCGGCACCCAGCGCGCCGCGGTCTGGGAGGGCGGCCGGGTCGTCCTCGGCCCGCTCGCCATCGGCGAATTCTCCCCCGTACCGCCCGAGGGCGCCCCGATCTCCCAAGCCCTGCGCCGGATCGGAGCACGCGCCGAGGAGGGCCGGCTGGACGAGTTCGACTCGGTCGGCCTGGGCGCGCACCCCAGCACCGGCAGCTGGGCCGGCACCGACCGGGCCGGTGTCGACTGACCCGACCACCGAACCGCCGAAGCCCGGCGCCCTGCCCACCCCCACGACAACGCGGCCCCACCTCCGAACCCGGGAGCGGGGCCGTACCGTTGCCCCCGCCGACCTCCGGCCGACGGGAGCCCGCGGTCAGTAGCGGTCCGCGATCAGCGGTAGTTCACGAACTGGATCGCGAAGTCCAGGTCCTTGCCCTTGAGCAGGGCCTGGATGGCCTGGAGGTCGTCGCGGCTCTTCGAGCTGACGCGCAGCTCGTCGCCCTGGACCTGGGCCTTGACGCCCTTCGGGCCCTCGTCACGGATGATCTTCGCGACCTTCTTCGCGTCCTCCGTGGTGATGCCCTCCTTGATGGTGGCGAAGATCTTGTACTCCTTGCCGGAGAGCTGGGGCTCGGCGGCGTCCAGAGCCTTCAGCGACAGGCCGCGCTTGACGAACTTCGTCTGCAGCACGTCGAGGATGGCGCGCACGCGCTCCTCGCCGTTGGCCTTCATCTCGATCTTTTCGCCGGAGCGGCTGATCTCGCCGCCCACGCCCTTGAAGTCGAAGCGCGTCGCGATCTCACGGGAGGTCTGGTTGATCGCGTTGTCGACCTCCTGCCACTCGACCTTCGAGACGATGTCGAAACTGGAGTCGGCCATGGGTGTTGGTCTCCTTGATGCTCTGGCTTCACTGGCACGGCCCGCCCCACCGGGCGTCCGCCGCCCCAGCCTATCCAGCGCCGCCCCGCCCTCGCCTGCGGCGACCGCGTGCCGCTCCTTGATCATCGCGTGACTTATCGAGTGGCGGAGCACCCCCGGGGATCGGGTATGGTTTACCAAGTCGAACGGGGCGAACACCCCGGAAGACGAAGATCCTGGCTGGTTGCCCGAGCGGCCAAAGGGAGCAGACTGTAAATCTGTCGCGCAAGCTACGCAGGTTCGAACCCTGCACCAGCCACAGGATAGAAAACAGCCCCTGATCTGCGGAAACGCAGGTCAGGGGCTGTGTTGTTTTCCCGCGCCGCCCTCGTGCGGGCTTGCGGGCCCCGGGGTCGGCGGGTGGACTTATTGCGAATTGCTTGCAATTACTTGCCAAAGGCAGCAGAGTAGGGGGTCGGGGGTGGGAGTCCTTCGACTGAGCTGATCGTCTTCCCAACCGGCGCCCGCCGGGACAACGGCTCGCCCACCCCCGCCAACCCCCCTCCACGTCGCACGGCGGACGCGTCAAGGGTGCGTCAAGGCCGCTCGTCGCCGCGTCAGGAACGCGTAGGGGGCAGCGGAGGGCCGGGCGGGTGGACCGCAGGATCGGAGCAACTGCCGATCGCGGAGGTTCCGTCCGATGTCCAGCGCCATCACCACCCCGGCCGTCACGGCCGAACCCGAGCCGCCTGATACCGGCGCGGGCGACGAGCGGCACCGGCTCAGCGTGCTCGGCGGGCTGGCGGCGCTCTCGCTGGACGCCATGGCCTCGGTCGCGTACGGGCCGGAGGCGGTCGTGCTGGTGCTGGCCGCCGCCGGGGGGTACGGGCTGGGCTTCACGCTGCCGGTCACCGCGGCGATCGCCGTGCTGCTGGCGGTGCTGGTGGCCTCCTACCGGCAGGTGATCGCGGCGTTCCCGGACGGTGGCGGGGCCTACGCGGTCGCCAAGGCGCACCTGGGCCGCCGGGCGGCGCTGACCGCGGCCGCCTCGCTGGTGATCGACTACATCCTGAACGTCGCGGTCTCGGTCACGGCCGGCGTGGCCGCGCTGACCTCCGCCGTACCGGGCCTGTACGACCAGCGGGTCTGGCTCTGCCTGGGCGTGCTCGCCCTGGTCACCGCGGTGAACCTGCGCGGGATCGCCGAGTCGGCGCGCTGGTTCCTGGCGCCGACCGCCGTCTTCGTCCTCTCCGTCCTGGCCATCATCGTGATCGGCCTGTTCCGGGACGGCCCGGCCGACACCGCGGCCGCCGCCGGCCACGCCTCGGCGCTCGCCGGGAACGCCACCACCGTCGGCGCGCTGCTGCTGCTCAAGGCCTTCGCGGCCGGCTGCTCCGCGCTGACCGGTGTGGAGGCGGTGGCCAACGCCGTCCCCTCCTTCCGCACCCCGCGGGTCAAGCGCGCGCAGCACACCGAGGTCGCGCTCGGCGCCCTGCTCGGCGTGATGCTGATCGGGCTGGCCGTGCTGATCGGGCGCTTCCACCTCCAGCCGGTCGAGGGCGTCACCGTGCTCGCCCAGCTCGCGGACGCTTCGCTCGGCCACGGCGCCGGCTTCTACGTCGTCCAGTTCGCCACCGTGGTCCTGCTCGGGCTGGCCGCCAACACCTCCTTCGGCGGGCTGCCGGTGCTGCTCGACCTGCTCGCCCGGGACAACCACCTCCCGCACCTGTTCGCGCTGCGCGCCGACCGCCAGGTGTACCGGTACGGCGTGCTGTTCCTCACCGTGGTGTCGGCGGCGCTGCTGGTCGGCTCCGGCGGGGACGTCAACAGCCTGGTGCCGCTGTTCTCGATCGGCGTGTTCGTCGGCTTCACCATCTGCCAGGTCGGCATGGTCCGGCACTGGTCCCGGGAACGGCCGGACGGCTGGCGGCGCAAGGCCGCGCTGAACGGCTTCGGCGCGCTGCTCACCGGCGTCGCCGCACTGGTCGTCACCGGCACCAAGTTCACCGAGGGCGCCTGGGGCATCGCGGTGGCCCTGCCGCTGCTGGTGGTGCTGTTCGAGGCGATCCACCGCAGCTACGGCCGGATCGGCGAGCGGCTGGAGCTGGGCCGGGTGCCCGGCCCGGTGACCCGGCAGCGCAGCCTGGTCGTCGTCCCGGTGACGGCGATCACCCGCCTCACCCGGGACGGCCTGTCGGCGGCGCTCTCGCTCGGCGACGAGGTCCTGGCGGTGACCGTGGTGCACGAGCCGACCGCGGCCGAGGCGCTGCGCCGGGACTGGGAGCTGTGGCAGCCGGGCGTGCCGCTGGTGGAGATCCCGGACGATCACCGCCGGCTGGGGCGGCCGATCGCCGCCTTCGTCAACGAGCTCGGGGCGGAGCACGCCTACGACCGGCTGACCGTGCTGATCCCCGAGGTGGAGCCCGCCCACTGGTGGCAGCGGGCGCTGCAGAACCGGCGCGGCGCCGTGATCGACCGCGCCCTGCGCCGGCACACCGACGCGGTGGTCTGCCGGCTGCGGATGCGGATGTGACGTGACCGGGGAACGCACGGGCGGGCGACCCCGAGCGAACCCGAGCGACTCCAGTCGGCCCCGGGCGACCCCCGACGGCCCCGACGGCCCCCGGGCGACCCGGGCGGCCACGGACGGTCCCAGAGCCCTGAACGCCCCCGGACACCCCCGGACGCCCCTGAACGGCCCCGGACGGCAAGCGCCGTCCGGGGCCGTCCGTCGTCCCATCACCCTTCCGCGTCAAGGTCGCGTCAACGAGGCGCTATCACCCGTATGGAGGGCGTCAGGGCCCGATAGCGCGCCCCTGACGGCTGGTTTGCTGCAGGTGCCGGTCGTCCGCCGGCGCCGCGCGAGCCCTTCGGCCCAGGTCGCGGCATCTCCCGAACCACGCTGGTGGAGCCCATGTCCGATCTCATCTACGTCGGTGTCACGGTCGCCGTGTTCGCCGTCATCGCCCTGATCGCGCGGGGGGTGGAGAAGCTGTG
>NZ_JBFBOC010000046.1:0-44551 GCF_040685975.1 Kitasatospora sp. NPDC086791 | reverse complement strand
CCAGTACCGCCCCGACATCCTCGACGGATTCCTCGCCGGGACCGGCCTCTCCCTCGACCTCCCGCCGCCATCACCCTGAAGCGCCAATGTCAGTAACCGCCACCATGCACCGGTCCCGGGCGGTCTCTGCCGCCCGCAGAACAGCGGTGAACTCCTCGTGCGTCGCTGCCGGCCGCCGCGCTGAGGCGTGACTCGGCCGTGAGTCGACGCGGATGCGCGGCCTGACCACGACGGTCCCGCCGCCGCCCTGAGCCGGGACCGTCGTGAACAGCGCGTCGACGGCCGCGGCCTCGATACGCCCGAGGTCGGCCAGATGCAGGTAGAACCCGTGGATCGCAGCCAGAGCCGGCGCGAGCGTCGAATCCTCCGGCAGCCGTCCGTACCCGCGGCCACTGGTCGCCCGGGGTGTAGTCCGCAGGTGCATCACGTACGTCGCCAGCCGGAAGGCGGCCTCGCTCCTGGAGAGTCCGCGCTCACCGCACCAGACGTGAAGCCGCTTCAGGTGGCCGGCGTAGGTCTTGGTCGTCGACTCCTCGCGGGCCCGGCCGAACCGCAGGTGGCGAAGATGGTCGTCGATATCGCCGACCACGGCCAGGGTGGGCCCAGCCAGGACTGTCCAGTAGGCGAGCTCGTCGCTCACCGGGACGCGCACGATCTCCGCGTGCATCGGCTCCAGCATGACCACGCTGGGACTCTACGCACGTTGTCGGGATCAGCTCCGCAGAATGGAGAATTTTGGGACATCAGACCTATCTATCTGATATCCGCCCCATCGCGACTATTTGTGGCGGGGTCTGCCTCCACGAACCAGTCGGTGTACTCGCGGCCGACATGGTCGACTCACTGAGCGCTCTGCCGGTGAGCGGTATGAGTGAGTCGATGCGTTGAGCCAGTGCGCAGAAGGGCGGAGTTCGGGCAGAGCGTGCGTCAGCACCCGGGGGCCGGCTGGTACACCGAACACGGCCACCCCGCACAGGCTGCGCCCGCCCTCCGAGACGTCGAAGAGACCAAACCGGCGGACCGCCGCCGGGTAGCTACCCGAGTAGTGGTGCCTGACCACGAACTCCTTCGCCTCGCCCTCCCCCACCGGGGCGACCTCGAACTGCCGGGCGTCAAACCCTCCCTCGCTCAGGTGTCGCCACGAGTGCCGCCGTCCCTCCCACCGCTGACACCACGGCGACGAGGTCGCAATCTCGGGCAGGTCCTCGAACGGCAACTGCTCCTGGACGGGTCGCATCACCGCAGCCGCCCCCGGACGGCGGCGCCCATGTTGCGGAACATGCGGCCCAGGGGTGCGTGGGCAGCTGTGGACGCCGCACGGCGAATCCACCGGCACAGCACCTTCACCACGGCGCCGCCTTGGCCGCGCCCGGGACGAACGAGGGGCTCCACCCCGGATCCTGCGCCCTGCGGAACTGGAGACGGCCGCCGATCCGGTCCGCAGCAGCGAGCGCCTGGCGCTCCTGGTCGCCCGTGAATAGCCATACGTCGCCGTCGGGTGCGACGACGCGCAGCGCGCGGTCGCCGGAGCGTTCGGACGGCGCGTAGAACACCGTCGTCCCCTGCACGGTGATGTGTAGCGGGACCGTGGAGCTGGTGCTGGGCCGCTCGACGATCCCGCGGTGCGCCGTGTCCAGGTCCACGCTGACGCGCAGCGTGTTCCCGTCGACGTAGACGAAGACGAGGGCGCCGGCCACCTCCAGGGCGGGCCAGGAGAGCTTTCCCTCCTCCTCGCGGTAGGCGGGCCAGAAGCGGGCGGTGCGGTGGTACTTCTCGCGAAGGGCGTTCGAAACGGGCATGGCGAACTCCAGGCTCGATGGGGCGCCGACGGTCGATCGGCGGCGGAAAGGGGCCGTCGGGCCCGCGGGCCCGACGGCGGGGCAGAGAGGATCGGGCGGCCGGTGGGCTCGCGTAGAAGGAGCGGTCCACCAGCCCCGCCGCCCCGCTGGCCGCCAGGTGTCCCGGGCGGCGTCGTGACGGTGGTGCCCGCCGGTCCCGGGTGCGGGACTGGCGGGCGCCTGGGCTACCGCGTGTAGCCGGGAATCAGTTCGCGGATCTTGTCCGCGCCGACGCAGCCGCCGGGGTGGCGGGTGATGCTCGGCGGGTTGCCGTTGCGCCCGCGCAGGTGGCTGTAGTAGCGGGAGCCGACCCAGCCGCACAGCTCGCACTCGGCGTCCATCGGGTTGTCCGAGCCGGGAAAGCCGGAGAGCCGTCGCCAGAAGTACTTGGCCATCGTGGCGTCGGCCGCTTCGGCGGCCTTGAAGTTGCGGGGAGTCTGGGGGACTCGCGGGTGCAGGAGCGGCACCTCGCCCACCGGCAGGACCGGCTTCGGCTCGGCGGCGGATGGCGGCAGCGCGGTGATGTTCCCCTCGGCGAACTCGTTCGCAACGCGGGTGGCCGCCTTCTGGACGCCGGGGACGCCCTTCTCCGGACGGCCCACATTCAGCTCCCCCCCGACTGGTGATGATGATCCAGTCGCGGCCCCAACGGAGGGCGAGGGCAGCGAGGGTGGCGAGCTCGGGGCCGACATAGACGGGGTAGCAGTGCTCGCCGATCAGCTCCCCGATCCGGTACGCCGGGGTGGTCGTGGTGGTTCCGGCGGTTCCCTGTCGGATGCGCTCAGGGTCGGTGTCGCCAGGGAGGGTCGGTTCGCATGCCGGGTCGTCGCCGGTCGGGACCTGCGGCGGTTGGGTCGAGGACATGGAGTCTCCGTAGGTGGTGTGAGATCGAGTGGTCGGGAGGGCGCCAACCCGTCCCGACAAAAAGAAGCCTACCACAAATCAATGCCGTTCGCAGGTGGGCTTCGCGGGCCCGCCTGCTCGGAGGCGGGCCCGCGAGCCCCGCGGTGGGGGGCTCAGGCGGCCGGCGGGCTCGCGTAGAACGAGTGGTCCAGCGCCGATCGCGTGCTCCATCCGGCCTCGCGCAGCGCGGCCTGGGCGGCCTGGGCCTGCCTGGGCGCTTCGGCGGAGGCGAGACCGCCTGGCCCGTGCAAGCCGACATACGGGGGGCTGGTCACGTCGTCGAACAGGTGGCTGGCGACGTAGCCCCAGAAGGCCTCGGCCGGGCCGAATCGGTGGGGCGTGAAGCCCGCCAGCCACAGGGCCTGGTGGAGGTGGCCGAGCGTGCCGCCGCCTCGGGGGAGGCGTCGTGGCCGCAGGTCGATGCGTGCGACCGGGCGGCCCTGGTCGTCCAGGCGGTCGGGTGTCGCGGCCCAGTCGCTGCCGCGCAGCGTGGCCAGGATCAGTCGCATGCGCTCGGGGTCGGTGTCGCCCGGGAAAGTCAGCTCGTAGACCAGGTCTCCGAGCAGTGCCGTGATGCCGCAGTGCCCGATGCCGGCGTCGCTCAGAACGCGGTGGATCAGCGTGCCGTGCAGGTCGTCGCTGGTTGGGACCTGCGGCGGTTGGGTCGAGGACATGGAGTCTCCGTAGGTGGTGTGAGATCGAGTGGTCAGGAGGGCGCCAACCCGTCCCGACAAAAAGAAGCCTACCACAAATCAATGCCGTTCGCAGGTGGGCTTCGCGGGCCCGCCTGCTCGGAGGCGGGCCCGCGAAACCGGCCTGAGGGGCCGGCGGCAGCTCAGGCGCCCGGCGCGGTGGCGTAAAACGAGTGGCCCAGGCCGGTGCTGATGGCCCATCCGGCCGCCCGCAGCGCGGCCTTGGCCGCTTCGACCTGCCGGGCGGACTCCTCCCTGCCGTCCCGCAGGTCAAGGCCGACGGGGCCATGCATGCTGACGTGAGGAGACCCTTTCGGTTCCCCGGCAGGCAGAGCCGCCCGGTAGCCCCAGAACCCCTCGTCCAGGCGGAAGTCGTACGGCGTGAACCCGGCGAGCCACAGATCCCGGTCCAGGCGGCCGAGTACGCCCTCACGCCCCTTGCTCCGTGACGCCGAGAAGTCGATCAGCACGGCAGTGAGGCCGGGCTCGCTCCACTCCGGCCGGCACCACCAGCCGGCGCCGCGCAGCCCGGACAGCGCCCGGCGTACAACCGCACCGCCGGCCTGGGCGGGGAGGAAGAAGCGGAAGCCGGAACGGTCCCTGCTCGCCCGCAGACCGTGGTGCACAACCCCTGCGGCGTCAAGGGCCTGGGCGATCCGGGGTGCGTACCTGGGGTCCGCGTCGCAGCAGGGCTCGGCGGGATAGCGCAGTGGGCTGCGGAAGTCGACCGGCAGCGGCGCGCAGACGGGCTCGTTGCAGCAGGCCGAGTATCCGTCGAACCCGGTGTCGAACTCGCAGTCGTCAGGCGCGGTCGAGCCGCAAGCGGTGCAGTGCTCAGGGATCGTGGGCTCGTCGTCGGGCATCGCTGGTCCTCCTGGAGGGTCGAGTGGTCGGGGCGGGCGCCAACCCGCCCCGACAGAAATAGATGACCACATTTCCATCCTGTCGCGGGGTGTGGTCGTCCCCACGCTGCGCTCAGCACCCCGCCGGGCGCCGGAAGCCTTCCGGGAGGTATTCGGACCGGTACTCGACCACCGCCGGGCCGCCGGGGCGCGGCGGCACGTACCGGCTGGACTTCACCAAACGCGGCACGGACCGCTCGCGGCGGGTGACCCGAAGCGCGACTGCGGCTCCCTCCATCGAGAAGAACGGCTGCATGTCGAGGTCCGGGCGCTGCTCAACCAGCTGCCCGCCGACCGCGCGCAGCTCCCGCGAGAAGCGCCGGCCAAGCGGATCGTCCGCCGCCGGGCCGTGCCGGGGGAGGATGACCGCCGCGTCGGGGTGCCACTGGTCGGTCAGCACCCGGTTCCACGGCGGCGGCAGGAGGGCCGAAACCTCCGCGGCGAGCCCGCCAGCGTCGGTGAACTCCCGCAGGGCCTGATCGGTCACTGCCGCGATCGCCACGGCATCCCACGGGCCGGTGAAGGTGATGCTCCCGCCGCTGCCGGCACCGCCCAAGTTGATGCCGAGACGGTTGTCGTGAAGCCACGCGTGTGCGTGACCGAAGGCGACGAACACCCCAGGGTCGTCGGTCCGCTGTTCCTGGAGCCCCACCTCGAGGTGCCGCGCGACGTCGGCCGGGTCCACCCGGGTGCCGCGGGCATCGGGGAGCGCCGGCCCGTTGCGGACCACGCAGGCCAGCACACGCGTCGCGACCGGCAGGGCGGTGCCGGGGGAGAACCGCGCGGTGCCGATCCGGGCCGCACCCGTGGGGGACGGGGCGAACAGGGCGGCCTGGAGTGCGCCCACGGTGCTGTCCCGCGTGAGCAGTGCCAGCTCATACCCGCCGGGGAGGGCGATTCTGGAGCGGTGCTGCGCCGTGGTGACGTGCCGGGCCAGGCAATCGGACAAGGCGGAGAGGAAGGCGCTGGGTGCGGCGGGCATGGAAGCCTCCGAAGGTGGTGGTGTGGTCGGGGGACGGTGCTGCGGGGATGAGCAGGCTGCTCGGGGCGCCACCTCCGGCGGCCTGGGGCCGGCGGGCCGTGCGGGGTGAGTTGGCACGGGTCGGTGGGCGCGGCCCGGTACGGGCGCGGGGGTGAGGCGAAGGCCGGGAGGGTGTGTCGGTCTCGGCCGAGGTTGGCATCCGGCTACGTCGGCAGGGTGCCGCCCGGACGGCTTGTTGGCTGTCGGGGCGGCACCCTGCACCCGGTCAGAACACCGGCATGGGCCACAGGCACAGGGCGAACTTGGCGCCGGGCGGCGTTGCCGGGATTGCGTCCGGCGCCTCCCCGTCCTTGATCAGCCGTGCCCGTTGCTCCTGCGTCGGGTACAGATCGTCGTCGGCGAACATACCGGCGTCGTATTCGAGGACCGGGTTGAAGTGGTTGCCCTCGGGGTCCGTGGACATCACGATCAGGGTGTCAGCGGGCAGGTGCCGGGTCTGGCGGGCGAGGTCCCGGAGGGTTTTGAGGGTCCAGGGCGTCAGCTCGTCGGTCTGGTCGCTCATGGTTCGTCCTGCTTCCTGGAGTGTCGGGGCTCAGCTGTCGCGGGTGGGCTGCTGCGGAAGCCGGGGGGTGGCCTCCGGGCTCACGCGGGGCCGGGGGATCGGGGCCCTGGGGGCGTTGGTCGCGGTGGCGGGAACGGCGTGCATGGGGCCTCCTGGGGTCGGGATCGAGTGGCCGGGAGGGGCGCCAACCCCTCCCGACAAAAAGAAGCATACCACAATTGATTCCCGACGGGTGGCGCCGTGCCACGTCCGAGATCCTGTGACTGGACATCACGCCTTGCGAACGGACACCGGATCCTGCGAGCCGAGGCGTACTGGGAGGTTGGGGCCGTGGGACCTGGAGCTCTACGTCCCGGCGGGGGTTCCGCCTCGCAGATTTCAGTGTCCCGGGGCGCGCAGGAAGCTGTGTCCAGAAGCGTCGTGCCTGCGGGCCCTGGATGCCCGGCTCACAGGCTGTGCTGTTCGGTCACAGATCCCCCGCTCGGCTCATCGTCCGAACCGAGGCCTCTCCGGGCTCCTGGGGCACGGCTTCTGGGGCTCCGTCGGCGACATGGGCCGGCGGGCTGTGGGTCAGGCGAGCCAGCGGTGCCGCGCCTCGGCCAGGCGGCGGCAGGCGGCGACTGCGGTGACGAGCTCGGCGAGCTCGGCGGCGAACCGCGTTGTGCCGCCTCCGCGCCGGCCGAACTGTGGGGATCGGTAGACCAGGGCCTCGAACTCGCCGCCGTCCTGGCCGGCGACGGGGGAGTAGTCGGCGCGCAGTCCGGTGGATTCGGCGATCGTGCCGGCCAGGCAGGTGCCGCTGGAGATGTCGATCTCCCCGCCGTCGGCGGTGGGGATGCTCAGCCACCGGATTGGCGACGACGGGTTGGTCCAGAGCTCGAAGGGGATGTCCGCGCTGGTCAGGGCCGCCTGTACCGCCACGTCCACCCTGTCCTCGGGGCCGAAGTGCGACCCTTGGCCGGCCATGGCGAGAGCACGGTGAATGTGCTCGCAGGCCTCGGCGGCCGTGGCGACGCCGAACAGGCTGACGCTGGCGACGGTCGAGTGGTCGTAGGGGTCGGTGACGGTCCAGGACAGTTCCTCGCCGTCGTGGATGGCGGCCAGGATGCACGGTCGGCCTGCCGTGTCGACGGCGATGCGGGCGCACCCGTAGGTGAGGGCGTCGGTACCGATGGAGACGGCCACGCCGTCGGCGGTCAGCTGCTCGGCCAGGAGGCGGGTGGCGGTCAGGCTGGGGGAGGTGTTCACGGTGTCGTCCTTGGTGGTGGTCGGCTCGATTGGCCCCGGCGGTCGTGAGAGGGGCCTCCGGGCCGGGTCGGCGGGGGAGGGTCTAGGAGGCGAGCTTGGGCTGCCCGACGGACACCTCGACGGGGAAGTCGGTTTCGGTCACGCCCTGCTGCGCCATGAGGCTTGCCAGGGTGTGTGCCAGGCGTTCGGCCTGCTCCGGGGTGTCGGCGACAACGGTCACCTCGTGACGGCGAGTCACTTCGGCGATGACCTTGTAGAGCGCCATGTGAAATCCCTTCGGGTGGTGCCCGCTCCCGCTGCGGGCGGGAGCGGGCGGCTTCTTGCGGGCGTCGGAAGTCAGGCCTGCGGCGGCAGGGTCAGCGCGATGTCGGCGCTGATGCCCGTCACGACCCCGCGCTCGACGGCGGCGCTGTCGACCAGCGCGGCGACCTCGGGCCGCAGGGTGCGGTACCGGAGGTAGCGCGCGCCGAAGCCGTTGCTGTGCTGGGGGAACCCGTTGGCGGAGAACGCGGCGTCCACGGCCCAGTCGGTCTCGCCGACGAGCCGGGAGAGGAACTTGGTGGAGCGCTCGTTGGGGCCGGCGTCGGGGCGGGTGGCGACCTCGACGTGGGCGTACAGGCCGTGGCGCTCGGCGCCGAAGAACCCGGGCTCACGACGGATCTCCACGGACACGATCCCGACGTGCAGGGTCGTGACGGTCTCGTCGTCGCCAGTGATCGCGACGGGGTGAAGGACGGTGGCGGAACTGGACAAGGTGCTCTCCCTCTCGGAGGCGGATCGAGTGGACGGGAGGGGCGCCAACCCCTTCCGACAAAAAGAATTATACCACATCTACATGCCGACTTGGAGTGTGGTTGTACCCCGCCCGTCGTCGGCGGACAGAGCGTCGAGCACCCGGTGGAGCTGTTGCAGCGTCAGGTGGTCGAGGGTGAGGCTGACCCGCTCCATCGTCCCCCGCGTCTCGGCCCTCGCGCTGACTGCGCCGCCAGGGCCCAGATGGAAGTGGACGGCCAGCCCTTCGCGTGGGTCGTCATGGAAGTGGCCGTCGGGGTGCGGGAACCGGGCCAGCAGCTCCCGGGCCAGGTCCTCGCGCCCGCCGCCGGCGACCGCCCGTGCGTGGATCGCTTCCACCGCCCGGCCGAATGCCGCGTCGTAGGCCGGCAGGAAGCGGCGGCGCATGTCCCTGGCCAGATCCTCCAGGGGCCGGCCGAGACTGAACCCGATCGCCGGCCGGGCGTCGTCCTCGAAGTAGCCGGGAACCTCGGGGTAACGGCCGCGCGCTACGATCCGCAGCGCCGGGCCGCCGCCCGGGTTCCGGCTGCTGGAGCTCAGGAAGAACCCCCGGCCCCGGCCGTCCGCCACGAAGCGGCGGTAGTCCTGGTGCCCCTCGTAGGGGTCGGTAGCGATGCGCCACGGCGGACCGAGCAAGGAGACCAGGTCCTCCACCCGGTCGGCGGGAAATGCGGGCACGGTAGTTCCTCCTCATCGGGGGCGCAGGCGTCTGGCCTCACGCGTCCTGGGTGATATGCCGGGTCAGAGTGCGGCGGCGTGGACGTGGGCCGTAGCGGCGTGCTTCTCGGCCTGGACGGCCCAGTGCGCGGCGTCGGTGGCATGGCCGATCACTTGCACGGTCCGGACGGCAGGGGCGGCGTGTCCGTGGCCGGCCGCGGCCGTGGCCCGATCGGCTGCGCCGGTGGCCCGGTCGGCGGCGTCTTCGGAACGCGCGGCGGCTGCGGACATCTCGGCATGGATGCTGCCCGCGTCGTTCGCCTTGGCGGCGTCGGCCGCGATGCGGGCATCGTGGGCGGCCTTGTGGGCGGCGTTGGCGTAGGAGCGGGCGCGGGCTGCGGTCTGGTGGGGTGTGTCTTCGCTGATCACGGGTGTTCCTCCTCGGGTGGCCCCGGGCCGCCGCACTGCGGCGGCCCGGGGCGCAGCTGGTCAGCCGTCGGCTGAGGGCTGACCGGGTATGTCAGGGCGCCGGTTCTGCCAAACCGAGCGCCCGACGTGCGGACTCGTACCGGGCGATGGCCAGACGGCGGACGTTCGCCATCCCCGGGTGGTCGGAGGTGTACTGGGTCGAGGTGTGCGGGTCGTGTTCGGCGACGGCGCGCAGAGTGCGGGCCAGCAGTTCGGCGAGTGGCACCCGATCCATGGCGTAGTCCATGATCACCGCGCCGGTCGGCACGTGGACGATCCGGTAACGGCGCCACGTGGGCCGCTCCGGGAGCGTGCTGTCGTGTTCGCTTGCCACGAAGTCGCCGAGCTCGGCGGTCGCGAACGGTGCCGACGGGGCCGGGGTCCTGTCGCGAGGGTCGATGTGGAAGCTCACCGGTCGGCGCTCCGCAGGTACATGGGGACGCCGGTGCCGGTCTGCTCCACCAGCCCCTCGGCCACCGCCGCACGGTCCAGGAGCTCGGCCAGCTGCGGGAGGACGGCGACGAACGGGAGGGCGGGCGGCGTCAGGACCGGGCCGCCCAGGGGGCCCACCAGGCCGCGCCCGGAACCGAAGGGGCGCCGCAGGTGCGGGAAGCCGTTCGCGCCGAGCACGGTGTCCGCGTGCCACTGGATCTCGCCGACCAAGCGGGAGACCTCGAAGCGCATGGGAGGAGACGTCGGCGATTCGGCGAACAGCAGTACGGCGCTCAGCCCCTCAGTGGGGCCGAAGAAGTCCCTCACCTGCCTGTGGGACATGGACTCCACGAGGGCGAAGGCGGTGAACTCGCACTCCTCGGCGGTCAGGGTGACGGGGTGCAGCCCATGAGGGGGCGCGGGGGTGCTGGCCACGGGGGCCTCCTTGCGGATCAGGATCGAGTGATGTCGGAGGCGCCAACCTTCGACAGAAAGAAGTATACCACAATGCAATGCCATTCCGGGGTGTGGCGGCGCACCTGACGCGAACTCAGGCCACCCGCTCGGCATCCAGCAGGCCGATACCGTCGCGCTCGCCCCACACCCTCCAGCCGGCCGCCGCCAAGGCCTTGACGCACGCCCGCTCACCCTCCGCGCCGGCCCACGCCTCCGGCGCCACGGTCACCCGGCCGACGGCGTCCCCCGGCACTACGCGAAAGCCCGCCGCCAGCACCACATCCCCAAACAGCAGCGCAGGCGACCGGCCGGCGTCCGTGAGCACCGCAGCCGCCTCCAGTACGGCAGCATCTTCGCCGTGCCTGCCGTCATGGCCCACGGTCACCACGCGCTGCGCCCGAGGGCGGGTGTGCGGGTCCAGGAGGACCAGCCCCAGTCCGATCCAGCGGCCCGCGTACCCGTGGCGCAGGAGCGTTGCCTGGAGTTCGAGTCGCTCGGTGCGGCCGGGGAGCTGGCCGCCGGGAAAGTTCACCGCGACCGGGCCGACCCGGCGCCACGTCAGCGGGCGCGCGGCCAGGTGGCCGTAGCCGCTGTAGTTCAGGACCTGGGTCACCGTACGGAGGTCCGGGGTGCGGACGGGGAGGTGGAGGGGGGTGCGAAGGCCTCGGACCGGGCGCCGGGTGGCGCCCGAAGGGGTGGTGGTCATGGGGATGGCTCCTGGTTTCGGGGGAGTGGTGGTCGGGCCGGGGTCGGGGGCGCCGCGAGTCGCCGGCGTCCCCGGGGTCAGAACGGCGGGTCGAAGGAGAGGGCGGCGCCCAGGTGATCGGTGACGTCCCATGTCCGGGCGCCGTCGCTCACCTCGACGCGATCGGTGGTCGCATCGCTGCTGTCTCGACCGAGCTTCGCCGTGACGACGACCCGCAGGTCGCGCCCGGTCAGATTCCGGATGGCGCCGCTCATCATCCGTGCGACGGTCGGGGCGTCGGCCTGGTCCAGTGGGACTGACCCGTCATCGCGATGACAGTTGTTGCAGCCGCAGCCCGGCGGGTGGACAGCCGTCTTGTGAATCCTCATGGGGCGCTCCCGGTGGGAAGGCCAGCCGAATGCTGGCGACAGAAAGAAGCATACCACAATTCAACCCTGTGCGTCGGCGTGGGAATCCGCCCGCCGGGTCGGACGGCGCCGGTGTCGCAGCGCGCAGGCGACACCGCCCGGCCCGCGTCGAACCCTCGGCCATCCCAGGCCGGTGCGCAAAGGCGCCGGCGCGATGGTGGCCAGCCGGCGCTGACGCGCCATATGTGCCTCCCATAGCGCCGCGAAACCCGGCATGGCCTTCTCCTCGACGACGTCCGGCACGGCCACGAAGAACATCTCCGCCGCCGGGTAACCGCTCCCCCGCCGCAGCAGCCATACCCGCTCAACCCCGGCCGACTCCTCCACCTCCACCGCCAGCCCCTGCCGGCCGGCGGCCCGGTGCAGCATCCCCGACGCCGCCGCCCGCGATCGCGGCAGGCCTACGCGCTCCAGTGACCGCCACACCGTGCCCTTGCGCGTGGCGTCAGCGCACCGGGGTGTCCGCTCGGCCGGGGAGCAGCGCTGGTTCGCCAGCGCCCGGCAGTCCGCACACCGCACCTCACGCCCCTCGCTGGCGCACGCCTCGCACCGCGGCCCATGGCGGTCCACGCACCATGCGGAACGACGGGCCGTCAGCAGCCGCCGAACCTTGAATACCGACCACTTCACCGCCTCCAGCTGCTCCTCGGCGGCCGCCAGCGCGGCCGCGTTGCCGTCCTCGGCGAGCAGATGCGCCAGCGACGTGCCGGAGTAAAGCGTCGTCAGCGGGTTGAGCGCGTGCGCGGTCCACTCCAGGCAGGCCGCCATGGCCGCTTCCTGCGGCAGGCGGCGAGCGCGCTCCAGGTGGGCGTCACGAGAGGCAGCGACCGACGGAAAGGGACATTCCACGCAATACGACTTTGGCCAGTCGACGCCGAAGATCCGCAGCAGCTCGGCCAGGAGGTCGGGGCGCGTCATCTGCCAGGAGATCAGCGGGTACCACGGGCGGCGACCGTTCGTGGTGAAGCGGCGGTCCTTCTCCGCGCGCTTCACCTCCCGCTCCCCGGCGTCGTAGCCGAGGATGTGACGGTAGCCCGGCGCCATGTTCTCCGCGGCCCACCGGTCGATCACCCAGCCCTTGTACTTGATCGAGCAGAGGTGCTTGCCGGCGCTGAACAGGGGCAGGGTGCCGGAGCTCCGCAACTCGTCGGAGAGCTTCCACGGGCCCGCCGGCTCGACGCGCTGCGGGTTCCGGCTGTCGGAGAGCACCAGGTACCCGTCCGAGTCCCGGCGTCCGCCGCGTGCCAGCTGGACGTAGCGCACTCCGTTCTCGGCCATCAGCGGCAGAAGGAAGCGGTTCGCCAGCTCGATCGTGTCCGACCATTCGTCGCCCGTCATCGCCGTCACGACGGTCAGGTTGGACAGGTCCGGGCGCAGACCGTGGCGGACGGGGTCGGTGATCAGTCGCCACAGGACGTAGGCGGAGTCCGCCCCAAGGCCAAGGCTGAGCAGCACCTGGTCCTGCGGCGTGGGCGGCGCCGGCCAGTCGGGCGCCGCCGGGCGTAGGCGGGTCGTAGGCAGAACCAGAACACTGAGAGCGCTGGACATCGTGGGACTCCGGGGTTGGCTGGACCGAGTGAGCCGACCGGGCGCCAACCCGGCCGACTAAAAGAAGTATACCACATTTCAATGTTGAGTGCGGCTTGATGCTCACCCGTCTTCCTTCCGCACGGGACGCGCCCTCCCGGGGGCGGCCGCCAGCCGACAACCCCCGGGGAGCGCGGACCCCAATGGCTACGTCAGGACCTCGAGGATCATCAGAGCAAGATCGACGGGGCACTCCACCGTCAGCATGCCCCTGGTCGCTCGCGTGGGCCGGGCCCTGTCGGGGACCTGGACCGAGCACGTCACGGGCCCGGTTCCGGGGCCGAGAAACAGGAGGTCGCCGTCCGGGCGGGGATCGTAGCGCAGCTCCGGGAAGCGCCTCAGCAGGGTGCTGGCGGCATCCGGCCGCGCGAGCACGGACGGCTCGCCGTCGGCCGGGGGGAGGGCGACTTCGAACGCCCGGACCAGCTTCGGGAAGCGCACTCCATCGGCAGCGACCTGGACTCGGCCGGGGCCGTCGATCCGCACCTCTCCCCGCACGGGGCCTCGCTCCCAGGACACCACGTGCCAGCGGTCCCGCACGAATGCCGCCACCTGGCCGCGTTGGCCCACGCGCTTGGCGAGGGCCTCGGCGACAGCGGCCGCCGTCGCCAGTTCGGCGACGGTCCTCCCGCCCGGATCGCCCGGCTCGCACGACTGGTGCAGGTGGCTGCGCGCGATGGCGGCTGCGACTGCGCGGGCGCCGGCATGCCGGTGGGGCACCACGGTCTCCAGGAGCTCGCCTGCGCCCGCGAGCCGCTGGAGCGCGACCCCGTCCGCGGTTGCGGTTAGCCGAAGGCTCCGGCGACGGTCCTGCAGGACGATCGAGGTGCTCTCGTCGCGCGGGCCGCCGCGCACGCGCCACCGGCCGTGTCGTTCGGCCAGAAGGGTGGCGACCTCGCGGGCCAGGCAATGCAGTACTGCCGGGTCGGCAGGGTGATTCGTGTTCACAGCGGTTGTCTCTCTCGGGAGATTGGAGAAGGGGCCGGCGCCGTATGCACGCGCGGGCGGGTGGCGGCCCGGCTTTGGTGCCGGGCCGCCGGAGTCCGCCGGGTGCGGTGGCGACTAGATCTCGGTGAAGGTCAGGCGGAAGTCCCGGCCGTCGTCCGTGCGGACAACCAGCGCCCACGGGCCGTGGGACCCCAGCGGGTTGGACATCTCCACGCCGGTGACCTCGCCGCCGGGACGGGCCGCATGCTTCTCCAGGCTCTGGACGACGAGACTGCGCAGCGCGAGGAGGTTCACCGCACGCTCCCGGCGAACTGCGCGGCCGCGACGCGGCGGGCCCGGCACGCCTTGGTGTGCTCGCCCTCGGTACTCTCGTGCGCCTCCTGCCAGTTGGCCGCCGAACCACTGAGACCCAGGGCGCCCAGCACATCGGCCACGGCGGCAAGCTCGCTGCACTGCATGGACCCGGCGACCTCGTAGGCGAGATCGAAGCTGCTGAACTGCTCCGCGAAGTCGAGCAAGGCCAGCCCCAGCCCCAGCGGCGCCCGCCACCCGGTGCCGTCCATGGCCAGGTGCGACGGGTGGGTCAGCCGCGTAGCCACGACGGTCCTGTTGTCGCGTGCGAGCCGCTGACCGTAGCCCCACCCGGCCGCCTTGAACGCCTCGGTCAGGGCGCTGCTGGCGGTGGCGCGCTGCTCCGGGGTCAGGCTGTCGCGGTAGCGCACGACGACCCCGTCGGCGCGCGGTGTGAGGGCGAACGGCTCGTGGACCGGCAGGTCGATCTTGTCGACGAGGGCGGCCGCCTCGATGAGGATGGCGGTACGGAACTCCATGGGTGTTTCTCCTGGGCCTGGTCGTGAATCGAGTGGCCGGGAGGGGCGCCAACCCCTCCCGACAAGAAGAAGCATACCACATTTCCAACTCGTGTGGTGTTGTGTTCCGCCCTTCGTGTGGCAGCCGGCCGCTGGCTGTGAGGCCGGCTGTCACCCCGTGTAACAGGCCCGCCTATCCCCGCAGCCGGCCTGAGTCGGCGTCCCCGATGGCATGCCCGCACGCGGCGCGGCGGAGGGCGAGGGCTGGTCGTGCCTTGCTGGTGCCGGCCTTGGCCGCGTGAGGTGTGCGGCGGCCCGTCGTGGCGCACGTCGCTCCGGAGTGCGGCCGGCCGCCGGGGCTGTGTTTTGGCCGCAGCCGTGGGCCCGCTAGAATCCGGGGTGCATCCTGGAGCTCGAAGGTGGACCGCTGTTGCGGACTCTCCCGGTAGGTCTTGGATCGAGTGCGAGCGGTGGGCCGTGCACCTAGTCCAGACTCCCCTCGGGGACCGTCCCTCTTTCGGGAGGGCGGGCGGCCCTCCGCTCGTTGAATCTCCGCTGAACGCGCAGGCGCGGCCCGCGTGAGCGGACCGCGCCCGACTACGGTCAGGCCGCGAGCGCGACCTTCTCCCCCTCCTTCCCGGCCTCCGCCGTCACTTCGCTGGCGTCCGTGGCCTCGCCGTCGCTCTGGTCGTCGGGCGCCTCGGTAGCAGCCCCGGCCTCGGTCTGCTCGTCCTGCTGCTCGCTGGCCTCTCCCCCGGTGTTCGCCGGGGCGTGCCCGGCCTCCACCTCGGCCTCGGCCAGCGCCAGCGCCAGCTCCTCCTCGGCCTCCGCGTCGCTCTTGCGGGCCGCCTCCTGCCGGGCCTCGTCGGCGGCCTTGATCGTGTCGATCAGCTGCCGCTCGCAGTCGGCCAGGGTGTAGCCCTCACCGGCCAGGAACTCCAGCCAAGCGGCTACCTCCCGGTTCGGGTTGCGCCACGCGCCGTCGTGCATGTTCTCGCGCTCGAACGCGGCGGCGACCTTGGCCAGGAGAATGAACGCCCGGCCGGGCCGCCCACGTCGGGCGATCACCTTCGCGAACGGCTCCTCGTCCCGATGGCTCCAACCCCCCTTGGGCACCTCGACCTTGAGCAGCTTGGCGACCAACTCCAGATGACCCGTGCTGTGGAAGAAGCGCGGGAACCAGTAGGTCTCCCCCATGGTCGCCTTCATGATCCACTGCCAGGCGGCGTCGGAGACCTCCTTGGAGTCGTCCTTGCCGGGGTTGATCAGGCGGACCAGGAAGGCGTTTCGCACCTCGCGGGCGGCCCGCCAGTCCTTGTTGCCCTGGATGACCCGCTTGCGCTCGGCCTTGGCGGCCTCCTTGTCCTCGGCCGTCTCGGTCGTGGCCTTGGCGGCCTCTTCCGGGGTGAGGCTGTGCCCGTTGCCGGACCAGTTCCGGCACACGTAGACCGCCCGGGGCTTGTCGCGGTCGATGTAGGCGGCGTGGTCGGGGCAGATCTCGGCATGCGCCTTCGGGGTCATCTTCTTGCCGACCGCGTTGAGCAGGTGGGACAGCGGACGGGTAGGCCCGTCCCAGCGCCACTGGGGAGTGATCAGGGGGACGCCCGCCGCCTCCAGCTCGGCCTTGACCTGCTCCCGCTTCTCGGCCTCGGCCACCTGGGCGCGCAGCCTGGCCATCGCCTGCTCCCAGTGGCCGCGCTTCTTGTTGCCCTCGCGCAGGTCGTTCTTTCGCGCCCGGTTGAGTTCCCACATCGCGTCGTTGGCGCTCTCGACCTCGGCGTAGTCGGCCTGCTCCAGGATGTCCCACCCGTCGGTCCCCAGCTTCTCCAGAACCTCGTCGGCGAGCTGGGCGGCACGGTTGGCGGCGGCCACCTCGGCGGGCTTGTAGCCGAGCCGGCGAGCCTGCTTGGCGCGCTTGGCGTCCGACATGTCCATCAGTGCGAGCTGGGTGAGGCCGTCGGTCACGTCGCGCTTCGACGACTGCTCGCGGTGGGTGTTCTCGATCATGCTGAGAACCAGCGTGTCGTCGTCCACCCCGGCCAGGTCGCGCCGCACCAGGACCGGGATCCTGCGGCGCGGCTGGCCTCGCTTGACGGCCTCACGGTTCGCGCTGAGCTGGGCCTTCCAGCGGCGCTGGCCCTTGTAGATTCCGAGCTTGCCGTTCTCCTGCGGCCGGGCGCCCACGGGGTCCTGGACCCCCAGGTCACGCACCGATGCCTTGAGCTTCGCGTCCGGCTCGGTGTGGTGCTTCTTGCGGTGGTTGTACTCGTCCAGGACGAGGTCCTCGGGGAAGTGGTACTCCAGCGTGCCGACGTCGTGGGCCAGGCCCTCGTCCTCGGCGGCGGCCTGGTCGGCGGCCTCCTGCGGGCTGATGGTGTCCTGGGCCTCGGGGGTGGCCTCGATCATGGTCGCGGTCATGGTGGTGCTGTCCTTTCGGAAAATGGGATCGAGTAGCCGGGAGGGGCGCCAACCCCTTCCGACAGAAAAAACTATACCACACTTCGACGCCGCATGGGCGTGTTGTGCCTCCGGGACCGTGTGGAACTGGGAGTTTCCGTGGTGGAGCGGTGGCGCGTGAGCGGCGAGGGCAAGGAGCCCGTCGGCGGCCGGCCGACATTCTGAGCATCGGCCAGCCGGGCCATCCGGCGGGCCGATGCCGCTGTCGAGCCGGGGCGCCTTCCGTGGAGCCTTGGCAGGGGGCTCCTCGCAGCCGGTCGGCGCCCGGAACCACTGGCGTCGACCTGGAGCGGGCGGTTTGCCCACCCCGGGCCGGACAGTACGTCAGCGAAACGGGTCGGCGAGCGCTCCCGCAAGCCACCCGGCCCGTCCTCCGTGGTGGTCCGGCCTCGGCTCGGCGAAGTTGACTCGCGCACTGTCACCGTGGTTGACGGTGATCGTCTGGGCTGACAGCACATAGCGCGGCACGCTGGCCGGCCCGTGCGGGACGATCTCCACGGCGCGCGCCTGCAGCGTATGGCGGAGGGTCGTGGCGGCCGCCGCTCTCCGCGGCCGCGCTGGGGCGAATCCCGCCGCGATCGTGTTCCCCGCGGATTCCCGGGACGGCCCGTCGGGCCGGCGGTCCGGGTCCGGCCAGGCGGCCCTCGGCGCTTCGTCCTCGTCCGGGTCGGTGACCCGCCGCGTTTTCGCCTCCCGGCTCGAACCCGTACATCAGCAGGACGCCCGTGGACGGGCCGATGGTCCGGCCCCCGCTCACCGGTGCCGGGGCCCGGCGGTGGCCGGGCCCCGGGGTGGTGGATGGTTACGCCGCGCTGGCGTCGGTCGCGGTGTCCTCGGCGGAGGCGGGCGCCGTGTGCTGGGCCAGGTGGGCGGCCATCTCCTCGGCGCTCATGCGCCCGGAGATCTCGCCGTACGGGTAGGCGCGCGTCTTGTCCGCCGTGGCGCCGTCCTTGGTGACCACCGGTCCTTCGTTGTCGTCGTGCGGGCCGGTGAGGGACTTCGCGTTCACTCGCAGCACCTCGAACCAGCGGCCCCGCCGCCGCAGGAAGTCGCCCTTGGTGAAGTCGTCCTTGCTCCAGTTCCGGCGCAGGCCTTCGGCCTCGTCCAGGGCGCCGCGCCAGTAGGCCAGCCGCTCGGCGGCCGACTCCTTGCGCGCCGTCAGCTTCGCGTGCTCCTGCGGCCGCCGCTGCGGATCGACGGCGGCCAGCTCCTCCTCCGTCTTGGCCAGGTGCTTGCTCAGCTCCTTCACCAGGTGGGCGGCCATCTCCTCGGCGCTCATGCGCCCGGAGATCTCGTTGTAGGGGAACGTCCACGTCCAGTCGAGGCGGGCGCCGTCCTTGGTGACGACCGGGCCGTCATTGTGGATGTGCGGGCCGGTGAGGGACTTCGGGTTCACCTGCAGCACCTCGAACCACTCGCCCCGGTACTTCAGGAAGTCGCCCTTGACGAAGTCCTGCGGCCCCCAGACTTTGAACCCGGCCGCCTCCGCGTCCCTGACCACGCCGCGCCAGTGCTCCAGCTGCTCGGTGATCTCGGCCCGGCGGGCCTCCAGCTCCTCGCGGTGGTGCGGGTACTTCTCCGGCTCCCAGCCGGAGCTGCCCTTGCCCTGCAGGTCGCGCTCGTTGGCCCGCAGGTCCGCCTCCAGGCGCTCGATCCGGCGCAGGGTGCGGGCGGGGTTCTTGCGGTGCTCCTCGAAGGCGGCGGCGGCCCGGGCCTGGTCGGCGTGGTGTTCGGCCTTGCCCCGCTCGTCGATGCTGCGCCGCATGCCGGCGTCCATGCGCGCGATGTCGCGGCGGTGGCGCTTCTCGCTGTGGTGGCCGCGAAGGACCGGCTGCCCGGCGGGGATGCCGTCGGCGATCGCGTGGGAGGCGCGCCAGGCGGCATCCGAGCGGGAGGCGGCGTTGTCGGCGAGCTCCTCGTGCCGGTCGGCACGTTCCTGGGCGCGGTCGTAGCGCTCCTGCTCGGCCGCGGCGAAGCTGCGCGTCTGGGCGTTGTCGATCTCTACGGTGACCGTGAACCGGCCGGTGGCCTCCAGGGCTCGCTTGGCGTTGTTGATGGCCCAGGTGCTCGCCCGGGAGTCGCGCGAGCGCTGGATGGCGATGATGCCGACCGAGCGCATCCACCGGAAGTTCGCCGCCCTGCGGGCGATCTCGTACGCGCCGTCTCCCTTGCTGGAGCCCTCCAGGACGGTTCCCTGGTCCCAGGTGTGGCGGATGGTCAGCTCGGTCTTGGCGGTCTCGGCGTTCATGGGTGTGCCCTCCAAGGGGGTTGGGATCGAGTGGCCGGGAGGGGCGCCAACCCCTTCCGACAGAAAGAACTATACCACATCTGAATGCCTATTTGGGGCGGGCCGGCCTCCGAGACGGGCCCGCCCCGCCCCACCCGGCCTACGGAATGAGGGTGCGGCTGTCCATGGCGATGCCGAACCCGCCGCCGTCGACGGTCAGCACGAACCAGTTCACGCCGTCCTTGTCGCTGCGGCGGATCCACTCCAGGAGGGTCGGCGCACTGCCGTCCGACAACGGGTAGGTGTCGTGCAGCGGGATCATGTGGACGAAGTCGTCGCCGCCGACGGGGGTCTTCGACAGCAGGCGGTCACGCCCGGGGCCCCAGCCGTGGGCGAACACGTCCGGCAGGTCGGGGAACGGGCGCCCGTTGGACTTGATGAACGTTCCCTCGCTCTTGCACCACGCCAGCGCGGGGACGGGGGGCGTGCCGTCGTAGACCGCGTGGCGGTCGGCGGCGGCGGCGTGCTCGGCGTGGAGCCGCACCGAACTAAGGTCGAAATACAGGTCGATGGTCTTGGGCATGGTCGTCTCCTCAAGGGGGTGGTGGGTGCTCGGTGCGTCGGGGGCGCGCCCCCTGGGCGGTGCTCACCGGCGGCGCGCTTCCGCGGCGTCGCCGTGTGCGCGGTCGGGCGGTGTTCAGAGAATGCGAGCGGGCGTGATCGACTCGCGGCCGACGTGGTCGAGGACCGGAATGCCGTCCTGGCTGCGCAGCGTGTACGCCTGCCGGTTCTCGCTGGCGCACGACGGGCACACGCACACGTCGGCGAAGTAGAGGGCGCGGTAGTCGGGCAGGTTGCCGTGGTACATCACCAACGTCTGGGGCCAGATCAGTTCGGCCGCGTCGAGCATGTCGGCGAACACCATGGCGACGTCCTCCGCATCCCCCAGGGGGCGGCGGTGAGGCCGCTCCGGCGTCGTGGGGGAGTCGGGCGTCACGTCCTCCCAGCCGCGCGCCCAGTCGCTCGCGGTCAGAATCGTCTCGCGCCAGTCGTCGGACCCCGGCTCGCAGACGAACCCGAAGGCGACCGGTGCCACGCCCTTGGGGGATGCGGCGACGTACTCGCACTGGAAGACGGTCACGTCCTCCGGGCTCCGGGTCGGGCCGCTGAGCGCGAAGGAGCGGGCGGCGGCGAAGAAGTCGTTCGTGGGCACGGGTGTACTCCTGGATGGGTGAGGGGATCGAGTGGCCGGGAGGGGCGCCAACCCCTTCCGACAGAAAGAACTATACCACATTTCAAGGCTGCGCGGCCTGCGGGCTGTGCTTCGCCCGCACGCTGCACCGGGCCTTGCGCCGACCATGACCGGGTGTGCCGCCTGGCCCGCGCGGACATGATCCAGACCGAGCGCGACCCGGCCCCGGGAGGCCCCCGGGGCCGGGCGCGGCCTACGGCGCCGACTGCCCGGCTGGGTCGCCCGCCGTGACCCCGGCCAGGAAGCCGAGCGGCGCGGCGGCGCCCTCGGCCGTCTCGACGGCCATGACGGCCAGAACAGCCGTCACCCCCGGGCGCACCTGGCCGCCGCGCGGTCCCGTCCGGCGGTCTGCCCACTCGGCTGCGGATGCCTGCCGGTCGAACCGGTATCGGCCGTAGGCGACCGTCCACACCAGGTCGAACACCCACCTGCCCTGATCCGTCGTCCCGCAGATGTTCACCGCGATCGACGAACCGAATCCGCTGCCGCGCGTCCGGCGGGTCATCAGCCACCCGTTGCGCGCTGCGCACCGCCACAGCGTGTCCAGCGTCTCGGGGACGGGGAAAGCCGGCTCCCACACCGCTGACTCAGCGACGGGCGCCGGCCAGTGGCGTACCGCCTCCTCCCGGGCGCTGCGGCGCTGTTCCTGGGCGCGCTGCGCGGCCGCCTGCTGCTCGGCACGTGCCTGCGCGGCCGCCTTCTCGCGGTCCGCCTCGGCCTGTTGCGCCCGGTGCTCGGCGAGCTGCCGTTCCCGGTCGGCCTGTGTCTCCGCGTCGGTGGCGGGGGCGAGCCGGTCTCCGGGGGCTTCGGTCCACCCCTCACCGGCCAGGGGGCGGACGCGGAACGTGCCGTGCCCGCGGTAGCAGGCGATGCGGGCGACGCTGCGCGGCCCGTGGTCGGCGTCGCCGGGCTCGACCCACACCGGCATGCCACGCAGCAGCCGACCGCGTCCGTCGTCGGGCCTTCCCTCGGCGTCCGCACCGAGGCGGGCGCGCGCGTCGGCGCCGGCCTCCCGAGCACACTCGAATGACTCCCCGGCGTCCAGGGCGGCCTCGAACACCGCGCGGGCGGCCTGGTCGTGCTGCCGCTCGGCCGCCTGGGTGGCCGCGCGCACCGCGTCGTGGGCGCGGTTTCGCAGGTCGAGCCCGTGGCGCACCAGCATCAGGTGCCGCAGAGCGGCGGCCTCCTGGCCTGCGGCCGTGTTCAGCCACGCCTCCACCGCCGGCACGTTCTTGGACATGTCCAGCGACAGCCCCCACTCGCTTCCGCCGAGCAGCGCCCACACCTCGGCCGTCAGTCGCTGCACCCGGGTGTGGGTTCGTGCCGCGCCGGGCGCGAACAGTGCTGCACCCTGCGCAGCGGCCTCGGCCAGCCGGACGGACTCCCGCACCTGGTCCTGGTCGCCCTGCTGGGCGAGGACGGCGGCGGCCGCGATTCCGAGCGTGAACAGTGCCTGATCCTGTTCGGGGTCGTGCCGCAGGGAGGCGTTGACCTCGGCCGCCGTCGCGTGCCCGTCGCGGCCGTGCCAGAGGTCCCAACCCTGGAGGAACGTCATGCACTCCCGGCCGTGGTCCGCCCACCAGGCGGCGAACTCCCGTTCGGCGCCGCCGACGGTGTGAAGCACCGCCTTGGCGAAGTCGGCCGGCGTGCCGTCGGGGTTTGCCCGGCGCCACTGCGTCTCTTCGGCCGCCAGCGCGGCCTCGTCCCGGGCGACGTAGCGCGTGCATACCTCCTCGGCCTCGAGGTCGAGCGCCCCCAGGTCGAGGGTCTGGGCATCGTCCACACAGGAGGCGGCGAGCAGCCGGGCCCGCCCTGACAGTTCGAACACCCGCCGGGCGTCTCCCACCCGGTAGGCCTCGCGCTCGGCCCTCGCGGCGAGCACACCGACCACGGCGGCACGCCGCTCCAACCGGCGAACCGTCCGCTCCGCAGCCGCGCGCAGCGGTCTCGCCAGCACGCTCGCTGGTGCGGTCTGCGCCACCGACTGCCGGCCGGACGCCGCGGCGACGCGCGCCTGGTGCGCCTGACCCCGGGCCAGAAACGCCCAGTGCTGCGCATCGCTGCCGTGGCAGGTGCGCCCCGCCGCCTCCGAGGCCCGGTCGACCAGGGACGCAGTCAGGCCGTGCAGGTGAGACGAGAGTAGACGCCACCCGATGCGGTGTGTCTCCTCGGTTCCGGAGCGGTGAATGCACGCGCCGCGCCAGCGGATCCGGCCCTTGTTGTCGGTCTCCCAGACGCACCGGACCTCGGCGGGCTCCGAGCCGGTGATGGTCGCGACACGGCCGGTCAGGACCACGGCCGCGAGCGGGCCGTGCTTTCCGAGGCCCGACCAGGTGCTGACCAGCCAGCCGGAGCGTCGGGCCTGGTCGGCGAACCGGGACATGGCAGGTGTCATGACGTCGGGGCCGACCTCGCTCAACGGGTGGCCGAGAGGCGGAAGGGCGGTGCAGGTGTCCGCGCTGGGAGTGTTCATGGTTCTGTCCTTGGCGTGTCGGGATCGAGTGGCGTCCCGGGCCGGTGCCGACCGGCCCGGACGGTGAAGCGGCGCCCACCCCGGGGGGCGGGCGGAGGGTGCCGGACGGGCGGTCAGCTGACGCTGTTCTCGGCGAGCTGCGCGGCCGTGACCGACGCGTCGTCGATGACGACGAACACGTCGATGACGCCGGACAGGTGGGTCGCCTCGACCCGAAGCCCTTCCTCGTCCAGGCGGCGGAAGGCGGTACCGGCCAGGATCGCCTCTGCGGCGCGCCGCAGGCTCCGGCTGATCCCGAAGGGGCCGTACACGGCGGGCTCCTGGCTGTCCCCGCGGACGGTGATCACCCAGCGGGCGGACTGCACCCGCTCGTCGTCGCCGAGCCGCAGCAGTCGGCGAGCCTCGCCCAGCGCCGCCTGCCATAGCGGTTCGCGCTGTTCGGCGGGAAGGTCGCGGGCCATCTCGGCGGCCGCGCGCCGACCAGCGGGGTTCAGATGCACGGTGGTCACCGGTCCGGCGGCCATCTGCTTGGTGACTGGCTCGGCGAGCTTGCGGGAGACGATCCCGTTCACAGTCGCGGCGTGGCCGTCGACCCGGTGGTTCTGGGCGGTGAGAGCGGCGAGCAAGTGCTCGCCCATCTCGGAGGTGAGGGCGCGCGTGGTCGTGGTCACGAAGGGTCCCCTTGGTGGGTGCGGAAGCTGGATCGAGCGGTCGGGAGAGGCGCCAACCCCTTCCGACAAGAACAAGTATACCACATATAGATGCCGAAGGCGTGAGCCCGCCGGATCGTCAGCGGATGCGGTGCAGGTGTTGGGGTGGGATCGGGCCGCTGAGCCAGGCGCCGTTGGCGGACGCCCGGAACTCGTGCCCAGCGGTGGAGAGGGCGGCCGCGTCCACCTGCAGAACCACGGGCCGGCCGTGCCGCGAGCCGACTCGGGCCGTCGTGCCGATGGGGGCGGAATGGTGCACGTCCTGGCGTGCCATCGGGCGTAGCCCCTCGGCCAGGATTGGCTGCAGGGTGTGTTTCGCGGTGCCGTGGAACAGCACGCCCGGCGGAACGGCGGCGGCCAGGCCGTGATGTCGGCGGGTGGGTCAGGTCCTTCGGGGTCGGCCGGGCTGCGCCGAGGGGCGCAGCCCGGCTGCGCGGGTCGGGCGTGGTCGTGGTGGGTGCGGCGGGTTTCCTTTGCTGCCGCCCGACGTGGGGGCTACAGCGAACGGCACCGCCCGTCCGTCGTCTCGATGTCGAGCGTGAGGTAGTAGTTCACGTGAAAGTAGTCTGTTGTGATGTCGCTGCCGTCGAAGTTGTAGGCGTTGCCGAGCGCCTTGAGCTCGTCGGCCAAGGCCTTGAGCTGCTCCGTCGGCACCTGCCGCTCGAAGCCGTGCACAATCCCGGTCGTCCAAGCCCACTCGGGGGCGGCGTTCTTGATGGTCATCCGGATAGCGCTCCCGCCGGAGAAGTACTCGCGGCGGATCGAGAACTTCACCCCCGCCGGTGCGTCGCCGATCGCGTTGGGCACCTTGACCGTGCCTGGTGCGTCCTCAGCGCTGCGCTCGGCCAGCTTCTGCTGCATCTTCACGTCTTTGCGGATCAGCGCCGCGATCTCGGTCGTGCTCAGTCGGCTGTTGTACTTCTCCCCGTAGTGGATCGGGATCCCGATCCACCCGGACCGCTCGCCGCCCTGCCTCCCGTCGGTCCCGCCGCCCTTCGCCTCCTGCGCTGCCCGGACGCGGGCCAGCGCCCGCTCGGCCGCGTCGCGCTCCTCGGCGGAGGTGCGGGGGTGGTCGATCAGGGCCTGGAGGTAGTCGGCCTTGGACGGGCGGGTCTTCGTGGCGGGCATGGGAGTCCCCTCTTGCGGATGGTCGGATCGAGTGGCCGGGAGGGGCGCCAACCCCTTCCGACATAAAGAAGGATACCACATGTCGATGCCGTCCGTGGGTGTGGATCTACCCGCCATGCGGCTCCTGGTGGTCCTGGGCCTCGTAGAACTCGATCCGCCACCCCATGATGCTGCGCCACTCCTCGTACGCCGCCTCGTGCTCGGACTCCTCCCTGTGGCCGGTGCCGACGAACCACCGGGCGAAGTTTGCCGCCATGCGCTCGGTGTGCCGGGGGCCGGCGAACTCGCGGGCGGCGCGTTCGGCGGCGACTCGTTCGGGGTGGGTGCAGGCAGGGCGCGGGCCGTTCAGCGGGCGCTCGATGCCGGCGCCGCACGAGCAGCATCCCGCGACCATCGGACCGGCCGGGGGAAGGGCGGCGATGTCGAACAGGGCGTCGGGCTGCGGGGCGTCGTGGTTTCCTGCGGTACGAGTCATGGTCGTCCTTCGTCTCGGGCTGGGCCGGTGTAGGTCGGGGCCGGTGTAGGTCGGGGCCGCATGGGCGTGGTGCGCTCCGGAGCGGCGGTCAGCAGGGCGGCAGCACGGTGAGCATCGGCTCGGCGTCGGGGTGCGCGTCACTGGGGCGTTGCAGGCCCGGCGCCGCCGACGTGAGGAGGCAGTCCGTGCCCACGAAGTGCCGACCGACGAAGCGCGACGCCCAGACCGTCTGGGGAAGCCGGGAGAGCGCGGCGGCCCGGCGCACCGGGGCCAGCATGGCTTCGGTGAGCTCGTCCACCATCGGCGGCGCGACGTCGGCCGCGCGCCAGTCGCGCGGCTCGTCCACTGTTGCCGCTGCGCACGGATGGACGGGGTTGTTGCGGATGGCCGCTTCGGCCTCGCGCCGCTCCAGAGGTGCGCACACCTCACGGCCGCCGGGAACGGTACCGCTGGCGAACCACGGCTGATAGCGGTAGCCGCACCCGCGGTCCGTCCACACCAGGCGCAGCCGGCCGCAGCCGCGTACCGGTTCGCCGGTCAGCTCGACGATGAACTGGGGGCCCAGGTTGGTGAGGCCGGCGGGCTCCCAATCGACTTCGCCGAGCCAGCCGTACCGCCTCGCGTGGTTGATCAGGGCTACAACCGGCCAAGGGGTGCGCGGGCGGGCGAGCGGGGTCATTGGGTCTCCTTGGATCAGGGTCGGGTGGACGGCGGCGGCCGGGGGTGTCCCGGCCGCCGCCGCGTCAGGTGGAGCGGGGCACCCACGGCTTCTGGTGCAGGGCGCTCGATCCGGTGGGCTTCCGCGTCGGTCAGCGCACGCCGCTCACGGCGGGGAAGTGGCCGAGCGTGCAGAGCAAGCCGACCGCCCACTCCGTCGGGACGTCCCGCAGCGTGACGTTGACGGTGCTGGCGTCGTCGGCCATGGCGACCTCGCACCACACCCCGGCGCCCGTCACGTCGCCGTGCAGGTGGCGCGCGGCCTCCAGTGGCCGGGCTGGGTCCGGCGTCGCTGTCACCCCGGGGAGGCGCACACTGAGCCGCTCAGCCAGCTGGCGCCGCTGCTCCTGCTCACGTTCGTCCCGGGCGTTGAACGTGGTGATCGCGGCCAGGACGCGGTGGTAGCGCGGCAGAAGGCTGCGCTTGACCTCCCACGACAGTGTGCTCGCGGTGCGGCACGCCGCGACGGTGACCATCGGATCGTCCTGGGGTCCCCTCGGGCGGCGTGTGGCCGGGTAGTGGCCGACGGCCGAGATGCGCCGCCGTCCCCGGTGCTCGTGGGGGAAGACCCGCAGTGCGCGCCCGTCGGGGTGCCGGATGATCCGGCCCGGCGGGTTCGCGCTGTGCTCGCGGTCGACCTGCCAGCCGGGGCCTAGGGTGGCGGCCACGCGGTCGGCGGCCCGCCAGACCTCGGTGACGGTCCGGATGCTGCTCTCGACGGCGGCCAGCAGTTCGGCGAGCTCGCGGTTCCACGCGGCCATGTCCCGGACGTCGCCGATCGAGGGGGACTCGTACACCGTGATGTTGCGCTGCCACTCCTCGCCACTGCGGTGCACCGCAGCGAGCCCCGAGTACTCGGCCAGCGTCCCGTCCAACTCGGAGTTCACGTCCGCAATCCAGATCTGGCTGCCGTCGGGAAGGTCGATGTACACCCACTCGAGCACGCCGTGCCCGTCGGTGTCGTGATCGATGCCCCGCGCGTTGAGCGCCCCGATCAGGGACTCGCGAAGGCTGTCGTTGGCGCTGTAGGTCGCGGTGTGCACGCGGGACTCCTCGGGGAGGGAGCCCGCCCGGTTTGGTGCCGGGCGGGCATGGGTGGGATCGAGTGGCCGGAGGGGCGCCAACCCCTCTGACAGAAATAAGTATACCACATTTCATGCTCTCTCGCGTGCTGTGTGGAGCGCGGACGGCCGGGGCGCGGCACGGCTCCGCGCCCGGCGGGGCTGCTACGTGCTGGCGGCGGCGAAGGCGTGGACGTGCGCGGTGTGCGCGTGCCGCTCGGCCTCCGCGGCCCACTTGGTGGCGTCGGCGGCGTAGCCGATGACGAACGCGGTGAGGACGAGCGGCGGCGCGGCGCGGTGGGCGGCGGCGGACTTGGCCCGGTCGGCGCACGACTGGGCCTGTTCGGCAGCGTGCCCGGCCGCGTCGGCCGCAACAGAGGACATCTCGGTGTGCACGCTGTCCGGGTCGGCCTGATGGGCGGCACGAGAGGCGTTACGTGCCTCCTCGGCGGCCCGGTGCGCCTGCCTGGCGTACGCGGACGCGCGGGCGGCGGAACGGGCGGCGGGGTGACGGGCGGTGTCCTGGGCGTTGATCACGGCGGGTTCTCCTGATCGGGTCGGGGCTGGGTGTCCGGCGGGGCGGGGGATCAGCGGTGCCGCTGCTCCCCCGCAACGGCTGGGCTACCGGGGGGTGTTCAAGCGGGTGAACAGCTCGGCGGGGCTGTCGCCGGTAGCGGCAAGCTCGGATCGGCGGGCTCCCTTCCACATCCGCCACTTGTCGCCGCCCATCCCGGGCGACCACGTGAGGACGTAGGACCCTTCGGGGGTGGTGACGTCCCACCATCCCCGGGACGTCGGGGCGGCGGTCACACCGTCGGGAAGCTGCCCGGTCAGGTCGGGAACGGGCCCGTACATCCGATCGACGTACGAGAGGTAGGCCGGGGTGGGGACGATCGCCACCTTGGACACGTATGGAGCGGGGGTGCGCATGAGCGTCGACCACTCGGCGCGTGTCGCCTTCTCGGCGTCGGACATGCCGGCCGCGGTCCATTGCGCGCCGGGGGCGTAGTCGAAGCCGTACCGGTCGAGGTGCCATCCGGCGGCGGTCAGCAGGCCCGGGGTCATCGCGCCGGCGGGGAGATCGCCGAGGAATATCCCGGCCGGGTCGTTCGGTCGACCGGCCGCGCCACGCTCGGTGAGGCGGGCGACGTAGGAGGAGCAGGCAGCGCCACCGGCGGTGAACAGGCGCAGCGTCGCGCCTTCCCCGGTGAGGGGGTAGCCGATGGTGATGGACGCGAGGGCGGGACGGCTGGAGAGTTCGCCACGGCGGGCGGCGCCGATACGGTCGGCACGGTTCATGAGGGTTCGTTCTCCTGTCGGGTGGGGTGCGGCGCGGCGGGTGCCGCGCCGCACGATGGCTTGCCGGCCTGGGTCAGCGGGCGTTACGGCGGGCGCGGGAGATTCGGGCCGTGACGACCTGCGTGATCGCGGTCGAACGGTCGATCAACAGGCGGTCGTGATAGTCGGTCAGGTCGACCGACGTGGTCGGAAGTTCGGGGTAGGCCTCCGTGTAGAAGGCGAACCACGCTTCGGCGGCGAGTCGCAGGGCCTGCCGGAAGCGGCTGAGCCGGAGGTCGATGCGGTGGCGCTCGGCGTCGGACAGGTCCCGGTCGACGTCGATGAACGACATGCCCGCGGGCCGGTCCATCGCGGCGACGGTACGGGCGGTGGACCACTGGGCGCGGGCGATAGCGGCCCGCTCAAGGGCGGTCCAGAATCCGCGCTCCGCCTCGGTGAGGGCGCGGCGGGCACCCTCGCGAAGCCATCCGTCGGCGGGCGGGACCGGGGCGAACAGGGACATGGACACGGGAGCCTCCTGGGCGGTTGGTCGCGGGGCGGGATCGAGTGGCCGGGCGGGGCGCCAACCCCTCCTGACAGATAGAAGCATACCACATTTCGAGCTCGTGTGGTGGGTTGGCTCGCCCCCACCCGCAGGGCCGCGCTACGCCGCCGCCGACTCGGCGCGGCACTCCCCGCCGCTGTAGCGCAGCCACACGGCCCCGTCGGGCATCAGCGATGCCCACGGGCGCGCGTCGGTGGGGTGCCGCGGCCGGTAGGCCACGGCGTGCCCGGTCACCGACTCCACGATCCGCGCCCCTTCCTCGGCGGCCTGGCGCAGTGCGGCGGTGGGCCGACGGGATGCGCTCCGCTTGCGGGTCGCCGCCGGGACTCCGGCAGCCGGGTCGGGGCCCCCGCCGCGCGCGCCGGCGGAGGCCTGCGGTCGGGGCTCGACCGGATCACCGGCGGGCTCGACCTGGATCCGCGTCAGCTCGGTCTCGGCTACGCCCTCGTACTCCCCGTGGCGCTTCACCGTCCCGGCGATCCTCACCCGGGCGCCCCGCTTCGCGTGCTCCCTGGCCGACTTCGCCGCGGTGAACGCCTTCACCGTCACTCCACTGTCCGCCCCGTCGCCTTCGACGATCACTAGCAGCGTCGACCCCCACGCGCTCTCCACCCGCTTGGCGACGGTGACAACCCCGGTCACCTGCGCGCTCGCCCCCTCGGCGCCCAGGTGCCGGGAGGCCGCGGCCTTGGCCGCGCGGGCGGCGTCGGCGGCCATCGCCGCCCGTGCCTCCTCTTCCTGGCGTGTGGTCAACTCGCCGCGTACGGACACGATGGCGGCGAACTCGGCGGCCAGCGTCCCCTCGTCGCCGCCCTCCAGCCACGACGCGAGGTCGGGCCGGTCGGCCAGCCATCCGGCCCGTACCGCGTCCGCCTGGGCCCGGGCGGCCTGGCGCTTCACCAGGGCGCGCGCCCCTGCCCGGCGCCGCGCATTCTCGCACTGGAGCACCTTCTTCGCCGCCTCGTCCAGGCCCAGCGCGCGACCGGTGCGACCGGCCCCGCGGCAGGGGAAGCACTGGCCGCCCAGGACCCCTGCGAACTCCGGACGGAACCCGCTCGCATTGCGGCAGACCGTGCACAGGCGGGCCACCTTCCCGCCCACCAGGCTCACAAACTCGGTCGTGCGACCCGCCACCGTGACGGCCACGCAGCGCGCCGGCCCGGTCGCCTCCCGGCCCACCGGGCGGGCCGGGGCAGCGGTCACTGTGACGGCCGTGGCGGGGACCAGATCAACCGTGGTGGTGAAAACCTCCCCGGTCGCCTCCGTGGTCGCCGTCGCGGTGAAACTCGTAGCGGACATGGGTCAACTCCTCTGTCGCTGCGCCCTATTGAGGGCTTGCGCGGTGTGCTCGGATCAAGTGGTCGGGCGGGGCGCCAACCCCTGCCGACAAAAGAAGCATACCACATTGCGATGCCGATTGGTGGCGTAAGGCTTCCCGGATCGGTGTTCGGGGTGGTCCGACGGCGGGTCAGACGCGCTTTCCGGCCTCCTCAATGTCGGCGGCGAGAGCGCGCAGAACGGCGGGGCTCGGCGGTTCGCCGGCCTCCGCCCGGTCGGCTAGGCGGCGAAGCTCGGCGCCGACCGTGGCGAGCATCGCCGCCGGGGCGTCCGGCTGCGCGGCGGAGCGCAGGTTGATCCGCACCCGGGAGGTGCGGCCGGCCGGCGCCGGATCGGCCTGGGGAAGGTTCTTGCGGACACGCGACGCGGGATGGGACACGGAAGGCTCCTGTGCTCGGTCGGGGCTGAGGTGTTGCCCACCGGGTGGCGGGCACGGTGATCGAGGGTCATGGCAGGGTGATCGTCAACGACGTTCCCTCGCCACGCACGGTTAGTCCCCGCTTCCGGGCGACGGCGTGAGCGGCGCGGGCGACCTGGTCGCGCACGTGGTGCCACGGATGGACTCCGGAGCGCTCGGCCTGGGCGCGCAGCGCTTCGGTGGCTTGCCACCAGGACAGGCTGACGAAGATGCCGCCGACGTGGACGTCCACGCCGGAACCCTGCGCGCTCCACCGTCGGGCCAACGGCGGCCCGGCGTTGTTCAGTGCCACCCGCAGTTCGGCGCCCAGTTCCTCGGCGGCCCGCGTGCGGGCTTCGTTGGCGGCCATGATCTCCCGGGCCTGGGTCCGGCCGATCGGGCTGTAGTGCTCTCGGCTGCCGTTGGGGAACGTCACGGTGACCGACCCGTCCGCGTGCCGCTCTGCGGTGTTCGACGGGTGCCCCGCGCGGGCCTCGACGCTTGAGCGGCGGGTCACTCCCTGGTGGCCCTGGTCGAGCGCGAACGCGAACAGGCCGGCCTCGGCCTGAAGGATGCTCATGTCTTGTCCCAAGAAACTAGGGCGCGGCGCCCGTGGCGCCGCACAGGGCGGTCACGCGACGGCGGGGGCCTGGCCGAAGCACGCGGTGAGGATCTCGTCGGGCCACTCGGCATCGGCGCAGCGCCAGCAGTTCTCCCAGTCGATTGCGTGCGGGCAGCGCGGAGCGCGGTACGTGACGCGGACGGCGGCCGCCCCGTAGGTGTAGCGCGCGCATCGGATGCCGTCGGCGCCCTGGTGGTAGACGGTGAAAGACCCGTCGACGTTGTTGCCCACGCTGCGCACGGTTACCTCATGCCAGGGGCCGTCCGGCCGCCGGATGCGATAGCGGTCTCCGATTCCGAGGGTGGACGGGGCCTGTGGGCCAAGGTCGGTGTTCATCTCAGTCTCCTCACTGGTCGGTGGACTTCTGTCGGGCGTCCGGATGCTGAGCCCGGTGCGTGAAACCGGGCGGCACGGCGCAGCCCCGGGCCGCTACGGGGCCTGCAGACGGGGGCGGCCGGCTGCTTCACGTGTCGTCGTAGGCCGGGGGGCGCGGTGCGCCCCCCGAGGGGATGTCAGCCGACCGGGGTCGCCTTGGCGACGCGCAGCCACCGGCTCACGTACGCGGGGGCGTCGGCGGGCCGCGTTCCCGGCCAGCGGCCACCGCTCGCGCCCTCCAGCTGCCAGGTGAGGCTCTCGGGCGCGGCGATCCGCAGCAGCCTGGTGCCCGTTCGAGTGGCAATGCGGACGGCGGCGACCGGCACGCCGAGCCGGGACCGGCCGAACCGCGCCGGGATTCCGGCGGCGGTCAGCGCGGCGACGACGTCGCGGGCCCCGCTGGCCTGCCGCTGCGCCGCGCCGTCGGCGGCCCAGTCCTGGGCAGAGGTGTTCACGGTGGCCTCGACGACGTGGGGGCCGCGCTGGCTGTTGTTGGCGAGCACGAGCCGGGTCGCACTGCGCCGGGGGCCGTCGGCCGGGCCGACCTGGACGGTGCGGACCGCGAGGATTCGGGCGGCGCGGACATAGGGGCCGGGGAAGGTGCTGGTGGCGCTGCCGTACGGGTCGGTGGGACCGGTGTAGGTGGTCGTGGGCACGGGGGCCTCCTGGGCTTTCGGTGATCGAGTGGGCGGATGGGGCGCCAACCCCTTCCGACAGAAAGAAGCATACCACATTGGAATGCCCTCTGGGGTGGGATTGCCACCCCAGGGGGCAACGCTTGGTGACGTCGGCCGGGCCGGCGGGTCAGTCGGCGGGCGGCTGGAAGGTCCAGCACCCCGCCCACGCGCGCTTCGGATCGTGCTCGGACTCGAACCGCCCGCACTGCGCGCACGACGGCCCCCACGTCTCGGGGGCGGGCACCGGCTCGCCGACGTAGACCGGGGCGGCGGACCACGGGAAGCCGCGCGGCGCGAACCGGATGGTGGCATCGGGCATCAGCAGGGCCCAGCCGTCGGGCCAGTCGATCGGGCCGGGGCGCGTCGCATCGGCCACCGCGCGGCGGACCCCGGCGGCCGACCACACCTGTGGGGTCCGGTCGTGGCCGGTGACCCGGTAGGCGTCGGCGGTCACCTGGCTCGCCGGATCCGTGATGATCACCCCCGACTCGGTGTCGGGCGTGAAGGTGACCACCGAATGGCGCCGTGACTGCCGGTAGTGGATCGTGCCGTCCTCCTGCACGCTGGCCTCGCTGCACGGCAGGTGCGTGAGGCAGCTGCCCAGAAACCGGCGCACCTCGTCCCCGGTGCCGGCTGCGCCCCAGCCGAGCCCCCGGGAGCTGTATCCGCCGTCGCCCGTGGCGATCGTCTCGGCGTACTTCGCGGCCATGGGCAAGTCACTCAGTAGGCGGTGCGTCTCCGGCATGGGCGTGCCCTTCCGCCATCCGATGGGCCCGAAGGCGGTGAGGCGCGCGCCCGGGAGGGGCTGGTTGGGCTGGGAGGCGGTCTGCTGCGGGGTCACGGTGTCTCCGGGAGTGAGCGTGTGGAATCGGTCGTCGCGCGTGCGCCTTGCTCGGCGGCGGGCCGGTGGTGGGGCCGGCGGGCGCCCGGCGGCATGATGGCCGTCCGGCTGGGCGCCCGGCGGTTCGTGCGGGTGATGCGGGCTTACGGCTGGCAGTCCGCGCAGTTGCAGTTCGGGTTCTCGGTGTGGAAGGCGCGCGTCCAGCCCTTCGCGCCGAGCGCCCGGTTGGCGCGAAGGATGTCGACGCCCGTGCGCCGGTAGGCGTCGATGTGGGCCTGCGCGGCCTCGATGCCGGGCTCGATGTGCTCGAACTCGCTGTGGATGGCCCCGTCGCTCATCCAGACGGTCCACTCCAGCACGCCGAGCGAATGCGTGTGGACGTCGACGGTGAGATGTCCGATGTGCCACCGCCACACGGCGTTGTTGGCGCCGAGCGTCAGGTACGGCGGGGTCGTGGTTTCGTCGGTGGGGCTCATTGTCGGCTCGCTTTCTGAGGTGGTGGGATCGAGTGGCCGGAGGGGCGCCAACCCCTGCCGACAGAAAGAAGCATACCACATAACAATGCCGTCCGGGTGTGTGGTTCACCCTTCGGTGGCATCGGGGCTGTCTGCCGCGCGGAGGGCGGCGCGGCGGGCCAGCCGGTCGCGCTGAAGCTGGCCGAACGAGCGGTCGCCCTGGAGCTCGAGCAGCCTCGGGATCCGGTTGGCGGCCATCCCGACCCTGATCGTGTCGGGATCGACGGCCAGTCGGTCATCCTCGGCCTGGTCGCGGTACCCGGCCGCATCCAGTGCCTCCACGGTCGGGAAGACGTCGGCATGGCGCTGCCGGGTGAGGTCGATCAGGTGGTCCTCCTTCCCTCCGAGGCTCAGCGTGTACTCGAAGTTGGCCGGCTTGTCCGGGTCGACGATGCGCCGCATCCGGTCGACGGCCTTTGTGTAGGCGTAGAACGTCGTGCGCGGCGCGGACTTGCAGATCCGCATCCATGCCTTGGTGTAGGAGTCGGTGTGGAAGTCGCCGGAATCGTGGATGCGCACGACCGCGCCGACGAACTTCGGCTTCCTGAGCTCGGCGATCATCCACTGCTCCCACTCCCGTGGGGTCTCCTCCACCATCTGCAAGTTGAGCAGGTGGGCCCTGGCGACCCCGGGATACCGGAGGTATGAGCTGCGGGGGTCGCGGGCGTAGCAGAGCCTGGCGCAGACCCCGGCCTCCGGGCATGTGACGACCGTTCGGCCGCTCGGAAGCGTGCCCTTCAACGCCGTGGTGCTGAAGGTGTACGTCTTCCGGCCATCGCGGTTGAGGTTGCTGTTGTTGTCGGTCAGAAGGTTCTTGCGAAGCTTGACGGGGGGCGCCTCGAACAGGCCCGGCTCGGGTTCGACGGGGTGGCTGGACATGGCGTGGCTCCTGGGTGTGGCTTGCGGGTGGTTGCCGGGGCCGGTCCCGGGCGGTGCGCCGTGCCCGCCCGGTGGCGGGCACGGCGGCGAGAGGACCGTTCAGGCCCGGGTGCGGCAGATGTGGCGGGACCCCTCGTCGGTGAGCTGCTCGGCCAGCGCCTCGCCGTAGCGCGCGGCAAGGGCGTACCGCTCGCTCTTCGCCTCGTGCGGGGACATGGCGCTCCGCGCGCTTCCGAGGATCACGCGCGCCATGTTGAGCTGCTCGTCCGTCAGCACCAGGGGGCTGTGCCCGCGCAGCTGCTTGCGTACGGCCTTGAAGTCCGCGCCCTCCAGCGGGTCCTCCTCGCCCTCAGGTGCGTCGCTGGCCAGGCTGGTCACGTAGGCGAAGGCCTGGGCCAGTACGGTCCGCAGCGTCACGCCCCGGAGGGAGGGGGCGGGGTGCATGGCATCGGCTTCGATGATGTGGATGATCACGGGAGTCACGTCCTGAGGGGTCTTGGGATCGAGTGGCCGGGAGGGGCGCCAGCCCCTTTCGACAGAAAGAAATATACCACATTTGCGCCCTGCATGGGTGTGGGGACCGGCCCGGCCCGGCACCGCCTCTGGTGCGGTGCGTCGTGCCGGGCCTGGCCGGCAGCAGCCCGGCGGTGACCCGCTGCGGACTGCCGCCGCCCTATGCGGGCATTAGGGCTGGTAGTCCGGGGTCTCCCGCCATGCGGCTACCACGAACTCAACCGCCTCCTCCTGCCGTTCGGACAGGATGCCGTCAGGGTCCAGCCGCTGAGCCCCGTGCCGGTCCCACAGTTCGGCCAGCGTCACCAGGGCGACCTCGATGTCGGGTCGCTCGACCTGGTCCGCGAGCGGGTACCCATCCATACCGGGCATGTGCCGTTCCTCCTTCTTGGATCGGGGGTGTCGTCCTACCGGCGGGACGAGATCGGGGCGGCCGGCCGTCGGCGTGCCGCGCGAGCCTCCTTGGCCTCGGCCTGCTGCGCCTCGCTGAGCAGCTTCACCCGCCCCGAGTAGCGCACCTGGTAGCAGTCCTGGAAGCTGTCGGACCCGTCGCGCTGGTAGGCGCCGTGAATCTCCTCGAGGACCTGGAGCAGCGTCATCGCCTCGCGGCCGTACGGCGCGCCGGCCGCGCGTTCGCCGTACAGGAACCGGTCCGTCAGGCCGCCGACGTCCACCAGGATCCCGTAGCCCGGATCGGTGCGGACCGAGACGCGCAGCGTCGCGGGGATGACCCCGCGGTCCTTGGCCTGCTTGTAGTCGGCGCGGATGCGGGCGGCCACCTGCGCCAGCCGTTCGCCGTCGCTGCGCCGGAACTTGGGTCCGTAGACGGTGCGGTGCACGCTCGCCCCGCCGGCGTCGACCTCGCCGCGGCGGCTGCGCCACCGGGCGTCGACGTACAGGGTCCGGTACCGGCCGGCGCCGGGGATGGGTGCGATGGTCTGCAAGCGGTAGCCGGCGGGCGCGGCGCCGCGCGCCATGGTGCGGGCCTGGTCGAACGACAGCATGGGGGAGTCCTTCCGGGGATTGGTTCGTAGGGCCGGGAGGGCGGCGGGCCCTCCCGGCCTGGGTGGTCAGCCGCGGCGCGCCTCGAACGGCGCCATGGGCGGGGTGTACGGCTCGGGGCCGGTGGACGTCGTCGACCCGTCCTCGTGGACGGTGATGACGGTGCGCTGCGGACCGCGCTCCACCCGTGCCCGGCGGCGCACCTCCTCCGCCCAGGCCTCATCGGTCGCCCGGTAGGCCACGGCGGCCCGAACGGCCGCCTCCTCGGCGGCCGCCGCCCCCGCCCGGTGAGCCTGGGTCAGGAGGTCGCGCAACACGGCCAGGCGCTGGGTGTCCGGGCTGCTCACCCCGGCCTCGTCGACGGTGCGCAGGATCGACGTCCACGCGCACGTGAGGTCGGACACCTGGGCATCCGGGGCGGCGGCCTCGCGGCCGTAGCCGTTGAGCGTGGGGCGGTAGTCGGCGCGCCCGGCGTCACTGAGGGCCTTCCGGCCCGCCCGGACCACCTTGGCGGCCAGCGCGCGGGCCTCGGCGAGCTCGTCCGCGCTCATCCAGGCGGCCGGGTCGCCGGACACGCGCTGCCACGCGTGGCAGCTGGTCCGCTCGGCGTGCCCGGCGTTGGCCTGCCACTGCGCACGCGACGGCCAGGTGATGGTGCGGGTCATGAAAGCCTCCAGGGGCCGGGCTCCCCAGTGGGGAGCGGGATCGAGTGGCCGGGAGGGGCGCCAACCCCTCCCGGCGGAAAAGCGTCACCGGGTGTGATTCCGGCTGGCGCCGCCGTCGCGCGCGGTAGGGCACCGGCGCGACGGCGGCGGAGTGTTAGGACTGCGGAAGGTGTCCCAAGATTCGCGCGATGTCCTCGGGGTCGAGATTGCCGAAGGGCAGTTCGACCGCCTCCCAGTCCTCCCCGACCGCGCAGACGGTCAGGCTCCTGGGCTCGCTGTCACGCAGGGACCTGGAGTACGGGCCGATCTCGAACTCAAGCCGAACCCGGACGGGCTGGCGCGTTCCGCCCTGGAGCTTGCCGGTCATCAGCCGCAGGAACTCCCTGTCGCCCGCCTGGTCGAGCGGACGGGACTCCCCGCGCTTGCACGCTTCGCACGGGCAGCCGATCCAGTGGAGCGAGTAGATCTCGGCGGTGGTGGCCGGGTTCGGGGGTCGGGGTTGTCGTCCATGGTGGGTGGTGGTGGCCGACCTCGGGTCGGCCGGCTTGGGGGTGGTGGTTGGTCCGGTGGGTGGTGGGTGGTGGGTGTGGGGTGGTTTTTCGGGGGTGTTTTCGGGTGGTGTTGTTCGGGGTGGTGGGGGTGTTTTTCCGGGGGTGGGTTCGGAATTCCTGGGGTGTGTTTTTTCGAACCGGCCGCGCTCCGGGCGGCCGGGAATCGGGAAGTAGCGCACGGTCCCGCCGATCCCGGGCCACTGCGGGAACTCGACGCGGCTCGTCAGGGCCGACGGTGCACCGATGCGGCGCACGGTCGCCGTGCACTGCGGCTCCGCGGGGAGGGGTACCCGTACGACCGTGCGGACGTCGTCGGCCCGCAGGATCTCCAGGCCGCTCGCGCTGAGGTGCTCGCGGTCGGTCCTGATCCACGCGTCCCACTCCCGCTGGTCCGGCCCCGGCTCGGTGGGGCGTGAGCCGTGCCCCCGGAGGATCCGTCCCACCGCCACGGCATCGCGGTGGCGCGCCACCCGCCACCCGTCGGTGCCCTCCTGGGCCGGCGGCGGGTACAGCCTGGCCATGACGCCGGCCACGGCGCGCACGTCCCACGTGGGCGCCCCGGGGAACGGCCGGAAGGCTTCGACGGCGGCGGCGCGGTCGGTGGCGGACGGTGCGGACAGCTGCATGGTGGGTCTCCTCGGTGTCGGGGCCGGGCGGGGCCTTCCCCCGTCCGGCGGTGCGGCCGCCCCGGTCCCGGGGTGGGCCCCCGGGACCGGGACGGAGCGATCAGATGAGAGCGCGCAGCGCGATCGACTCGACCGCGACTCCGTGGACGATCGCGAGCATCCGGGGGGTGTCCTCGGGCGTCGAGTAGTCAGCGCCGACCCGCACCTTGCGCGCCCGGACCTGGGTCGACCCGTCGACGGTGTAGGTGGCGAGCAGGGTGAACAGGCTGCCCGCGGCGATCGCATCTGCGTGCCGCGCCCGCGCCCGCTCGAAGATGGCGGAGCTGTCGGTGGTGGTGTGGGCCGTCGTCATGACTCATCCCTCGGGTTCGATGGCTGGATCGAGTGGTCGGGTGGGGCGCCAACCCCTCTCGACAGAAAGAAGTATACCACAATTCAGGCCTGGATTGTGGCGCTCCGGGTCTTCCGGCGGATCCGACCTGCGGTCAGGACAGTGCGGGGGAGTCGAACAGGGCGGCGGGCCCGCCCGGGATGAACAGCACCGGCTGCGTCGCGGTCTCGCTCCCGAACTGGTGGGGCTGCGCCTGTGTCCACGTCGCCGGGGTGTCCGGGCGGCTGGCGGCGGCGTGATGCGCCGGCTTCCGGTACGTCTCCAGGATCATGGACAGCTCGGCGCCGGCCAGCGCCCCGGCGGGGCCCTCCTGCCCGCGGTGCGCTGCGGGCCAGGGGGTGTCCTCCATTGCGAACAGCGCGTCGGGCGAATCGGATGCGGCGGGCCTGGTAGTGCGGTGGCGGCTCATGGTCGGACTCCTGTCGTGCGGTCGCGGTCGGGGTGGCCCGGGCGGGGCGAGTTCTCCCCGCCCGGGCGGTGCGTCAGAACCAGTTGGCGGGCGCGGGGGTGGCGAGGTCGTCGAAACGGGCGCGTTCCTGCGCGGTCGCCCGCCGCCAGCGGCGGACCTTGTCCGCGAGCGACATGTACGCGGACCCCTCGACCGACTCCGTCACCCCGTCCCAACTCTCGTAGGACAGGCTCGGGTTGTAGCGGCTCCCTGTGCCGGTGATCCGCACCGTCGCCACGCCGACGTGCGGCACGTCCCACGACACGTAGTCACCCGCGCCCCACCCGCACAGCGTCTCGCGCTCGGCCTCCGGCTCCTCCGCCCGCTTGCCCTGGAGCGCGCGGAGTCCGGCCGCCACCCGCCCCAGGGCCTCGGTGCGCTGCGCCTCGTCGAGCGGGCACGGGGTGATCGGGCGCTCCTCGGGGTCGAGCAGCTTGCAGAAGCAGATCTCGCTCACGTCGGTCATGTCGATGTGGATGGTGTCGCCGTCCTGGCGGCTGCCGACGACGGGGATGATCAGGTGGTCCATGGCTTGTTCCTCCGGTCTGAGTCGAGTGGCCGGGAGGGGCGCCAACCCCTCTCGACAAAAGAAGCATACCACATTTCAGTGCCGCATGGCGTCGGGATTCCCCTCCTCCGCCTCGGCGGCGGCCGCAGTCGGCTACCCCGCACCCGCCAGTGCCCGCCGCGCCGGCGCTGCGCCCGGACCGAATGCCACGGCCTGCAGCCGCTCCCACTCCCGGCACTTCACCGACTCGGCGTCGACGACCGGAACCGGCGTCCGGGCACACCGCTCCCACGTCGACCGCGACAGCTCGCCCCCGCATCCACCCGGGCACAACACGCGGAAGTCGGCCAGCGGCCCCGGCTGCGACCGCTCGAACACCTCCCCCTGCCGATCGAACCCGATGCGCAGCCAGCCGCCCGACCGGACGGTGTACACGACGCACCGGCACCGCTCGCAGTCGGCCGACTGAACGAACCGAACGCCCGTGAGCGTCACCGTCGACCCCTCTCGCGTCACCTCCGGCATGGGCGACGGCAGCGCCCCCACCTCCACCCACGACTGGCCCACCTGCGCCCCCCACACAAGCGGCGGGTAGCCGGCCCCGGGCAGGGTAGGGAGTCCACTCCCAGGGCACTGGCCGTAGTGCGCGACCGCATACGGGAAGTCGTGAACCTCGGCGACCCCATCCGCGCCCACCCCGGTGGGCATGTAGCAACGGCGGCAACGGACATCCATGACGAACCTCTTCCTTGCTCGGGCCGCGCTGCGGCCTGATGTTCGGGGCGGCGGCCGGGCGCGACGTCCGCGCCCGGCCGTCGCCAGCTGCGCCGCGCGGGCGGCGCAGCTGGCGGGCGGTCAGCCGACCAGGTCGAGGGCGTCCTCACGCGTCCGGTCGAGCATCCGCCACGCGGCGGCCCGCGCCCGGAGGTCAAGGCGCTCGTTCATCCGCTGGCGCGACTCCCGGGCCGCGAGGAACGACTTCTGCGCGGCCCGGTCGCCTGCGGCGGCGCGGGCGAGAAGACGAACGAGGGGGTCCGTGTCGGTCACCTGCTGCGTGCTCATGTCCCTGCTCCCTGGTGTTCGGATCGAGTGGCCGGGAGGGGCGCCAACCCCTTCCGACAAAAGAAGCATACCACATTTTGATGCCGCATGCTCCCGTGCTGCGCCCCTCATCCCGGCCGGCTTGGGGCGCCGGAGCTGCCCCAGCCGTGGTCAGCCGACGAGCGGCATGACGGACTCATGGCGGACGTGGCGCAGCATCTCCGAACTGGGGAAGTCGGGGTACAGCTCGTAGCCCCCGCAGAACTCCAGGCAACCGCACTCCTCCGCGCGGAACACCCCGCCCCTGAGCCTCTCGACCGAACCGTTGTAGCGCACGAGCGTCCCGTCCGCGCACCGGACCCGCCGCGTCGGCTCCGGGGCCTGGTCGACCACTGCCGGGGCGGGGTCGACCGGCAGTGGGAACCCGTGCTGCTGTCGCGCGTTGACGACCTGCGCGACGGCGTGGCGCAGCCGGGCCTGCTGTCCACCGGCCATGAAGTCGCCGGCCTTGGGGTCGTACCACTCGATGTGGACCCGCGTGCCGTGCCTCTGGAACAGCAGGCCGATGGTTCCGGCCGCGGAGTGGCTGACCTTCCAGCCGCGGACGGTAAGGCGCTGCGCTTCCTGGTCGACACCTTCCGCGCCCAGGGTCTCGGTCAGCCACTGCCAGTCGCTCAGCTCGGCCTCGGTCATCGGGTCGAGCGTCACGGTGACGTCGCCCCGTGACGTGATCGTCAGGTTGCCCGCGCGGTCCCGCTTGCTGGCACAGACGTTCCGGATGGTGACGGCGCTGGTCTTCACTGCTGGTACCTCTCGGTCGCTCTGGGGTGTGGGTCCGTCGGCAGGGCCGGTCCGCGCGGGGCTCCCGCGCGGACCGGCGGCACCTCAGTAGCTCTCCTCCTCGCTGGTCGCGAACGCTCCCACCATCTCGCCCCGCTTAATCACGTGCTGGAAGCAGCGCACCGCCGCCCGCCGACCGCGCACCCCGGCCCGCCAGAAGAACATGCCATCCCAACCGCACCGCCCCGCCCCGACCACCTCGTAGGTGCCGCTCTTGGCCGCGTACAGGCTCCACCGGAGACCGGCCTTGACCTCGGCCACGAATCCGGTGGTCCAGAGCTCACCCAGCTCGCGCTCCGGGGCGAACGCGCCCGCCGCGTGCTGCGCCCGGCGGATGCCGTCGCGCCGGTTCGGCACCTTGGCCCATTCCGCGTTGGTGGACCGGCCGTGCCGCTTAAGGTCGAAGGTCTCCCACCCGCCGTCGAACCGGGTGACCAGGGTTTCGGTTCCGGCCGGGCGCTGGAGGCCTCGGGGCGCCTTGCGGCCGGCAGTGCGGGACGCGGAGCGGATCTTCATGTGCTTGATCATCGGGTTCTCCGTCTGGCTGGTGGTGGATCGAGTGGCCGGGTGGGGCGCCAACCCCTCCCGACAGAAAGAACTATACCATATTGCGATGCCGCTTGGGGGTGCGGTGTGAGCCCCACCCCCAAGTCGCGCTGCCTACCGACCGCCACCCGGAATGATCAACACCGGCTCGGCTGCGGCGTACGACTCGCACTCGTCGCCGACCCCCTCCGCGTCCGGCGCGCTGAGCACAACGGCAAGGGGACCGTGCGGGGTCGGGTATCCCTCGCAACACCCGCAGCCGGGCTTGTACGGGCGCGGGACGGCCCTAAACGGCTGCTGATAGCCCATCCGCCACAAAGGCCGGCTGACGGCCGTCCTGGTCGCCGGGGCGTAGCCGATCACAAGGTCACCGGCCGCAACCTCGCTCGCTCGCGCGACCCGCACCGCCGCCGGTTCGCCCACCGGCCGCCCCCGCTCCGGGACGGTCACGACCACCGGGAAGAACTCGACCTGCTCTCCTGGCATGGATGCCTCTCCTTGTGCTTCTGGCGGGCTGCGCGCGGGGCGCAGCGCTCTTCATTTGGGGGCGGGGCCTGCGGCCTGGGCGGCGGCCCTGACGGGCCGCCCGGTGCGCCCCCGGTGGGTGAGTCGCGGCCACCGGGGGCGGCCCGCTGCGCGGGCCTCTACGCATCCATCGGGCGGTAGACCGGGGCGACCGGGTGCCAGCCACGGAACGTCACGATGTGGTCGGCGAAACCGGCGTCGCAAAGCTCCTCGTCCGTGAGCCCCTGGAGCCGCGTGACGTAGTGGCGGTGCTGGCGCGTCACCTCGTTGATCGCCATGTCCACCGCCTGACCGGCGGTGCGCGCCACCTGGTAGGACGTGATCGGGCCGTACAGCGGGTCCTCCGGCGTGTCGAGGACGACCGTCCATCGGGGGCCGATGACGACTCCTCGGTACGCCCACCACACGATCTGTGCATCGGTCGCGGCCTGGTAACGGCGGCGGAGACGTTGGGCGGCGGCCCGGAGGGCGGTACGGATCTTGAACACTGCTGTTCCTCTCATGGGCTGGACGGTTGGACCGTGGGGCCCGGGTGGGGCGGCGTCTCCGCCCCACCCGGGTGCCGGTCAGGCGGCGAGCATCAGGCGGCGGGCCTCGCGGTTCTTCTCGCTGCGCGGGTTGTAGGCGGTCAGCAGCTCGACGACCTTGGCGCGGGAGTAGCGGCGGACGGTCTTGACCACGCGGCCCCGGCCCCCCATGGTCTGGCGGGTGCGGCCCTTCTCGGTGTGCTTGATGTTCTTCCGCTTGGCGATCTTGCGCAGGGTCTCGGTGACGCTCTCGGCGGTCTTCCGGTCGACCCCGGCGGCCAGGGCGTGGGTGTTGAGCGAGCGGGCGCGGCGACGGCAGGACTTGGCGAGCTTGGCCGCGTCCAGCGGTCGGCGGCTCGCGGCGGTGGCGCGGCTCTCCGCCGAGCGGGTGCGCAGGATCTGACGGGCGGTGCGGGCGCTGGCCTTCATGGGAGGTTCCTCTCGGTTGGTCTTGCTGGATCGAGTGGCCGGGTGGGGCGCCAACCCCTTCCGACAGAAAGAACTATACCACATCTCGATGCCGCGATGGAGTGTGGTGCGAGTCACATCGAGGCTCTTTCGATGCGCGCGGACTGACAGGCCGGCCTTTGCCGGGGCCCTGTGGCGGGGGCGGGCGCACTGACCGCCCCCGCCATGGCGGCTACCGTCGGCGGGCCGCGCTGACCGCGTTGAACGTCTTGTGCGTCGCCTTCACGGCCTCGGCAAGGTCCCCCATCGCTGCGCTCTCCATCGCGCTGGAAAGGCACCTGACCGCGTCGCGCGTCCGGAACTTGCGGACGTCGTAGCTCCCGGTCGCCACCCGTCCGAGCACATCACCTGCAACCCTGTTGAACTCGGCAACGGCGGCCCGCACATCCTCCGGGCGCTCGGACACCACCTCGCCGAAAGGAATTCCAATCCGTCCGGACGCTCCGCGCTGCACGGTGTCAAGGGCCTTGATAACGGCACGGGCGGTGCCCGGAAAGAGGAATCGGAATTCGGCGGCGGCGTCGATCATTTGCTCTTCTCCTGGATTTCGAAATGGTGGGATCGAGTAGCCGGGCGGCGGGCCACCGCCGCCCGGCCTGGTAGTGCTACGCAGCCAACTCGTGCGCGGGGGTGGCCGGGAGGGCGAACAGCTCCGGCTGGGTGAAGTCCTGGGGCGGGGCGAGCTTGGCGACCGCCGCCGTAACGGTGGTGGTGCGGACCGACGTCGGGAGGAGGGATGCGATCCCGCGCGGGTCGTGGGTCTCGCGCCACATGGCGTACAGAACGAGGTCGCGCTTGCGGCGGGCGTCGGCCAGCGCGGCGCGGGCGGACTGGAAATCTGCCTCGGCGTTGGACGCCTCGATCAGAAGCTCGGGAGCGATCTCCACGGGACACCTCCGGGTAGTGAATGGATCGAGTGGCCGGGTGGGGCGCCAACCCCTTCCGACAGAAAGAACACTACCACATCTCGATGCCGTTTGGGTTCACCTCGGGTTCGGTACGGGGTTCGGCACGCGGGTCGGCTCGGGCTTCGGTTCATGGTTCGGTCCGTGGGTCGATACAGCAACCGGCCCCAAGGCTGAGAACGGGCGATAGTCCAAGGTCAGGAGGGGTACGGGGCCGTTCTCACCACCCCGACTTACCTGTCTGTGCCCCCTGCTGCCTGTGGTGGTGGTTGGTGGGGTGGGGGTGGGGTTGGGGGCGTTGGTTGGTGTGTGGCCGGTCGCTGCGCTGTGCCTTTTTCTCTGCGTCCGCCTGGTGGCGGCCGCGTGGGTGTGGTGGGGGTTGGGGCGTGGGTGGGGTGGCTGGGTGGGTGTTGGTGGGGTTGTGGGTGGGGTTCTGAGGGTGTGTGGGGTGGTGCTGGGTGGTTGTGGTGCTGGGTCTGGTTGTGGTGCTGCTGTGGGTGGTCGTCGTCTTGGTCCTGCGTGGTGGTGGTTGTCGTCCTGGTGCTGGTGGTCCTGGTGGTCCGGCTTGGTCGGGGCTGGTGGTTGGTGGGTCTCGGCTTGGGGTTGTTGGTCGGGGTTG
>NZ_JBFBOC010000045.1:0-44692 GCF_040685975.1 Kitasatospora sp. NPDC086791 | reverse complement strand
GGCCGATACCGGTATCGGCCCCGGCGAAGACCCCGGTGGCGGTCCCGGCTCCGGTGCCGGGGTGGGCCGGCCGGCCGCCGGGCAGGTCGCGTCGGTCCTCGATGAACAGCGGCACGCCGAGGGCCGGCGCCTCCGTTTCGGGCAGTGGGGCGTCGAGCGGTTCGCCCTCCAGGCGGTGCAGGAAGCGGTCGTGGTGGCCGGTGTGGAAGAGCAGGTGCAGCCGGCCCTCCTCGATGGCGTAGACGGCCAGGTGCTGTCCGCCGAAGGCCGGCAGGAGCTGGCCGGCGACGACCTCGCACACCTCGTCCATGGTGACCGCCGCGGTCAGCGCGCTGCCCAGCTGCATCATGCGGTAGATGGCGCCGAGGCGGGCGGGTGCCGCCCGGTCGGTCGGCGGGGCCGGGGCGGAGGGGTCGGGCCGGGCGTCCGGGGCCACACCGGTCGAACCCCCGGAGTCCTCGGAGTCCCCGGAGTCCTCCGTCGGCTCCCGGGCCCGCACCGGTGGCCCGGCGGCCGTCCCCGGTGGCTGCGGAGGGGCGGCGGGTGCCACCCTGCCGGTCACGCCGTTGGCGTCCGGGTGCAGGGAGAAGGCGAGCCACCGGTCCGGCGGGCGGCAGACCAGGAAGGTGACGGGTTGCTGCGAGACCATCGCCGCCCGGTGCCGGTCCTCGAAGACGGGATCGGACAGCCAGGGGACGACCTCCCACAGGCAACTGCCGAGCAGCTCCGGGCCGGACACCCCGAGCAGCTGCTCCAGGCCGCGGTTGGTGTAGGTGACCTCGCCGCCCGGGGTGAGCGAGAAGAGTCCGTCCCGGAGTCGTTCGACCGCGGTGACGGCCGCGGCGCCGGCCCCGGCGTCGAGCACGCTGCCGACCAGGTGGGACCGGGCCTCCTCCCCGGGCACCTCCGGTACGCGCCCCCACAGCTCCACCGTGCGGTACCCGTCGGCGGTGCGGACGCGCAGCCGCCGGGCGAGCACCCGGCCGTCCGCGCGGGCCGCCCGGGCCGCGGCCCGGAGCGACAGCCGGTCGCCGGGATGGAGCCGGGAGGCCAGCGTCTCGGCCCGGCCGTCGAACGTGCCGGGCGTGAGACCGAACAGGGCGCACAGCTCGTCGTCGGCGACCACGGCCCCGGTGTCGAGCCGCCAGTCGAACAAGCCGACCCGCACCGCCGGCACGTCGGGAGCCGGGACCTGGAGGGGGACGGTGGTGGCGTCGTAGTCGAGGGCGCCGCCGCGGGCCCTGAGGTCGGCGAGGGCGGCGCCGAGCCGGCCGGCGATGGCCCGCAGGTGACGGAGCTGGGTCCGGGACAGCCCCAGGTGCCCGGAGGCCGCCGCCCACACCACCGCCAGCGCCCCGAGGCTCTCCCGCCCCGCCCGGACCGGCACCGATGCCGAGCCGAACGTGTACGGCAGGGCCACCGCGAGCTGCGGGTAGCGGCGCACCGTCTCGGCGGCGTCGGCCAGGTGGACCGTCCGGCCCGACCGGTAGGCCACCGCCACCGGGATGGGGCTGTTCACCGGGATGAGCCGCCAGCCGCCGAGCAGCGAGGGCGGGGTGCCGCAGGTGGCGGCCAGCACGATGGACCGGCCGTCCCGGGAGCGGAGGAAGATGCTCCCGGCGTGGGCCGCGCTCTCCCCGACGGCCTTGACCACGGCCGTCACCAGGGCGTCCTCGCACTCGGCCCGCACCCGGTCGGGCGCTTCCGCCCGCACCCCGTCGGGCGCCTCCGCCCCGGCTGCGCGCCCGCGGCCGTCGGCGCCCGCCGCGGCGCCGACGGCCGGGTGGGCCGCCGTGCCTCGGTGCGGTCCCGCCTGTTCGGCGGGCTCGTGCCGACTCATGCTTCCCCGTCTACGTCCGACCGGCGCCACTGTCAAGAGGAGCACGGTGCGGAGGGAAGCAGGCGCGAAAGGGAGGCCGGTGCGCGGCGCTCGGGTGCGAGCCGGGTCGGCCGGGCCGACGGCCGCCTTCCGGGCCCCGGGCAACCGCGTGCCGATCGGCGATCGCGTGCCGATCGGCGAGGGCGGGGCCTCCGGTACCGCCGGTCGAGCGAGCGGCCGAGCTCGACCGGCAGTGCCGGAGGCCCGTGCAGGGTCAGCCGACCATCGCCGGGGAACGGGATTCCGTGGAGGCGGCGGCCGGCTGGTAGTGCTCGGTGTGCCCCTCGACGTGGAGCTGGGGCAGCCGGCGGTCCAGCCAGGCCGGCAGCCACCAGTTGCCGCGCCCGAGCAGGTGCATCACGGCCGGTACCAGCAGCAGCCGGACCAGCGTGGCGTCGATCAGGATCGCCGACCCCATCCCGACCCCGATCACCTTGATCGGCAGGTCGGGGGACGGGACGAAGGCCGCGAACACGGCGACCATGATGGCCGCCGCCGCGGTGATCACCCGCGCGGTGCCCGCCAGGCCGCTGACGATGGACTCCGCGTTGTCGCCCGAGCGCAGCCAGGCCTCACGCATCCGGCTGACCAGGAACACCTCGTAGTCCATCGACAGGCCGAACAGGACGGCGAAGGTCAGTACGGGGACGAAGGCGGGCAGCGGGGTGGGGTTGTCGATGCCGATCAGCCGGCCGGCGGTGCCGCCCTGCAGGACGAGGGCGACCACGCCGTACGCGGCCCCGACCGAGAGCAGGTTCATCACGGCGGCCTTGAGGGCGACGGCCAGACTGCGGAAGGCTACGAGCAGCAGGAGCATCGACACCGTGACCACGCCGCCGACGAGCAGCGGGATGCGGCGGGCGATGTTGTCGGTGCTGTCGATCGCGCTGGCGGTCGCCCCGCCGACGTGCACCCGGACCCCGGGGCCGGTGACGGCGGGCAGGACGTGCTCGCGGAGGTCGCGGACCAGGGTCTTGGTCGCGGTGTTCTGCGGACCGCTGTCCGGAACGACGGTCAGCAGCAGCGAACGGCCGTCGGCGCTGGGCACCGGAGGGGTGACGGCCGCGACCCCGGGCACCGCCCGCAGCGCGCCGGGCAACCCGGCCGCCGCGTCGGCGGGGACACCCGGCGACAGCTCGGCGACCAGGACCAGCGGCCCGTTGCTGCCGGGCCCGAAACCGGCGGCCACCACGTCGTACGCCAGCCGGTTGGAGCGCCCGGCGGGGTCGTTCCCCGCGTCGGGGAAGCCGAATCGCACGCCGAGGAACGGCGCCGCCAGGGCCAGCAGCACGACGACCCCGGTGACCGCACCGAGGACGCGGTGGCGCTCGACCAGCCTGCTCCAACGCAGCCAGCCGGCGGCCGGCGTGCCCTCGGACACAGTGCCATCGGCCACCGCGCCCTCGGACACAGTGCCTTCGGACCGCGTGACGCGGCGCCGGGGCAGCGGCAGCCGCAGCCGCTCGACGTGCCGTCCGAGGTACCCCAGCAGGGCGGGGAAGAGGGTGGCGGACGCGGCGAGCACGACGAGCACGGAGAGGATGGCCGAGACCGCGGCGCCGCGCATGAACGACAGGCCCATCGCGAACAGTCCGAGCATGCTGACCACCACGGTCATCCCGGCGACCACGACCGCGCGGCCGGCGGTGTCCAGCGCGGCGACCGTGGCGGCCTCGGGCGTCAGCCCCTCGGCGCGCCACTCGCGGAACCGGGTGACCAGGAGCAGCGCGTAGTCGATGCCGACGCCGATGCCGAGCATCGCGGCGAGCGAGGTCGACCAGTCCGGTACCGGCATGACCGCCGCGAGGACGGGCAGCAGGGTGCTGCTCACCGCGAGCCCTCCGAGCGCGGTGAGCAGCGGCAGGCCGGCGGCCACGACCGAACCGAAGGTGACCACCAGGATCAGCGTGGCGGCCGCCATGCCGATGCCCTCCGAGCCGATCGAGCCCTGCTCGGTCTGCTGGACCGTCATGCCCCCGAGGTGGACGCGCAGTCCGCCGTCGGCCGGGCGGGCGAGGTCGAGCAGCCGCTGGGTGTCCGCCTTGGGCATGTCGGGAGCATTGGCGACGTCGAGGTGGATCTGCCCCAGGGCGGTGCGGCCGTCGGGCGACACCTTGCCGCGCGGACCGTACGGGTCGTCGATGCCGCTGACGTGCGGCACCTCGGCCATCCGGGCGAGCAGGCTCTGGACCTGGGCACGGGTCGCGGCGTCGGTCACGCTGCCGTCGGAGTTCAGCACCAGGCTGATCGTTTCGCCACCCAGCCCGGGGAAGTCCCGTGCCAGCAGTTGCTGGGCCTGCTTGGAGTCCGAGCCGGGGGCGGAGTAGTCCGCGCTGTACTTCGCGCCGAGGCCGGTCGAGAGCCCGAAGGCCGCGCCGGCGGCGAGCAGCCACAGCAGGACCGTGCGGCCCCGGTTCCGGAAGCTCCAGCCGGCTATTCGGCCGAGCGGACCGGGTCTGTGCGGCGGCGCGGCGGCACCGGCGGCGGTCCGCCGATCGCCGTACGGTTCCTGGGACATGAGGTCCTCCGTACGTCCTGAGGGGCTCCGCCCCAGTAATGCGTTACGCTCCATAACGCTCTTTATGGAGCGTAACGTTTCCCTCGATCGGTACGGCTTGTCAATGCCGTGCCTGCCGAACGGGAGTCGAACGGGAGTCGAAGTCGAAGCTGTGGCCGAGGCCGGAGCCGAGGGAGTCGCGATGGCGGGTGAGTCGAACGAGGTGAGCGGAGGGCTGAGCCGCCGTGAGCGGGTGCGGGCCGGCACCGTGGAGGAGATCAAGCACGCGGCCCTGGGGTTGATCGGCGAGCACGGCAGCGCGAACCTCCGCTTCACCGACATCGCCCGGAGCATGGGGATGACCCCGCCCGCGTTGTACCGCTACTTCGCCGACCGGGACGAGCTGCTGACCGCCCTGGTCGCCGACTCGTACGACAGCCTGTCGGGAGCGCTGACGGCGACTCGGGACACCGTGTCGCCGGACGACCTGGACGGTCGCTTCCTGGCCACCTGCACGGGCTACCGCACCTGGGCGCAACGGAATCCGGAGCGCTTCGCCCTGATCTTCGGATCCCCGGTGCCCGGGTACGCGGCCCCGGTGGAGGGCCCGACCGCGGTGGCCGGCCGGCGGGCGATGGAGCACGTGGCCGAACTCGTCGCGGACACGGCCGAGCGCGGCCGGCTCGGCAGCCCGCTGGTGCCCGATGCCGAGGAAGCGATACTGCTGGCCTGGGCCACCGTGCACGGCTTCGTCATCCTTGAGGCGTACGGCCACTTCGACAGCCTCGATCAGGAGGCGCGAGACCGCCTCTTCACCGTTCAGGCGGGCCTCGCCGCGCGCACGGCCGGTCTGGCGCCGCCCGCCGACCGGCCGTGATCAAGGCTCACGTGGCAGGCGGTGCCGTCGCCCCGGGGGCGGCGCCCCGGTCGGGCGCGGGACCGGCCGACGGCCTCCCGCCCCGCGACGGGCGGGGAGGTCAGAGGGGATCCAGGTAACGGCGGCCCGGTATCTGTTCGAAGATCAGGTTGGTGCGGGTCTGGGCCACCGCCGGGTGGGTGGTGAGGTGGTCGACGACGAAGTCGCGCAGGGATTCGGGGCCGGCGACGCCGACGTGCAGGAGGTAGTCGTCGGAGCCGGCCATGTGGAAGACGGCCAGGACACCGGGCAGGTCGGGGGCGGTGCTCCGGAAGCTCTCGTTCTGCTCGCGGGTGTGGGCGCGCAGCCGGACCGAGATCATCGCCTGGAGCGGCAGGCCGATGGCCGCCGGGTCGACCTCGGCGCGGTAGCCGCGGATGACGTCGCGGTCCTGGAGGGCGCGGACGCGGGCCAGGCAGGTGGAGGGGGCGATGCCCACCGTCTCGGCGAGGGCGTTGTTCGGGAGCCGGGCGTTCTCGGCCAGGGCCCGGATGATCGCCCGGTCCGTGTCGTCGATGGAGGGCCGTTCGCGCTGCGGATTGTTCGGCATGGCCGCCAGGATTCCACTCGATTCCGTCGATGAGCAAACCCTTTCGGGCTTCGGCCGAATGTTCTTCGGAAGACCTTCCGGAAAACGCCGGAAAGTTTCATCCTGGGCGCGAGCGGCGAACGCCCTCGACCTCCCTCACCACGCCCGGAGCGCCACGCCCATGAGCCCGACCGCCACCTTCGCCGCGACCGCGACGGCGACTGCCGCGACCGCCGTCGACCCGGGCCCGGAGCTGGACGGCGGCGAGTTCGTGCTCCCCGCCGCAGGGCTGGACGACGCCCAGCGGCTGCGCGCGCTGGACACGGTGGACGAGTACCTGACGCGCAAGCGCGAGCACCTGGTCGGCTACCAGGCCACCCAGGACATGCAGGGCACCGCGCTGGACCTGGCCCGGTTCATGCCGAACAACATCAACAACCTCGGCGACCCGTTCCAGAGCGGCGGATACAAGCCGAACACCAAGGTCATCGAGCGCGCCGTCCTCGACTACTACGCCAGGCTGTGGCACGCCGAGCGCCCGCACGACCCCGCCGACCCCGAGTCGTACTGGGGCTACATGCTGTCCATGGGCTCGACCGAGGGCAACATGTACGCGCTCTGGAACGCCCGCGACTACCTCAGCGGCAAGGCCCTGATCCACCCGCCGGCCTCCCCCCGGGACGAACTGCGCTACGTCCAGGCCGCGCCCGACCGGCACAACCCGAACGCCCACCGGCCGGTCGCGTTCTACTCCGAGGACACCCACTACTCCTTCGCCAAGGCCGTCCGGGTGCTGGCCGTCGAGACCTTCCACGCCGTCGGCCTGGAGCTGTACCCGCAGGAGTGCCCGCTGGTCGACCCGGCCACCGGGCGCCGGGAGTGGCCGGCCGAGGTGCCGTCCCGCCCGGGCCCGTCCGGGTTCTCCTGGGACGGCCCGGGCGAGATCGACGTCGACGCGCTCGCCGTGCTGGTCGAGTTCTTCGCCGCCAAGGGGCACCCGGTCTTCGTCAACCTCAACCTCGGCAGCACCTTCAAGGGCGCCCACGACGACGTCCGGACGGTCTGCGAGCGGCTGCTGCCGATCTTCGAGCGGTACGGCCTGGTGCGGCGCGAGGTGGTGTACGGGACGGACCCGCGCACCGGCGAGGCGCTGGTCGACGTGCGCCGCGGCTTCTGGATCCACGTGGACGGCGCGCTCGGCGCCGGCTACGCGCCGTTCCTGCGGATGGCCTCCGAGGACCCGGCGCACGGCTGGACGCCGGAGACGGAGCTGCCGGAGTTCGACTTCGGGCTCGCCCTGCCCACCGCCGGGTCCGGCGAGGTCGACATGGTCTCCTCGATCGCGATGAGCGGCCACAAGTGGGCCGGCGCGCCGTGGCCCTGCGGCATCTACATGACCAAGGTGAAGTACCAGATCTCGCCGCCTTCCCAGCCGGACTACATAGGCGCGCCCGACACCACCTTCGCCGGCTCCCGCAACGGCTTCTCCCCGCTGATCCTCTGGGACCACCTGTCCCGCCACTCCTACCGGGACCAGGTCGACCGGATCCGGACCGCGCAGGAGCTGGCCGGGTACCTGGAGCGGCGCCTGGTGGCCATGGAACGGGAGCTCGGCGTCGAGCTCTGGCCGGCCCGCACTCCGGGCGCCGTCACCGTACGGTTCCGCAAGCCGAGCGCCGAGCTGGTGGCGAAGTGGTCGCTGTCCTCGCAGGACGTGCTGCTCGTCCCGGGCGACGACTCGACCCGCCGCAGCTACGTGCACGTCTTCGTGATGCCCTCGGTGGACCGGGCGAAGCTGGACGCCCTGCTCGCCGAACTCGCCGAGGACCCCGCCATCCTGGGCTGACCCGCCGGGCCCGGCCGCAGGGCGCGCGGCGGGCGGGAGGGGGCGGGGGCGTCGTACGCGCGCGGTCCGCCTCCCGGGGGGAGCATGGCTCCCATGGACACCGAGACGGTCGTACGCACCCGCCGGGCCCTGCACGCGGTGGCCGAGCTGGTCCTGGCCGGGCCGCAGTACCGGGCCTGCGGCACGATCCGGCTGCGCGCCTGCGCGGGCGGCTTCGCCACCACGGGCGAGCCGCGGCTCAGGGTGGTCGGCGCGGAGCTGATCGGGCCCGGACAGGCCCTGTCCCTGGAACGGACCACCTGCACGGCGCTCGGCGCGGCCCTCGGGATCACGACCGGTGCTCCCGCGGGGCTGTACCGGGACGGGTCGGGCAGCGGCGACGACCACCCGATCGAGGCGGACCCGTCCGCCGCCCGCCGGCTCGCGCACTGCTTCGCGCTCGGCGACGCCGCGCTGCGGGGGCTGTTCGTGGGGGCGGACCCGGTCATCTGGCCCGAGCACTTCGACATCGGGGTGACGGTCGGCGACGTGAACTACGGCGTCTCGCCCGGCGACGCGTTCCAGCCGGAGCCGTACGCCTACGTCGGCCCGCACGCCCCGCGGCAGGGCGGGTTCTGGAACGCACCGTTCGGTGCCGCCCGGACGATCCCCGAACCCGGCGGCGTGGCCGACGTGATGGCATTCCTCGACCGGGGCCGCCGACTGGCCACCGACGGCTGACGGCCGCGTGAGACGCCCGGTGGCCGCGTGAGACACCCGGCGGACGCGGAACGCGCATCGGCGGACGCGGGCCGCGCCCGGCTGCCGGGAGCGGCCCCCGGCGGGCACGACGGGACGTACGGTGCGGCCCGGGCCACTATGGGAGGGGGCCTACGGGTTCACTGGTCGGCTCGAATGGAGTGCTCCTGATGGGCGTGCCGTGGCATCGGTCGCCGGGGCCCGGCCACGAGGCCGCCGGGGCTCCGACCGGGCGCGGCCTGGACGAGGCGGCGCGGATCCTGCGGTCGGCGCCGGCCTGGCTGGACGCGCACATCGGCGGGCTCTACCTGCTGTCGGAGGACCGGCAGCTGCTCGAACTGGCCCTGACCCTCGGCGCCGCCCGGCAGTTCACCAGGCCGTGGCAGCGCGTCGGCCTCACCGCGCCGGTGCCGGTGGCCGAAGCGGTGCGCAGCGGCCGGGTCGTCTGGGTGGGCGGCGCGGAGGAGATGGCGCGCAGCTTCCCGAGGGTCGCGGTCGCCATGCCGTACGCGTTCTGCCTCGCGTCCGCCCCGCTCGTCTCGGAGCGGACCGTGTACGGGGCGGTCTTCATGCTCTGGCCCGCCGCGCATCCGGCCGAGCTGGCGCCCGGTGAACGGGACCGGCTCGACGCGTTCGCCGCACGCCTGGCCGTCGTGCTGGCGGACCAGGCCGAGGCGGGCCGGCCGGCCCGGGCGGGCCCGCGTCCCGAAGCGGCGGAGCCGGGTTCCGCCGCTCCGCCCGGCGCGATGGCGGACCGGCTCCCGGAGGGCGTGTGCGACCTCGACCTGGACGGCAGGCTGACCGCGGTCACGCCGACCGCCGTCGGACTGCTGGGCGTGCCGGTCGGGCGGCTGCTGGGCGCGCGGCCGTGGGCGGTCCTGCCGTGGCTGCGGGACCCGGTGTACGAGTACCACTACCGGGCCGCGGTGATCAGCGGGCAGCCCAGCTCCTTCGTCGCCCTGCGGCCGCCGGACCGCTGGCTGTCCTTCGAGCTCTTCCCGGACCCGTCCGGCCTGACCGCGCGGATCACCGTCGCCGACGGCGCCGGCCGCGAGCGGCCCGCCAGGGCCCCGTCGAAGCCGACGGCGCACACCCGGCCCGGAGCGCTGTACCACCTGCTCCACCTCGCGGGCGCGCTGACCGAGGCCGTCAGCGTGCAGGACGTGGTGAGCATGGTCTCCGAGCAGATCGTGCCGGCCTTCGGCGGCCGGGCCGTGGCGGTGCTGATGGCCGAAGGGGGCCGCCTGCGGATCGTGGGCCACCGCGGCTACCCGCCCGGGCTGGTCGACCAGTTCGACGGCACCCCGCTGACCGAGTCCACGCCCGGTGTGCAGGCGTCCACCAACCCCGTGCCGGCGTACTTCGAGTCCCGTGCGGAGCTGGAGCGGCTCTACCCGGGCCGCCAGGAGACGCAGGACGGGATGGCCGCCTGGGCCTACCTGCCGCTGGTGACCTCGGGCCGGCTGATCGGCACCTGCGTGCTGGCGTTCGCCGAGCCGCACCACTTCGACCTGGAGGAACGCGCCGTCCTGACCTCGCTCGGCGGACTGATCGCCCAGGCCCTGGACCGCGCCCGGCTGTACGACACCAAGCTCGGCCTCGCGCACGGCCTCCAGGAGAGCCTGCTGCCCCGGGCGCTGCCGGACGTGCCGGGCCTGGAGGTCAGCGCCCGCTACCTGCCGTGCACCGAGGGCATGGACATCGGCGGCGACTTCTACGACCTCATCCCGGTCGGGCCGGACGCCGTGGCTGTCGTGATCGGCGACGTCCAGGGCCACAACGTCAACGCCGCCGCGCTGATGGGCCAGGTCCGCACCGCCGTCCGGGCCTTCACGGTGGCCGACGCCGATCCGAGCACCGTGCTGTCCCGCACCAACCGGCTGGTGGTCGACCTGGACACGGCCCTGCTGGCCAGCTGCGCCTACCTGCGGGTCGACCTCACCCGCCGCGAGGCCTGGCTGGCCGACGCCGGCCACCCCGTGCCCCTGCTGTACAGCCCGGACGGCCGGGCGGGTGCGCTGGAGCCGCTCGTCGGCATGGTGCTGAACGTCGACCCCGCCGCCGACTACCCGCAGATCCGGGTCGACCTGCCGATCGGCGCCACGCTGGCGCTGTACACCGACGGCCTCATCGAGACGCCCGGTGTGGACATCGACCGGGCGCTGGCCGACCTGACGGCCACGCTGGCCCGGCACGGCGGCGAACCGCTCGACCGGCTGGCCGACGCCCTGGTCGACCGGGCCGGCCACGGAGAGCACCGCACCGACGACGTCGCGCTGCTGCTGATCCGGTCCGTCCCGCGCTGAGCGGGCGGCGAGGGCCGGTGCGGGGCGGTCCACGAGCAGCGCCGAGCCGTTACGCCGTGTCCTGTTCGGGCCGGGGCGGGACCATGGGTGTATGGCGAGAGACACGGACCCCGATCCCCGGGCGCCGGGCCGAACGGGCGGTCGTCGTGGGCGGCAGCATTCAGGCCCCGTCCCGGGGGACCCTTCGGTGCGGCGTCTGCGGTCGGTGCTGAACATCCGCAGCGTCGCCGGTCAGATGTTCCTCCTGCAGGTGCTGATCGTGCTGCTGCTCGTGGTGGCGGCGGTCGTCGCGCTCCTGATCGAGTCCCGCAGCGACCGGTTCGCGGCGGCGCGCGACCGTTCGCTCGCCGCGGCCGAGGCGTTCGCGCACAGCCCCGGTCTGGTGGCGACGATGCAGGGCCCCGACCCCAGCGCGGTGCTTCAGCCGCTGACCGAGGCGGCCCGCAAGGACGCCCAGGTCGACTTCATCGTGGTGACCGACCGCAACGGCATCCGCTACACCCACCCCCAGCCGGAGCAGATCGGCAAGAAGTTCGTCGGCACCATCGGGCCGTCGCTGCACGGGCTGGTCACCGTCGAGCAGGTGCACGGCCCGCTCGGCCTGGAGTACCAGGTGGTGGTTCCGGTGGAGGACGCCCACGGCGGGGTCGTGGGCATCGTGTCCGCCGGGATGAAGGTCGTCAACGTGAGCAGCGCGATCGACCGCCAGCTGCCCGTGGTGCTGGCCGCCGGCGCCGCCGCGCTGTGCCTGGCCACGGCCGGGACGGCGCTGGCGGGCAGACGGCTGCTGCGGCAGACCCACGGACTGGGGCCGGAGGAGATGACCAGGATGTACGAGCACCACGACGCGGTGCTGCACGCGGTGCGCGAGGGCGTGGCCATCGTCGGCGGCGACGGCCGGGTGCTGCTCGCCAACGACGAGGCGCGCCGGCTCCTGGACCTGCCCGCCGACACGGAGGGCCGGGCCGTCACCGACCTCGGCCTCGACCCCCGGACGACCGAACTGCTGCTGTCCGACAGCGCGGTCACCGACGAGGTGCTCCCGGTGGGCGACCGCCTGCTGGCCGTCAACAACCGCCCGACCGACAGCGGCGGAGGACCGCCCGGCAGCGTCACCACCCTGCGCGACTCCACCGAGCTGCGCGCCCTGGCGGGGAAGGCCGAGGTCGCCCGCGGGCGGCTGAGGCTGCTGTACGACGCGAGCATGGCCATCGGCACCACCCTGGACGTGCGGCGCACCGCCGAGGAACTCGCCGGGATGGCCTCCCGGGAGTTCTGCGACTACGCCACCGTCGACCTCGCCGACGAGGTGCTGAGCGGCGAGGAGCCGCAGACCCTGACGGCCGGTGCCACGGTGGAGCTGAGGCGGGTGGCGGTCGCGGGCGTCCGGGACGACTCGCCGCTGTACTCCCCGGGCCGGCTGGTCCGGTGGGCGGGCAGCACCCCGCAGGCGGCGGGCTTCGTCAGCGGGCGGTCCGCGCTGGTCCCCGAGGTGGCGACCGACGCCGGGTGGCGCAAGCAGGACGCCGAGCTCACCCAGGCGGTGCTGGACTTCGGCCTGGCGTCGCTGATCGCCGTTCCGCTGACGGCGCGCGGCGTGCTGATGGGCGTCGCCTGCTTCTGGCGCGGCCGGGACCGGGGCCCGTTCGAGGACGACGACCTGTCCTTGGCCGAGGAGCTGGCCGCCCGGGCCGCCGTGGCCATCGACAACGCCCGCCGCTTCACCCGCGAGCACACGATGGCCGTGACCCTGCAGCACAGCCTGCTGCCGCGGGCGCTGCCCGAGCAGAGCGCCCTCGACGTCGCCTACCGCTACCTGCCCGCCCAGGCGGGGGTCGGCGGCGACTGGTTCGACGTCATCCCGCTGCCGGGCGCCCGGGTCGCGCTCGTGGTCGGCGACGTGGTCGGCCACGGTGTGCACGCGGCCGCCACCATGGGCCGGCTGCGCACCGCCGTCCAGAACTTCTCCACCCTCGACCTGCCGCCGGACGAGCTCCTCGGGCACCTGGACGAACTGGTCGCCCACCTGGACCAGGAGACGGCCGGGGGAGAACTCGCGATCACCGGCGCCACCTGCCTCTACGCGATCTACGACCCGAGCACCGCCGGCTGCGCGCTGGCCCGGGCGGGCCACCCGCCGCCCGCCCTGGTCCACCCGGACGGCACGGTGGAGCTGCTCGACCTCCCCGCCGGTCCGCCGCTCGGCCTGGGCGGGATGCCCTTCGAGGCGGTCGAGGTGCGACTGCCGCCGGGGAGCAGCCTGGTGCTCTACACCGACGGGCTCATCGAGGACCGCACCCGCGACATCGGGGTCGGCCTGGACGTGCTCACGGGCGTGCTGGCCCGGCCGGACCGGCCGCCCCAGGAGACCTGCGAGGCCGTGCTCGCCGCCCTGCTGCCCGCCCGCCAGGCCGACGACATCGCCCTCCTGGTCGCCCGCACCCGCGTGCTGGAGCCCGACCGGACCGCCGAGTGGGAGGTCGCCTCGGCCCCGGAGGAGGTGGCCCGGGTCCGCGCCGAGGCCATCCGGCAGCTCGCCCGGTGGGGCCTCGACGAGGCCGCCTTCGTCACCGAACTGGTGCTCAGCGAGCTGGTCACCAACGCCATCCGCTACGGCAGCGAACCGATCCGGGTCCGGCTGCTCTACGACCGCACGCTGATCTGCGAGGTCTCCGACAGCAGCAGCACCGCCCCGCACCTGCGCTACGCCGTCGCGGAGGACGAGGGCGGCCGCGGCCTGTTCCTGGTCGCCCGGCTCACCGAGCGCTGGGGCGTCCGCTACACCGCCGACGGCAAGATCATCTGGGCCGAGCAGTTCCTCTGACGGGGGCGCCCCCTCCGCCTTCCGCGCCCCCGCCCTCCGGGCCCGCGACCGGGCGGGGGACCGGAACCCGAGGGCCGGACTCCCGCCTGTGACGCAGGTCACCCCCGACGCAGAACCCGCACGCCGGACCGGGCGTCTGGCTGGTGTGAGATCACGCAGGAGAGCACCGGACGAGCTGGACGAGGAACGCCTCGTCCGGCTGGTGGCCAGAGGTGACCGCGGGGCGTTCGACGAGCTGTACCGGCGCACGTCGCCCTGGCTGGCGGTGCGCCTGCGCCGCCGCTGCGCCGACGAGCAGATCGTCGCCGAGGTCATGCAGGAGACCTATCTGGCGGTGTGGCGCGCGGCCGGCGCGTTCGCCGGGAGCGCGGTCGGCGGGACGGCCGTCGGATGGCTGTGGACGATCGCGGCGCGCCGCCTCGTCGACGCGTTCCGGCGCCGTGCCCACCACGCCGAGCCCCCCGTCGCCGCCGCCGAGCGGGCGGTGGTGCCCGCGGCGGAGGACGAGGCGCTCGCCGGGACGGTCGGCGGCGACGTCGGCGACGCCCTGCGGCGACTGGCCCCGGAACTGCGGGCGGTCCTGCAGGCCACGGTGCTCGACGGGCTCTCCGTCCGGGAGACCGCCGTCCTGCTTCGACTGCCCGAAGGCACGGTCAAGACCCGCGCCCGCCGGGCCCGGATCGCGATGCGGGAGGCGCTGGCACGAGCGGGCGGGCCGGTACGAGCGGGTGGCACGAGCGAGCGGAGCGAGGTGGGCGCATGAACGGGGAACACGCGTCGGGGCGGTTGATCGAGGACTACGCGCGCGGTGACACCGCGATGGCCGCGGACACGGTGTGGGCGCTGGAAGCCCACCTGGAGACCTGCGCGCCGTGCCGGGCCCGGCTGGCGGCCTCCGTGGCCACCGGGGCACCCGACGTCGCCGCGCTCCTGGACACCGTCCGGGCCGGCCTGGAACCGCAGCTGGACGCGGTCCGCCCGGCGCCCGCCCGGCGGTACCGCCCGCGGTGGGTCTCGGGGTGGCTGACGCCGGTGATGACCCCGTGGCTGGCCATGACCGTCGTCGTCACCCTGACGGCGCTGCTGCTGGACGCGGTCGCGCCGCCCACGTTTTTCGGCGGGTCCTCTCCGCTGGTGCCGATCGCGCCCGTCCTGCCGCTGTGCGGTGTCGCCGCGTCGTGGTCGCGGGCCCTGGACCCGGCGCACGAACTGACGGCCTCGACCGCCCGGGCCGGGCTGCCCCTGCTCCTCAGGCGCACCACGGCGGTCCTCGTGCTGGTCCTGCCCGGGCTCCTGCTGGGCGGCCGGCTGACCGGGACCATGACGGCCGCGCAGTGGCTGCTGCCCTCCCTGGCCTTCACCTCCACCGCCCTGGCGCTGGGCAGCGTGGTGGGCGTGACCCGCGCCGCCGTCGGGCTGGCGGCCGCCTGGGGCGCCGTCGTCGTCGTCCCCGCGTGGGCCGTCGGCCACGTCCCGCCCGCCCTGCAGTTCCTCCTGCAACCGGACCGGCTGCCCGCGTGGGGACTGCTCCTCGCGCTCGGGACCGGCGCCGTGATCGCCCGCAGGAACGCGTACTCGACGCTGTGAAACCATCTTCGACCCCCGAGAGGGACCGCATGACACCGATGACGAGCGCGGCCGACACCGCGCCGAAGACCTACGCCTGGGAGATCCGGGCCGCCGGCCTGAGAGTGCGCGTCGGACGGAAGAAGATGGCCGTCGACGGGCTCGACCTCTCCTTGGGCATCGGCACGCACGGCCTCCTGGGGCCCAACGGCGCCGGCAAGACCACCCTGATCCGGACCCTGGCCACCGTGCTGCGTCCCACCGGGGGCGAACTGGAACTGTTCGGCACCGCCGTCGGCGGGCTGGGCGACCACCGGGCCCTGCGGCGCCGGATCGGTTATCTGCCGCAGGACTTCGGCTACTACAAGCGCTTCACGGTGCGCGAGTTCGTCGAGTACATGGCCTGGCTGAAGGAGGTGCCGAAGGCGGACGTCCCCGGGGCCGTCCAGCGGGCCGTCGAACGGGTGGGCCTGGCCGACCGCGCCGACCACCGGATGAAGACCCTGTCCGGCGGCATGGTGCGGCGGGCCGGCATCGCCCAGGCCATCGTCAACGACCCCGCGGTGCTGCTGCTGGACGAGCCGACGGCCGGACTGGACCCGGCGCAGCGGATGCGCTTCCGCGAGCTGCTGCAGGAACTCGGCCGGGACACCTGCGTGGTCGTCTCCACCCACCTGGTCGAGGACGTCGCGGCCGCCTGCTCCGACGTGGTGCTCTTCGCCGACGGCCGGCTCGTCTTCCAGGGCGCGCCGGAGGACCTGGCCGCGGCGGGCGGCCCCGAACACCCGGGCGACAGCCCGTTGGAGCGCGGCTACTCGGCGCTGCTCAGCAACTCCGGTCGGCCGGGAGGGATCTGGTGAACGGACTTGTCCTGCGCATCGAACTGAGGCGCTCCGCCGCCCCGTGGGTCGGCATCATCGTCCTGGGCGGCAGCCTGGCGGTCTTCTGCCCGTTCGACGCGGTCTGGTGGCGGGGCACCGCGGGCTGGACGGCCCAGTGGACCTCCATGGCCATGTGGACCCGCTGCCTGCTGGCCTTCTGGTGGCCGGTCTCGGTCGGCATCGGCGCGGTGTACGGGATGCGCGAACCCCGCTCGCGGATGGCCGAACTGCTGACGAGCACACCACTGCCGGCCTGGCGCCGCGCGGCGGTGCCGGCCGGTGCGCTGGCGCTCGCGACGGTGTCGGGCTTCGGCCTGCTGGTCCTCGTCGGCGGCGTCCAGGTGGCCCTCGGCCGGACCACCTACGCGCCGCTCGGCTGGCTGCCGATCTCGCTGGTGGGCGCGCTGGCCCTGGCCGCGGGGGCCGTGTTCGGCATGGGCGTCGCGCGGACCCTGCCCCATGTGCTCACCCCGCCGGCCCTGGTGGTGTCCTTCCTCCTGCTGACGGGCGCCCTCCTGCGGTCGACCACGGACGGCCGCGTGCCGTCGAGCAGCGCGCCGAACCGGCTCGCGCTGCTGTCCCCGGCGGTCGCGGAGCCGCGGCAGATGCTGCTGACCCTGTCCGGTGCCGCGCACCTCGGGCAGGCGCTCTGGCTGCTCGGCCTGCTCGCCACCGGCTTCGCCCTGCTGTCGGCCGTGACCCGTCGGGTCCGGCTGCTCGCGGTGGTTCCCGTCCTGGTCGGCGCGGTCCTGGCCCTGCTGGTCCTCCCGGCCGATCCGCGCGACACCTACGTCGTCGACCGGACCGCCGCCGCCCTGGTCTGCGACGGACCGGCGTGCGTGACGCGGGCGAACCGCGACCGCCTGGACGAGCTCGCACGGCGCGGCGACGAGGCGCTGAGCGTGCTGCGCGGCGCCCTGGGCGATCAGGCACCGCACTCCGTGCGGGAGGACGTCAGGCTGCGCGCGCTCGGCGACGACCGCGAGCTCTCCGGCGACGTGGTGCTGGTCGACTTCGACGAACGGCTGTTCGCCGATGCGACCGGTGAGGCCCTGACCCGCGCACTGGTCTCCCAGGGCCTGGCACCGAACTGCCACGGGAACAACGCCCGGGAGAGCGCGTGGGAGGGCGACATCGCACTCCAGAGCATCGCCGTGAGCTGGGCCCTGCACGACCCCCAGCTCCGACCGCTGCAGGAGAAGGGCACCGACGTGTACTCGATCAAGACCTGGGCGAGCGCCGACGCGGCCTGGCAGCACCTGATGGCGATGGCACCGGCCGAGCAGCGCTCCCGGATCGTCGAGCTGCGCGCCGCCGCCCTCTCCTGCGCACGGGAGGACGGGCTGCTGCGCCTGGCGGGGGAGGTGCCGCGATGAGGTGGCTGGTCCTGCACGCCCGTTCCCGGCAGGTGCCCGGCTCGGCCGCCGCGATCGCGCTCGTCTCGCTGGCGGTGTGGGCCCTCGCCGAGTCGGACCCGTCGAACCTGCAGATGGCGGTCTTCGTCCTCACCGCGAACGTGGCGGCGGCTTCGGTCGGGCTCGGCGGGTGGGACCCGGTGCTGGAGCGGACGGCCGCGATCCGGTGGGTGCCCCGCCGGGCGGTGCACGTGCTGCTGATCGGCCTGGTCGCGGGCCTGGCACTGCTGACCGTCCGGGCGGCGGGCGTGGACCTCGCGCCCACCGGGGTCGTCGTCCGGGACAGCGCGGGACTGGTCGGCCTGGCCGCGCTCGGGGCGGTGCTGTGCGGGGCGCGGTTCGCCTGGACCCTGCCGACCGGCTGGCTGGCCTTCACCGTCCTCGTCCCGTCCATGACCGGCGTCGTGGGGGAGGTGGTGAGCTGGATGATCTTTCCTCCCGGCACCTCGGTGTCCGCCGGGACCGCGTGGGCCCTGTGCGTGACCGGGACCGTGGCGTACGCCGTGGCCGGGCCGAGGCGGTGACGGGCACGCCTCGGCCGTCCTGACGGAGCGTCGTCCTGACCGACCGTTGTATCGACCGAACGCTGTATCGACCGAACGCCGTCCTGATCGAACGTTGTACCGACCGAACGCCGAAGTGTCGGCCCCGCTCCCCGGGGTCGACACTTCGGCGTTCCGGCGTTCGCGGCCGCGGTCCGGCGAGCGCTGTGGGAGTGGCCTGCGTCACTGCCCCGCCGACGGGCCGTCAGTGGTGGTCCGGGGCAGACTTCGCCGCCCCCGGGGGACGGGTCGGCTGCCCTGCGGGGACCTGTTCGGTTGCCCCGGGAGGGCAGACCGGGCCCGGCTGGTGCGGTCCTGAGGCGTTGTCGGCGGGGCGCGGACCGGGGCGCGGACCGGGCCGCCCTTTGCGCCGTGTTGACATGATCACGGGATGTGGGGGGAGATACGGGAGGCAGAGATCGGAGACGAACGGGTCGAAAGGGACTCGTCGGCATCATCGGGGCGCCAGGCACACCGTTCCGGTCCGGTTGCCCGGAGAGGGAAGGTCACGCTGTACGCCGATTCAGTTACCCGGCCTGAGGTCGCTCAGCGCGCCGCTGACGTTGAGGAGTTCGTGGCACGTGGCCGCCTGCTTGCCCGAGGCCGGGGTGCCCGGGGACTCGCAGGTCACGCTCGCCGTCACCGCCTGGTCCTCGGAGACCTGAATGGGGGTCACCCAGTGGTAGTCCTGGTTGCGGAAGGTCTCCAGGGCGATCGTGGTGATCGTCTGGTTGCCGGCCGTGATGGTGATTAGCCCTTGGTCGCCCTGGAAGTTGGCGACCACGATGTCCGTGACGTCGAAGACCTTGCCGTGCGGCACCTGGTAACTGCCCACGCCGGAAGCGGCGTTGGCGCTCTGTACGTCGATCGTGGCGGAGCTCTGCCGGCCGGTTCCCGGCACCGCCGGTCCGCCCGGGCCGGAGTTGCCGCCGCCGGTGCCGGGGCTCGGCTGGCCGGCGCCCGGCTTGCTCTGGCCGCCGGGGCTCCCGCCCGGGGAGGCCGTCGGCGCGCCGGGTTCGGGGGCGCCGGCGGTCGGGGCGGGGGTGGCGCTCTGCTGGGCGACGGCCTGCTCGGCGGCCTGCTTCGCGGAGCTGCGAACCGCCGGGCGGACCAGGGCGAACCAGGCCAGCAGCAGTGCGAGCAACGCCGCCAGGAGAGCGAGCAGCCATGTGGGGAGGATCGGAAGTTGGATGAACTCACCGTCCAGGCGCGGATGCTGATGGACAGTCACAGGATCGGCGGGGGCGGAAGTGCGCTCGGTGGCGCCCTTGCCGTCCGCGCCGCCCTTGCCGTCCGCGCCGCCCCGGCCGTCCGGGCCGCCCTTGCCGTCCGGGCCCCTGCCGTCCGCGCCCGCGCGGTCCGGGGTGTCCTGCGGGCCCACCGTGGCCTCGAACGGCCAGGTGGCGGACTTGCCGAACCAGATCAGCCTGCGGGTGCGCGCCTGCAGCCGCAGCTCGCCGGACTCGCCGGGTTCGAGGCGCAGCCGCTCCGGGGTGACCCGGAACCGCAGGTCCTCGCCGGCCTGGCCGGGGGTGAGGACCACCGTGCCGGGAGCGTTCCCGAGGTTGCGCACCGAGGCCCGGTAGCGGCCGCGCAGCCAGCCGCGGCGGCGGCGCGGTGCGAGCGCGGCCTGCAGCTCGTGGAACGGTGTCACGGTGACGGCGGCCTCGGGAACCGTCACCAGCTCGGGGCGTTCGGCCGGCAGCACCCGGATGCCGAGCGGGAACTCGCCGGCCCGTGCGGCGGGCGACCGCGGCGGGGACAGACGCACCGTCACCGTCTCGGAGGTCCCCGGGAAGAGGGAGATCCGGGCGGGCTCGACCGTCGTCCACGCGGCGCAGTCGCCGACCACCTCCAGGGAGTACGCCTCAACGATGTCGAGATCGTTGCGTACCGTCAGGGTCGTGGTGGCCACGCCACCGGGCGCCACCGTCAGCGCGGGCAGGCCGAGTTCGGCGGATGTGGTCATAGCGTGACGGTAGGCCTGTCGGCGGGCCGGCGGAGAGGGCCGTGCGGGCAAGCTGTGGGCACGGCCCTTGCCCGCGGGGACGGACCGGCCCTGCCCGGCGTCGGCACGGCGCACTCGGAGGGTCCGCGCCCGCACTCGGCGGGTCCGCGCCGGCACTCGGCGGGTCCGGCGCCCGCACCGCCCGGGCCGACGGCCGGGTCCGCCCCGCGGCGGCGACCGGCCGTCACCACGACAGGTCCACTGGAGAATGGAGTAGTTCGATGACAACGACCGACACGTCCCGCACCTGCCGTGAGGAAGCCGGCACCACGCTGCGGGCCCTGGTGCCGCCGCAGCCCGGCAGCGCCCGCGCGCCCGGCACCGCCCGTCCGTCCGGCAGTGCCGGTCCGTCCGGTACGGGCCGCCCGTCCGCCGGTACCCGGCTGCCCGGCGGTACCGGGCCGGTCGGCCCGGCCGTCTCCGCCGACGTGCGCGGGAAGCCGGGCCAGGTGCGGGTGGCGGTCTACGCGGAGGACCTGATCCTGCAGACCGGCGTGGTCCAACAGCTGCGCCAGCGGCCCGAGGTGGAGCTGCTGAGCGAGAGCGAGGCGGCGCGGGCGGAGGTCTCCCTGCTGGTGGTCGACGCCATGACGGAGGCGGTGGCCGAGCACCTGCGCCGGCTGCGGCTCGCCACCTCCGGCGCGATCGGCCTGGTGGTGGGCCACTTCGAGGCCGGCGGGCTGCAGACGATCGTCGAGTGCGGGGTCGCCGCCGTGCTGCGCCGCTCGGAGGCGGACCAGGACCGCTTGGTGCACCTCATCACCGCCCTGGCCAACGGCGAGGGCGTGATGCCCGGGGACCTGCTCGGCGAACTGCTCGACCGGATCGGGATGCTCCAGCGCACCATGCTCGACGGGCGGGGCCTGACCCTGTCGACCCTGACGGCCCGGGAGGCGGAGATGCTCCGGCTGGTCGCCGACGGCTTCGACACCAGTGAGATAGCCGCCAGGACCTCCTACTCCGAACGCACCGTCAAGAACGTGCTGCACGAGATCATCACGCGGCTGGGGCTGCGCAACCGGGCGCACGCGGTGGGGTACGCCATGCGGCGCGGCCTGATCTGAGGGGGGCGGACGGCCGTGGCCGGCTGCCCTCCGGGGACACCGGTCGTTACCCCCGGCCCGGGCGTCCGGGCTCTGTTCCCGGGTGCCCGGGCCGGGGAGACTGCGGGGGACCGCCCCTGCCAACCTGTGAGGTCGAGCGTGATCGGCGCCACCGCCACCCCCCGCTCCGTCCGGCGGCCGGTCCGGGCCGCCGTCGCGGTCCTGCTCGCGTTCGCGGCGGCCGTGGTGACCCCGGGCATCGCCGCCCCCGGCGGCCAGGGCGCCCCCGGGGCCCCGGCGGCCGCCGCCGAGCCGGCCGGCGGGCGGATCGTCTTCGCCGGCACCGACCACCGCGGCCTCGGCCGGGTGACCGGTGCGGCGGCCAGCACCCCGCTGTTCGGGCCCGGCCCGGTCCACTTCGACCGGGACCCCTCGGCCCGCGGCGACGAACTGGTCTTCACCAGCCTGCGGGACGACCGGCTGCCCCAGGTCTACCTGCGCGACGCGGCCGGCGCGGTGCACAGGCTCACCACCGGCATGGACACCGCCCACCCCGCGCCGGCCCCGGACGGCAAGGCCGTCGTCTTCGAGGCCGTGGAGGCCGGGCCCGGCGGACGGCCCCAGCACGTCCTGTGGGTGGTGAACCGGGACGGCAGCGGGCTGCGCCGACTGACCGACGGCTCGGCCGACGAGACGCACCCGACCGTCTCGCCCGACGGCCGGTGGGTCGCGTACGCCTGCACCGGCGACCCGGCGCACACCCAGATCTACCTGCGGCCGTTCACCGGCGGCGCGCCGGTCAAGGTCACCGACGTGACCACCGGGGACGCCGTCGACCCGGCCTGGAACCCGGTCGACGACGACGCGCACCGCAACCAGATCGTCTACACCTGGGACAAGGGCGCCGACCAGGGCCGGACCCTGATGCTCACCTCGCCCACCGGCGGCGACAAGCCCTTCTTCCTCCGCACCGGCTCCACCTGGCGGACCGGCTCCGCCGCCTGGCTGGCCGACGGCACCGGGGTGCTCTTCCTGAGCGCCGACCTGCTCACCCCCGCCGACCCGCCGCAGCCGCCCGTGCCGCCCAAGCCGCCGGTGCCACCGGTCGTCAACCTGTACCGCGCGCCGACCTGCTCCTGCGACGACCCCCAACTGCTCTACCGGACCGACCGGTTGATCGCGACCCCGACCTGGCTGGGCCCCCAGAACGGCGGCGGCCCGGTGGTCGAGCAGACCAGCGCCGCCGCCGCGAACATCGCCGACCTGGAGGACGTCCGCCCCGACGGCACCGACCCGCGCGACCTCGGCGTCAGCGTGCTCACCGAGGACCCGGCCGCCGACACCACCACCGATCCCGATCCGGCGGCCGACCCGCTCTTCCACCCCCGCCCCGGGTACGACCCCTGGTACGAGCGGCAGGGCTACACCCCCGACGGCCGGCAGATCGTGGTCACCCGCTACGAGGACTCGCCGGCCGGGCGGATCCAGCGGATCTGGCTGACCGACGCCGACGGCGCCGACCCGCACCCGCTGGACCTCGCCGGGCGCGGCCCGCTCGACCGGGACACCGACCCCTCCTTCTCCCCGGACGGCCGGCTGATCGTGTTCAGCCGCAGCTCCCCGGGCGACGCCCGGCAACCGGCGCGGCCCGGGCGGATCCTGATCGCCCAGGTGTCCACCGGCGCGATCGTCGGCACCGTCGAGCCGCCCGCCGGTGAACCGGGCGCCTCCGACGGCGAGCCCTACTGGTCGCCCGACGGCAGGCTGATCGCCTTCTCCCGCAGCGAGGTCGTCAACGGCAACGCGGGCAACCGGCACGTCTGGACCGTGCCCGCCGACGACCTCACCCGGCAGACCGACCTGAGCCGGACGGTCTGCCCGGGCCGCTGCAACGTCATCGACGACAGCCCGGTGTTCGCGCCCGACGGCCGGCGCGTCGCCTTCAACCGCAAGGCCGGTGACGGCGGGAACAACCACCAGGACGGCGTGCTGGTCATCTCCCCGACCGGCGGCGACTGCACGGTCGTCCTGCCCACCGCGCTCCGCGGACAGCGGGACGCCTGCACCCGCCCGCTGCCCGACACCTCCGAGACCGGACCGTTCCAGCCCCGCGACGTCGCCTGGACGGCGAACGGCGCGCAGCTGGTGCTCACCTCCCGCCGGGCCCTGCCCCCGAACTCGCCGGAGGGCCTCGCCGTCTACGACCTCGCGGCCGGCACGCTCACCCCGCTCGACCGGCGGCTGCCGGGACGCCAGAAGGAGCCGGCCGTCCAGCAGTCCGTCGACCTGGCACTGAGCGCACCCGGGCGGACCCCCGCGGTCCCGGTCGGCGGCGGCGCCGACGTGACGATCACCGTCACCGACAAGGGCCCCGCGCCCTCGCCCGGCACCGTCCTCACGGCTTCGGTGCCGACCGGCGCCCGGCTCGGCGGGCTGACCACCCCGGTCGGGCAGTGCGACGCCGCAGCGCTGCGGTGCGACCTCGGCACCCTGGTACCGGGCGCGGCGGTCAAGATCACCGCCCGACTGATCGGCACCAGCCCCGGCAACCGGGAGTTCGGCTGGAGCGTCACCGGGACGGTGGTCGACCCGAACCCCGGGGACGACTCCGCCCGGACCGTCCTGCCGGTGCTGGACCCGCCGTCGCCGTCACCGACGCCGTCCCCCTCCGCTTCGCCGTCCGCCTCGCCGTCCGCGCCGCCGAGCCCGACCCCGCCGCCGACCGCCACGCCGACCCCCGTGCCACCGCCGCCCGCACCCGCCCCGGCACCCGCCCCGGCACCCGCCCCGGCACCTGCCCCGCCGCCGTCGGCCGGCCCCGGAGTGTCGGTCGACGCCCAGCCGAACCCCGGCTACGTCGGCGGCCACGTGACCGTCAGCTACACCGTGCGCAACACCGGCCAGGCCCTCGCGACCGGACTGCGCCTCTCCCTCGGCCTGCCCGCCGGGGTGCCCACCGAGGCGCTGCCCCCGGGCTGCCGGGCCGGGACCTGCCGGCTGGCCGACCTGTCCCCGGGCGGCAGCCAGGTGGTCCGGGTGGTGCTGTCACCCGTGGCGGCGCTGCAGACCACCGTCACCGCGGAGCTGACCACCACCGGCACCGACGCCGACCCGGGGCGGCACCTGGCGAGCACCCCGCTGCGCGTCCTGCAGCCCCGCATCATCGCGGTGCCGCCGATCGGTAAGCCCGGCTTCGTGACCTCCGTCCGCGGCGTGGACTTCCCGCCCGGCGTCCCGGTGCGGTTCACCTGGCAGCCCGGCATCACCGCCGCGGCCGCGCCCACCTACCCCCGGGCCGACGGGACCTTCGCCGGCCAGCTGCTCATCCTCCCCAAGGACGAGACCGGCCCGCGGACCATCACCGCCGACGGCCCCGGCTTCTCCCCGGTGACCACCCCCTTCCTCGTGGTGGAGGGCAGCATCGGCCCGCCGGGGGAGGTGGAGCGCCGGTGATCCACGAGGTCGACGAGGCGCTGCGGCTGCTGCTCGCCGAGACCGGTCTGCCGGAACGCGGCGTCGAGGTGGTCCTGGAAGCGCCCACCAGCGACTTCGCCGCCCGGCGTACCGCGCCGACGGTCAGCGTCTTCCTCTACGGGATCCGCGAGGAGACCGACCGCCGGCAGGCGGGCGCCGTCGCCGAGCACGACGCGGACGGCATGGTGGTCGGCCACCGCGCCGCGCCCCGCTGGTTCGAACTGGCCTACCTGGTCACCGTCTGGACCAGCCGGCCGCAGGACGAACACCGACTGCTGGCCGAGGTGCTGCAGTGCCTGGCCGCCGTGGACGCGCTGCCCGCCCGGACGCTCACCGGGACGCTCGCGCGGCTCGGACTGACCGTCGAGCTCGACATCGCGGGGCGCGAGACCGGCCTGCCGTCGGTGTCCGACGTGTGGTCCGCGCTCGGCGGGGAGCTGCGGCCCTCGATCGACGTCCGGGTGCTCGCCCCGCTGCCCGGCGGGCGCACCCCCGCCGGGCCGCCGGTCACCGAGGGCCTGGTGGTGCACGTGGAGGACACCGGCCGGGACGGCGGCTCCACTCCCGGGGAGGGCGCCGCGCCCGCCGACGGTCCGGGCCGACGCCTGCGCTACCACGGCGGTACCGACCCCGGGCCGGACGGCTTCGCCGCGCCCCGGGACCGCGTGCTGCCGCCGGGCCGCCGGGCGCGGGGGAGGGGGAGGGCGCGATGAGCATCGACCTCGGGTCGGCCTCGTCGACGGCTCCGGGCGGGTCGGTCGGTTCGGTCGCTCCGGTCGGGTCGGCCGTGGACGACGCCGGCCCCGACCACCTCTGGGAACGGCTGCACCGGGTCGAGCAGCGGGTCCGGGCCGCGGTGCGCGAGCGCCGGGCCGACGACCCGGACCCGGACGACCCGTACCGCGGCCAGTACCTCGGCCCGGAGGCGGTGGAGCGGATCCTGGCGGCCCCCGCCGCGTCCGGCCACGGCGGCGCGGCCCTCGGTGACGGCCCCGCCCCGCCGCCCCCCGGCTCCCGGCTCGCGCGGCTCGGCACGGCCTTCGGGCTGCTCCCGGTGGACGTCGAACTCCTGCTGGTGGCCCTCGCCCCCGACCTCGACACCCGCTTCGAACAGCTCTACGGCTACCTCAACGACGACCTGACCCGACGCCGGGCGACCATCGGACTGGCCCTCGAACTGTGCGGACTGCCGGGAGCGGGCGGCACCGGCCGCTCCCGGTTCGCGGTCCGGGCCCCGCTGATCGCCGGCGGCCTCCTGGAGGTCGCCGAGCCGGAGCGTCCGCTGCTCTCCCGCACCCTGCGGGTGCCGGACCGGGTGACGGCCCATCTGCTCGGCGACGACGAGCCGGACGGCGCGCTCGCCGGACTGGCCCGCCGTGCCGCCGTCGGCGCCGCCGCGGTCGACACCGGCACCGGCCCGAGCGGCACCGGCACCGGCCCGAGCGGCACCGGCACCGGCGCGACCGGCACCGGCACGGCCGCGGAGCTGGTCGACCGGGTGCACGCGGCCGCCGCGACCGGCGGGCTGGTGCACCTGCTGGACCGGGGCGGGCACGCCGTCCGGCCGGCGGTGGCCGCCCTCGCGGCCGACGGCCGGGCGCCCCTGGTCGTGGACGCCGTCGCGCTGGCCGCCCGCCCGTCGCCGGGCACCGTGCGGGCGATCGCCCGGGAGGCGCGGCTGGGCGGGGGCGGTGTGGTGCTCGGCCCGCTGGACCGGCTCGAACCCGAACGGCCCGAGCGGGCCGCCCTGTTGCGCGAGCTGTGCGCGGAACTCGCCGGCATCCCGCTGATCGTGCACGGCCCGCAGGTGTGGGACCCGGCCTGGGCGCGGGAGAGTCCGCTCGTGGTCACCGTCCCGCCGCCGGACGCGCACGGTCGGGCCGCGCGCTGGGCCCGGGCCCTGGGCGGTCGGCCGGACGAGGGTGAACCGGCGCCGCTGAGCGAGGAGTTGACCGAGGCGGTGGCCGCCTACCGGGTGGACCAGGAGCAGTTGGAGCGGGCCGCCGCGGTGGCGGTCCGGACGGCGGCCGCCGAGCGGCGCCCGGTGCGCGCCGAGGACGTCCGGGCCGCGGTGCGGGCGCAGAACGCCGCCGGTCTGGCCCGGCTCGCCCGCCGGATCGAACCCGCCGTCGGCTGGGCCGACCTGGTGCTGCCCGAGCCCACCGCGGGCCGGCTGCGCGAGCTGGTGCTGCGGGCCCGGCACCGTGACCAGGTGCTCGGGACCTGGCGGATGCGGCCCGGCGGCGGCCGGGGCAACGGCGTGATCGCCCTGTTCGCGGGCGAGTCCGGCACCGGCAAGACGATGTCGGCCGAGGTGGTCGCCGCGGAACTCGGCATGGAGTTGTACGTCGTGGACCTCTCCACCGTCGTGGACAAGTACATCGGCGAGACCGAGAAGAACCTGGAACGCATCTTCACCGAGGCCGCGCAGGTGAACGGCGTCCTGCTGTTCGACGAGGCGGACGCGCTGTTCGGGAAGCGCTCGCAGGTCAAGGACGCCCACGACCGGCACGCCAACGTGGAGACGGCGTACCTGCTCCAGCGCATGGAGTCGTTCGAGGGGATCGCCGTCCTGACGTCCAACCTGCGCGCCAACCTCGACGAGGCCTTCACCCGGCGACTGGACGTCATCGCGGAGTTCCCGCTGCCGGACGAGGCGCAGCGGCGGGTGCTCTGGGACCGCTGCCTGGGGCCGCGACTGCCCCGCGGCGACGACCTCGACCTGGACTTCTGCGCCCGGCACTTCGAACTCACCGGCGGCTCCATCCGGGCCTGCGCGGTCTCCGCGGCCTACCTGGCCGCCGGGGCGGGGGCTCCGCTGGGCATGGCGCAGTTGGTCGCCGCGGTGGTCGGCGAGTACCGCAAGCTCGGCCGGCTGGTGCTGGAGAGCGAGTTCGGGCCCTGGCTGGGCGTCCTCGGGGAGGCCGGGCGCCGCTGACCCGTCCGCCCGGCCGGGCGACGGTGCTCGGGCGATCGACCGGGCGTCGCCGTGCGGGTGATCGACCGGGCGGAGAACCGGCCGCGTCCGCGCGGACCCGTCGGGGTGCCCGCCGGGGGCAGCCGTTCCTGCCCCCGGTCCGGGACCCGGGGACATGTCCGCGGGCGGCGCCCGGGCAGCAGACTCGGGGGCGAATGACCCGGCCATCCGAAGGAGCGCGCATGCCGTCCTACCTCACCCCGGGCGTGTACGTGGAGGAGGTCCAGTCCGGTGCCCGGCCGATCGAGGGGGTCGGCACCGCCGTCGCCGCGTTCGTCGGCTTCGCCGAGACCGGTCCCTTCCACGAGCCCACGTTGGTGACCAACTGGGACCAGTACGTCCAGCGGTTCGGCGGGTTCACCGAGGGCACCTACCTGGCGCACGCGGTGTACGGCTTCTTCGCCAACGGCGGCGGCTCCGCCTACGTCGTACGGGTCGGCGACCCGGCCCGGCGGACCTCCGGCGCCGCCCCGGCCGCCGCTGCCGCCGTGGGTGCGCCCGCGCCCGTCGCGATCGCGGGCTTCCTCTTCACGGCGCTGCCCGGCGCGGGCGGCGAGGTGTCCGTCGAGATCGCCGACGTGGAGGGCGAGAACGTCCCCGAGGACCGCTTCCGCCTGCTGGTCCGCCGGGGCGCCGAGGTGGTGGAGACCCACGACGTCTCGACCCGCAAGAGCACCAAGGGGTACGTCGTCACCCAGCTGCGGGAGTCGAAGCTGGTCGCGGTGGTCGAGCAGCCCGGCACCGCGCCGAGCCGCCCCGAGCGCGCGACCCACGCCCTCGCCGCCGCCCCGGCGCCCGCGCCGACCGCGCCGACCGCGGCCCCCGCCGGCCGGCTCGACCCGGCCGAGTACGTCGGCGACGCCGCCGCCCGGACCGGTTTCTCCGGACTGGAGGCGATCGACGAGATCACCATGGTCGCGGTCCCCGACCTGATGAGCGCCTACCAGCGCGGCGACCTCGACGGCGAGGGCCTGCGGACCGTCCAGCTGGCCGTGATGTCGCACTGCGAGCAGATGGGCGACCGGATCGCCGTCCTGGACCCGCCGCCCGGCCTGAACGCCCAGCAGATGCGGACCTGGCGCAACGAGGAGGCGGGCTTCGACTCCCGCTACGCCGCCCTGTACTACCCGTGGATCAAGGTCTTCGACCCGGCGAGCGGCCGCAACGTGCTGGTCCCGCCGAGCGGGCACGCCGCCGGGGTGTGGGCGCGCAGCGACGCCGAGCGCGGCGTGCACAAGGCGCCGGCCAACGAGGTCATCCGCGGTGCCGTGGACCTGGAGATCCGCCTCAGCAAGGGCGAGCAGGACCTGCTGAACCCGATCGGCGTGAACTGCGTGCGGGCCTTCCCCGGACGCGGCATCCGGATCTGGGGCGCGCGCACCCTCTCCTCCGATCCCGCCTGGCGCTACCTGAACGTGCGCCGGCTCTTCAACTACCTGGAGGAGTCCATCCTCCTGGGGACCCAGTGGGTCGTCTTCGAACCCAACGACGACCGGCTGTGGTCCAGCATCCGCCGGAACATCACCGCGTTCCTCACCGAGGAGTGGCGGCGCGGGGCGCTGTTCGGCCAGACCGCGGCCGAGGCCTTCTACGTCAAGTGCGACCGCGAGAACAACCCGCCGGAGTCCGTCGACCTCGGCCAGGTGATCTGCGAGATCGGGGTCTCTCCGGTGAAGCCGGCGGAGTTCGTGGTGTTCCGGCTGTCCCAGTTCTCCGACAGCACGAGCCTCGTCGACGAGTGACCGGCGCGTGGTCGGTATCAGGTCGGCATCCGACGGCACCCAGGAAGGTGACAACGAACCATGGCTGAAGGCGATCCGCTCTCCACACACATCTTCGGCGTCCAACTCGGCGGCTACAACGTCGAGTCCGTCAAGGAGATCAGCAATCTGACGGTCGATCAGGAGGTCGTCGAGTACAAGCAGGTGACCCAGGAGGGCAAGCTGATCGTCCGCAAGCAGCCCGGCGCCCGGCTGCCCGGCGAGGTGACGATCACCCGCGGCCTCGACAAGAGCGGCGCGTTCACGACCTGGATCAAGGAGACCCTCAACAACGGGGCGATCAACACCGCGCGGCAGAACCTCACCATCGAGGTCAAGGACACCACCGGTGCCACCCTGCGGCGGATCCAGCTCACCAACGCCTGGGCCAGCCGCTGGGAGGGCCCCACGCTCACCGCGGGCGAGTCCAGCGCCGCGACGGAGACCGTGACCATCGTGTTCGAGGAGATCAGCGTAGAGTGAGGCGACGGATCGGCCTTGACGAACTGCTGGAACGGGCCCCGGCCGCGGCCTCGCAGAGCGCCGCGTCGCAACAGCAGCAGCACCAGCCGGCGGCTTCGGCGGGGGCGCCGGGACCGGCCGGAGCGACCGGCTCCCGGGGGCAGGCACCGCACACCGCCTTCGAGTTCGAGCTGCCGCTCGGCTACGTCGACGACGAGGGCACCGTCCACCGGCACGGCACCATGCGCCTGGCCACCGCCCGCGACGAGCTGATGCCGCAGATCGACCTCCGGGTCAAGGAGAACCCGGCCTACCTGAGCGTGGTGCTGCTCAGTCACGTGATCACCAGGCTGGGCGACATCACCGACGTGCACGCCGGCATCGTCGAGCGGATGTACGCCACCGACGTCGCCTTCCTCCAGGACCTCTACCAGCGGATCAACAGCGAAGGCCACACGCGCGCCGCGGTGACCTGCCCGCACTGCGACGGCGCCTTCGAGGTCGACCTCGCCGGTGGGCGCCTGGGGGAATCGTGACGTACGCGCCTGCTCGGCTGTACGAGGAGATCGCGTACATCGCCTACCACTTCCACTGGCAGCGGGAGGACATCCTCGACCTGACCCACCGCGAACGCGGGCAGTGGGTGCGCGAGATCGCCCGGCTCAACACCCGTGTCAGCGAAGGAGGGTGAGCCGGGTGGGGCTTCGGGACTGGATCGGCCGCCGGAGGCCGGCCGAGGTGGCGACGGGAGCGACGGCCGGGGCGGCGGTCGGGATGGCGACCGGCGGCGCGCGCGGTGACTCCGGCGCCGCCGGCGCCGGGGCTGTCGACGTCGGTGGTGCCGAGGGCGTCGCTCGGCGTCGTCCGCCGACGGGGGACGGAGGATGGCGCGCGGTACGGCCGCTGACCCCGACCCTGGCCGGCCAGGCGCACGGGGTCAGCGACGGCCTGAGGTTCCGGTCCCGCCTCGCTTCGTGGCAGGACCCCTCGCTGAGCGGCCCGCTCGGCCACGCGGTCCTGCCGTCCGCGCCGGTGGGCATCCTGCGGGCGATGGCGGTACCGGTCGCCCCGGCCGCCACCGTCGCGGGCGGGGACGGGCCGGCGATGCCGGTCGTTGCGGATGCACCCGCGGAGGCCGGGTCCGGGGACGCGGGGTTCGGGGTCGGAGAAGCGGAACCGACGGCGGCTGCGGGGGAGTCGAGGCGGACGTGGCCGGTCCAGCGGGCCGGCGCGGTGCGGCGGCTGCCCGTGCGGTCGGCGCCGCGAGGCTCGCGCTCGGGGGCGGGGGCGGGGTCGGCGCCGGGGCCGGGGTCGGCCCGGGGATCGGCCGTTCCGGACGTCACTGCCGTCACTGCCGGTACTGCCGGTACTGCCGGTACTGCCGCGACCGGTGACACTGCCGGTACTGCGCCGGCGCCCGGTGGGGACGTCGCCTCCCCGCGTCAGGGTGAGGCGGTCGGCCCGGCGCGCCCGGTGCGGCCCCGTTCCGTCGGCGCGCCCCTGACCGTGGCGCGGCGCCCCCGGGCACTGCCCGTGCGCCCGGTGGCGGTGGTCCCGACATCGGGCGGGACGCCGGGTATCACCGTCGAGGCATCGAGTCGCCGAACGGATCCGGCCGACGGCTCGCGCTCGCCCGAGAGCGGCGAGGCTGTCGTGCGGCCGACTCCGACTCCGACTCCGGCTCCGGCTCCGACTCCGACTCCGGCTCCGGATCCGGCCCCGAGGCCGGTGGGCAGTGCTGCGCCCGCGTCGGCCGGGCAGCCGGACGGGGTCGTCCAACGAGCCGCCCTGCCCGGTGCTGCCGTCCCCGGCACTGCTGTCCCCGGTACTGCCGCGCCGGCCCGACCGGTCCTCGGCGCGCCCTTGACCTCGCTGCCCGCGAGCGCCACACCCGTGCTCCGCCCGAAGCCTTCTGACGCCGACTCAGGCACTTCGCCCATGCCGGTCGTTCCTGCCGGCCCGGGGCCCACCGGGACCGGCGCGGGCGGGCCCGACGCCACCGCTGACCGGCACACCCGTGCGGCCGCTGAGCAGCGCGGCCGTGAGCCCGCTGGAACCGCACCCGTCCAGCGCGCAGTGTCGGGGGCCGGCACGTCCGTGCGCGCACAGTCGTCCACGCCGTCGTCCACGCCGTCGTCGGGCCCCGAACGTACCGGGCGGGTACGTCCGGACCCGTCGCCCGCCCGCACGCGCGGAGGCCTGGGCGCGCCGCTTGACGCGCTGCCTGCGACGGCCGCCGTGCCGGGACGCACCGCCCCGCTGCTCGGCGGGCGGCCACCGGCCCGACGGATCACCGGCCCGACGTCGGGTGCTGCCACCGGTGACAGCACCGGGGGCGGCGCGGCGGCGCGGGGCAGGCCCGCCACCCCGGTGCCGCCGGCCGGTGAGGGACTGCCCCTGCACCGTGCCGGCCGGACTCCCGGCGACGGCCCGGCCGTCGGTGGTGCGAACCTGTCCGCTTCCACTACCGCCGCTGGGCCGTCGGCGCCTGCGGCGGACGAGGGGCCGCGCGTGCAGCGCGTCACCCGGCGCGGCAGCGAGCTCCCGGCAGGGTCGACAGCTCCCTCTCCGCGTGACGATGACGGACGGCCGGCAGGCCGGAACAGCTCGGCCGGCGCCGATTCCGGGGCGCGCGCGATGAGTTCGGAACGCAGCGGGAGCGAACCGGCTCGGCCGGTGGGACGGACCGACGCGCCACTGCCCGACGCCGGACCGGAGCACCGATCGGGCATCGTGCCGGAGCCCGTCGCTCCCGCGACCCCGGCCGGACGACCAGCCGGCCCCGCCGGGGCACCCGGCCGGATCGGCGCACCCACCGGCGGCGGCGCCGGTCCGGTGGTTCCTGCGCGCCCGGTGACCGGAGTCCGGAGCGTGCAGCGAACCGGGGCACTCACCGGTCCGAGGCGTGGACTGATCGGTGAGCGCCCGATGAGGTTCGCCCTCGCGGCCCCGCCGATGTCGCCCGCGGCCGGGACCGGGAGCGGGACCGGGAGCGGGACCGGGAGCGGCGCTCGCTCGGGCACGGCCGCGCTCGCGCCCGCCCCACCCGTGGTGCCGGCCGTCTGGCCCAGGGCGCTCCAGTCGCGCACGGACGGCGAACCGGGTGCCGAACCGACGGCGCCCGGCGGCCGGGCACGCGGGCCTGCGGCCGTTCCGCAGGGCTCGGGTGCGCGTTCGCGTACGAGTTCGCGGCATGCGCCCGGTCCGGGGGACGGCCGTGCCTTCGTCGGGCCGTCGGCGTCGCAGAGCGGTTCCTCGCGGTCCGGCGCTTCGGGTGTCGCGGTGGGGCGAGGTCCCTCGGCCGGTGCGGATGCGGGTGCGGGCGTGGTGCGTGCGGTCGCTTCGGTGCTGCAGCGTGCGCGAGGTGGGCGTTCGTCGGGGCGGAGGGACAGCGGAGGGACGTCGGATCGCCCGTCGGCGCAGGGGAGTCCGGTGCCGGATCGTTCGTCCGGCACGGGCGCGGGCGCGGGCGCGGTGCGTGGAGTTGCTGCGGTGCTGCAGCGTGCGCGGGGTGGGCGTTCGTCGGCGCGGGCGGACGTCGGAGGGACACCGGATCGCCCGTCGGCGCAAGGGAGCCCGGTGGTGAGCGGCCGACCCGCTGCGGTCGGGCCCATGGTCCCGCCGCGCGTCGTGCCCGGCCGTCCAGGTGTCGCGGTGCCGACCCCGGGCGGCCCGGTGCCGTCGACGGGCCAACCGCCACCGGGCGGCGTTCCGAGCACGGGCCGCCCGTCCGTGCGGCAGGCCGGACCACCGACGCCCGCAGGGCGCCCGGAGCCCGGCGGCCCCGCCTCGCTGCCCGCAGCGCGCCCGCCGGTGGTCCGGCTCGCGCCCCCGACGGCCCCGGCGCTCCAGCGACTCCCGGCCGGCTCCCGGGTTCTCCGGCCGGCCCCGCAGCTGTCCCCGGCGCAGCCGGGCCCGGGCGGGTCGGCGGAGCCGCTGGTCCCGGCGGCGGCGCCCTTGCCGGTCGTGCCGCGCGCCACCGGCGCGCCTTCCGTACGGACGGCCCTGCCCGCCGCGCCCGCGCCCGTGTCGTCCTCACCCGTGTCGCCCTCACCCGTGCTGCGCCCGCCCACGCCGCCCTCGCCCGGTACGGCGCGGGTGTTGCAGCGGGCGGCGGAGCAGGCGGGCCTGTCCGGGGTGCCGTTGACCGCCGTGCCGGCCCGCACGCCGACCACGGTGCAGGCCGCCCCGACGGCCGCCCCGCCCGCCGGCTCGTCCTCCCGGAGCGCTTCCCCGTCGCACCCCGGCGGACCGTCGGCCGAGACCGCCGGCCACGGCGCCGCCGACCTCGACGAGCTGGCCCGGCGTCTGGTCGAACCGGTCGGGCGGCTGCTGCGCACCGAACTGCGCAGGGGGCGGGAACGCAGCGGCCGACCGCACGACGGGCGCCGCTGAAACGGAGCAGCCCGCGACAGAGCAGCGAACGGCAGGACAGCGAACGGCAGGACAGCGAACGGCAGGACAGCGCACGACAGAGCAGAGCAGGGCAGGGCGGTCGACCGACGGCCGCCGCGACGCGACCGGAAGCACGAACCAGAAATCAGGATGCGGAACAGATGACCGACAACATCTTCGCGACCAGTGTGTTCTTCAGCCTGACCATCGGCGGCAACGACCTGGGCGAGTTCACCACCTGCTCGGGGCTGGGCGCCCAGGTCGAGATCGAGCAGTACGCGGAGGGCGGCAACAACGGGTTCGCCTGGCAGCTGCCGGGCCGCATCACCTGGTCGAACATCACCTTGACCCGTGCGGTCACCGCGGACACCACCAAGATCGCGCGCTGGCTTGGTGAGATCGTCCGGAAGGTCGAGCCGAAGGACGGCGAGATCGTGGCGCTGCGGCCGGACCTGAGCCGGATCGTCGGCTGGCAGGTGCTCGGGATCGTCCCGGTGCGCTGGGAGGGTCCGTCCTTCGACCCCTCCAACTCCCAGGCCGCGATGGAGACCCTGGAGATCGCCCACGCGGGCCTGCGCCCGTCCTGACGCCGTCGCCCCGCCACCCTCATCCGGCACTCCCGCGCCACTCCGGCGCGGCTCCGACGCCACTACCGTGGCACTCCCGAGCCGCCCACCAGCCCGCCCCACCCACGCACCCACGTAAGGAGCACCAGGATGTCCTCGGCGGTCCCCGCGAGCGTCACCCGGGCCCAACTGACCATCATGGAGCCCCCGTCGACGGTCGGCGCCCAGCCCGGTGGAACGCTCGCGCAGCTCCGGCTCCAGTTCAACCCGGCGACCCTGGTGCTGCGCAAGAGCACCGAGTGGCGGCGCACGCCGTCCCGGATGGCGGGCGAGTCCGCGCTGCCCGAGTTCGTCGGCAGCGGCCCGCGCTCGCTCTCCCTCGACGTGTTCCTGGACTCGACCGCGACCCACGACAACTCGGTGGAGCGGGCGGTGGAGAAGCTGATGACGGCGTGCGTGCCCACCCCGACCAGCCTGGCGCGCAAGACGCCGGCCAGTCCGTGGATCCGGCTGGACTGGGGCACCCTGAAGACGACCTCGTTCAACGGGGTGCTGACCGGCCTCTCGGTCACCTACTCGCTCTTCGACGTGAACGGCAGTCCGCTCCGGGCGGTCTGCTCGCTCACCATCGACGAGGCCAGCGTCGACCCGGCGGGCCAGAACCCGACCTCCGGTTCGCCGGAGGCCCGCAGCACCCACCGGGTGATCGCGGGGGACAGCCTGCCGCTGCTCGCCTGGCGCGCGTACGGGGACGCGACGGCCTGGCGCACCATCGCGGAGGCCAACGACATCGACGACCCGTTGGCCCTGGTCCCCGGTACGGAGCTGATCGTGCCGGAGATCGGCGAGCTCACCCGGGCCGGTCGGTCATGACCACCCCCGAGGCCCGCGGCGGCCGCTCCTTCGCCGCGGATCCGGTGGTCGAGGCGCCGGGCCCGCTGCCGCCGATCTGGGCGACCCAGCTGGTCTCCTGCGACATCGAGGAGAGCGTCGGCCTGCCCGACACCGCGGTGCTGAGCTTCCGGGACGCGAACCACACCTTCCTCTCCACGACCGGGATCACCATCGGGACCCCGCTGCGGGTGTCCGTGGTGACGGTGCAGGGCCACACCCGGGTGCGGCTGTTCACCGGCGAGGTGACGGCGCTGGAGCTGGAGGTGGACACCACGGGCTCGTACACGGTGGTGCGGGCCTCGGCGGTCACCCACCGCTTGATGCGCGGGCGCCGGGTGAAGGCCTTCCGGAACATGACCACCGCCGACATCGTCCGTGCCGTCGCCGCGGGCGCGGGCCTGGCCTGCGGCCGGATCGACCCCTTCCCGGTGGTCCACCAGCAGCTGTCCCAGGCGAACGTCCCGGACTGGGAGTTCCTCCAGTTCCTGGCGCAGGAGAGCGGCGCGCAGGTGCGCGTGGACGACGACGGGCGGCTGGAGTTCGTCCGGCCCGAGCCCGCCTCCGGCGCACCGGCCCCCACCACCCCGGCGCCGCAGAGCCCGCTGGTCCTGGAGTACGGCCGCAACCTGCTGGAACTGCGCGGGGTGCTGACCGGCGCGGGCGGCGCGGAAACGGTCGAGGCGCGGGGCTGGAACGTCACCACCAAGAGCGCCCTGGTCGCCACCGAGCCGTCGGTGGCCTCGCGGACCGTGCTGCCGGGGATGAGCCCGGCCGAGGCGGCCGCCGCCTTCCCCGGCCGGGCCCGGCTGACCGTCGCCGACACCCCGTACCGCACGCAGGCGGAGACGACCGCCGCGGCCCGGTCGCTGGCCGCCACGGTGGCGGCCGGCTTCGGCGAACTGGAGGCGGTCGCCGAGGGCAACCCGCGGCTGCGGGCGGGCACCCCGGTCGCGCTGGGGAACGTCGGTGCCGCCTTCTCCGGCCGTTACACCGTCACCGGCGTGCGCCACCTGCTCGAACCGTTCCGCGGTTACCGGAGCACCGTGGTGGTCAGCGCGTCGCCCGACCGCTCCCTGGCCGGGCTGGTCACCGGCGGCAACGCGCCGCCGCGCGGGCCGCGGATGCCGGGCCTGGCCGTCGCCGTGGTCACCGACGTCCGGGAGCCGGGCGGCGGGCAGCGCGGCTGGGTGAAGCTGAGGTTCCCCTGGCTGGACGACACGTACGTCTCCGACTGGGTGCGCACCGTGCAGTGGGGCGGCCACGGCGGGGGCGGGGTGATCAGCCCCGAGGTCAACGACGAGGTGCTGGTGGGCTTCGAGCAGGGCGACCTGGACAGCCCCTACGTGCTGGGCGGGCTCTACAACGGCGTGGACCGGCCCTCGGCGCACGACGTGCCGCTGGTCGACCCGGGCTCCGGCAAGGTCAACCGCCGTTCCCTGGTGTCCCGTTCGGGTCATCGCCTGGAACTGCTGGACGTCCCGGGCGGTGCCTCCGGCGTCCGGCTGGCGAGCGGCGACCGGAAGCTGGAGGTCAGACTCGACCAGCAGAACGGGGAGATCGTGCTGACCGTCCACGGCCCGGGCGGCGGGGGCAGCACGGTACGGCTCTCCTCCACCGGCATCACCCTCGACGCGGGCACCGGCGAGGTGAACGTGCGCGGCGGATCGGTGACGGTCCGCGGTACGACGGCGGTCACCGTGGACGGCGGAGCCGAGGCGGTGCTCAAGGGGGCATTCGTGCGCATCAATTGACGTGACATCAGATCATTTCGGACCACCTCGGACCACCTCGGACCGCTCCGACCGCGTCGGCCGACGCCGGAGCACCGGAACCAGACACCGCGCCCGCGACCCGCAGGGCACCCTCGGAAACGGAGACCGTACATGCCTCCCGCAGCCCGGACCGGCGACCTCACCGACCACGGCGGCGCCCTCACCACCCCGCCGCCGGGCGCCCTCGCCGTGGCGACCGTGCTGATCGGCGGCCGGCCCGCCGCGGTGGTCGGCAGCATCCACGCCTGCGTCCCGCACGTGGAGATGGGCCCCGCCAACCTGGTCGAACCCTCCGTGGGCACGGCGACCCGGGGCGTGGTCCTGATCGGCGGCCTCCCCGCGGCCCGCATGGGGGACAAGACGACCTGCGGCGCCACCATCACCTCCGGCGCGTTCGACGTGCTGATCGGAGGCGTCGCATGACCAGCGGTTTCATCGGCCGGGGCTGGGCCTTCCCGCTCCGGGTGAACGCCACCGGCGGCATCGGCATGGTGGAGCGGGACCGGGAGATCGCCGAGGCCGTCCGGCTCATCCTCGGCACCGCCCCCGGCGAGCGGCCGATGCGCCCGGAGTTCGGCTGCGGCATCCACGAGTACGTCTTCGCCCCGGGCGACAGCACCACCGCCGGGCGGATCGCGCGCGAGGTGCGCATCGCGCTGGAGCGCTGGGAGCCGCGGATCGAGGTGGACGACGTGGTGATCGCCTTCGACAGCGTGGACGAGGGCACGCTCTACATCGACGTGCACTACACCGTGCGCGCCACCAACGACCGCCGCAACCTGGTCTTCCCCTTCTACACCATCCCGGAGCACCCGGAGCAGCCGAACACGGTGGCCGGTACGGACCGGGCGGACGCGGCGGCCGGGGGCGAGCGCTGATGGCACTGCCCTCCCCGAACCTGGACGACCGCCGCTTCCAGCAACTCGTCGACGAGGCCAAGCGGTACGTCCAGCAGCGCGCGCCGGAATGGACCGACCACAACGTCTCCGACCCCGGCGTCACCCTCATCGAGACCTTCGCCTACCTGGTGGACCAGCTGCTCTACCGGCTGAACCGGGTCCCGGAGAAGAACTACTCGGCCTTCCTCGACCTGCTGGGCATCCGGCTCTTCCCGCCCGCCGCGGCCCGGGCCGAGGTCGACTTCTGGCTCTCCGCCCCGCAGCCCGAGACGGTCCTGCTGCGGGCGGGCACCGAGGTCTCCACCCTGCGCACCGAGACCGACGAGGCGGTGGTCTTCTCCACCGCCGACGACCTCCCGATCGTCCCCAGCGCGCTGGACCGGCTGGTCACCGTCAGCGCCTCCGGCGAACAGAGCGACCGCACGGCCCGGCTGGCCGACGGCGCGGACGTGCCGTGCTTCCAGCCCCGCCCGGTGGCCGGCGACGCCATGCTCTTCGCGCTGCCGGCCGTCGTGCCGCGCTGCATCCTGGTCGTCCGGCTGGACAGCCGGGTGGAGGGCGTCGGCGTCGACCCGCGCCAGCCGCCGCTGGCCTGGGAGGTGTGGGACGGCGCCCGCTGGACCGGCTGCGAGACCGGCGGCGACACCACCGGTGGCCTCAACCGGCCCGGCGAGGTGGTGGTGTTCGTGCCCGCCGGGCACACCGCGTCGGTGGTGTCCGGCCGACGGGCCGGCTGGCTGCGCTGCCGGGTCACCGAGCCCCGGCCGGGCCAGCCGTTCTACTCCGAGTCCCCCACCATCCGCCGGGCCGAGGTGTTCACGGTCGGCGGCACCGCGACCGTCGCCCACGCGCAGACCGTCACCGACGCGCCGCTCGGCGCCTCGGAAGGGGTCGCGGGCCAGCGCTTCGGCCTCGCCCGGCCGCCGGTCCTGCTCGACGGCGAACCCCCGGTGGTCGAGGTCGCGGCCGGCGACGGATGGGAGCCGTGGACGGTCGTCGAGCACTTCGGCGGCTCCTCGCCCGCCGACCGGCACGTCGTCCTCGACGCCACCACCGGCGAGTTCCTCTTCCCGCCCGCGGTCCGGGAACCCGACGGCAGCCTGCGCGCCTTCGGCGCCGTGCCGCCCAAGGGCGCCCGGCTGCGTGTCCCGCACTACCGCACCGGCGGCGGGATCGCGGGCAACGTCGCCCGGAGCACGATCACGGTGCTGCGCAGCTCCGTCCCGTACGTCGCCCGGGTCGACAACCGCGAGGCGGCCCGGGGCGGGGTCGACGGCGAGACCGTGGAGAACGCCAAGCTGCGCGCCCCGCACCAGCTGAGGCTGCAGGAACGGGCCGTCACCGCGGGGGACTTCGAGCTGATCGCCCGGCAGGCCGCACCGTCCGCCGCCCGGATCAGCTGCGTGCCGGTCGGCGGCCGGAGTCCGCTCGCCGAGGACACGGGCACGGGCACCGGGGCGGGAGTGGACGCGGGCGCGGGGGCGGGCACGGTGCGGGTGCTCGTCGTCCCCGACGCGGTCGCGGACGACGGCGAACGGCTGCGGTTCGAGCAGCTGATCCCCGACGAGCAGACGCTGGCCGCCGTCGCCACCGCCCTCGACGAGCGGCGCCTGATCGGCACCCGGATCGTCGTCCAGCCGCCCGCCTACCAGGGCGTGACGGTGGTCGCCCGGCTCACCACCCGCGCCACCGACCCCGACCGGGTCCGCGAGGCGGTGCTCGCCGCGCTGTACGGGTACCTCAACCCGCTGCGCGGCGGTGCCGACGGAGCGGGCTGGCCGTTCGGCCGGGCGGTGCAGTACGGGGAGGTGTTCGCCGTCCTGCAACGGGTGGCCGCCGTCGCCGGGGTCGAGGAGCTGCGGCTCTTCCCGGCCGACCCGATCACCGGACGGCGCGGCGCGCCCGCCGAGCGGGTCGAGGTGCCGCCGGACGCCCTGGTCTTCTCCCACCAGCACCAGGTCGTGGTCACCGCGGTCGCCGAGGACGGGCAGTCGTGAGCGCGCGGAGCGAGACCCTCGCTGCGGTGTGCGGGCTCGTCGCCGCGCGGTGCGGGTCCGCCGTCGCGGTGTGTCGGCCTGTTGGTGCGGGGTGCGCATGAGTCGCGCCGCGGTCCCCGGACTGCCCAGCCCGCACCCGATCGGCGACCTGCTGCCCGCGCTCTTCGCCGACGACGACTTCGCCCAGCGGTTCACGGCCGGTCTGGACACCGTCCTCGCGCCGGTCTTCACCACCCTGGACAGCCTGCCCGCCTACTTCGATCCCCGCCTGGCGCCGGCCGACTTCGTCGACTGGCTGGCGTCCTGGGTCGCGGTGGACATCGACCCGGCCTGGCCGGTGGAGGTGCGCCGCGCGGTGGTCGAGCGCGCGGTCGAACTGCACCGCTGGCGCGGCACCCGGCGGGGGCTCACCGAGCGGCTGCGGCTGGTGCTGGGCGTGGGCGCCGAGGTCGTGGACGGGGGCGGGGCCACCTGGTCCACCGCCCCGGACGCCGTGCCGCCGGTCGCGTCCGGTGGTGACGTCACGGTCCGGGTCTGGCCGCTGGGAGGCCAGCAGCCGGCCGAGGAGCAGGTGCTGACGGTCGTCAGGGCGGGCTGCCCGGTCCACCTGACCTGCCGGGTGGAGATCCTGCCCGGTCCACCCGGTTCATCCGGGCGAGCGGAGGGTTGACGGATGCCGGTGTGCCCGGACTGCGGAACGGTCAACGGCGAGGGGGACGACTTCTGCGGCAACTGCGGTGCCTACCTGGGGTGGTCGCGCAGCACCGCCCCGGCGGCGCCGGCGGCTCCGGTGACCTCGGCGGCTCCGCCGGCGCCGACTGCGGGGCCCGGGACGGCGCCGGCCGAGCCCGCCGCGCCCGCTGGGCCTGTCGCGCCCGCTGAGCCCGCCGCGCCCGCCGCGCCCACGACGTCGCGCACCGAATCCACCTGGCGAAGCGTGTCGCGACGGGTGGCGCGCGGCCGGAGGGAACAGCCGCCCACCCCGGACATCCCGGAGCCGGCTCCCGTCCCGGCGCCGCCAGCCGCTGCGACCCCGGCTCCGGTGCCGACTCCCGAGCGGCCACCGGCTTCTGAACCGGCACCGGCCCCCGAACCAGCCTCAGCCCAGGCATCCGCCCCGGCCCCCGCCCCCACCCCGCCGCCCGCCCCGGCACCCGAGCCGCAGGCCGACCCGGTGGCCGTGCAACCCGCCAAGCCGGTGGCCCCCCGCCCCGTCGTCCGGGCGTCCGGAGCGGCGGAGTCCCAGGACGGCCCGCCCTGCCTCCGGTGCGGCACGCCCAACCTGCCCGAGCGGAAGTTCTGCCGCCGCTGCGCCGCTCCGCTGACCGTCACCCCGGCCGCGCCCATGGTGCCCTGGTGGCGCACCCGTTGGCCGTTCCGGCGCCGGGCGCGGATCGGCGGGTCGGGCAACGCGCTGCGCCGCACCATCGCCCTGATCGTGCTGGTCGCGGTGGTGGTGGCGGGGATCCTGCTCTACCCGGCCGGCAAGCGGGGCTTCCAGGACGTGCTGGACAAGCTCGGCAGTACCGCGCCGATCACCCCCTCCCAGACCTCGGCGAGCGCCGCCGTCGAGGGCCGTCCCGCGACCGCCGCCGACGACGGCCTCACCAACACCTACTGGGGCGCACCCGCGGTCGGGGACTCCATCACCTTCGGCTTCCGCACCCCGTTCCGGCTGGTGGACCTGATCATCCACGCCGGTGACTCGACGGACCCGGAGCACTTCCGGCAGCAGGCCCGTCCCACCGTCCTGACCCTGGAGGTCACGGCGGCGGACGGAGAACTGCACCGGAAGGAGATCACGCTCAACGACCAACCGGGCCCGCAGACCGTGGCGACCGGGATCAGCGACGTCGTCCAGGTGAAGCTCACCGTGCGCGAGGCCGCCGGGACCGGCCCCGGCCGCGCCATCGCCCTGGGGGAGGTGGAGTTCTTCAAGCGCACCTGATCCGGCGGTCGGCGGGGTGCGAGGCCGTCTCGGTGCGCCGCCGTTATCTGACGTGCTGTCACCGTCGATGCACGATCGACGCGTTGGGGGAGAGGTCGTTCGTTCATCGCCCGTCGACCGTGCGCCGACGTACGGTTGGCGGGATTAACACGTTCACGTCAGGAAACCCGAAAGGAGTGCCCTCGTGACCACTCTCCCCAAGCGCGGTGCGGGCCCGCGGACGCTGGCGACGCTGACGGCGGCCCTGTGCGGGATCGCCGGCGTCGGCGCGGTCGGTGCGACCCCGGCGGCGGCAGCCGACCACCGGCAGGCGGTCTACGCGATCGCGCACCGGGTCGACACCGTCGCGGGCGTGGACGCCGCGACCTGGTCCGCGACTGGGTGAACCGCCACGGTTCCACCCACCGCATGGCCACCAGCGGCGACCGCATGTTCAGGTGAGGACGCGAGCCCGGCCCGCAGCCGGAACGGTCCGGATGCGGGCCGGACGCGGGTCGGGGCTCAGCGGGTCGGGGCTCAGCAGGTCGGGACGTCGGCCTCGGGCAGGGCCTCGTCACCGGGGTTCGGCGCCACGCCGCGGAGCAGGTGGGTGAGGAGGTCGTCGAAGACCCGGTCGAGGGCCGGGCCGGCGAGCCGGCCGCTCGCCGCCTGGGTGGCCACGCCGTGGACGGCGATGAAGAGGATGTCGCCGATCCGGTCGGTGTCGCCGGCCCGGATCCGCCCCTCGCGCTGACCCCGGGCGATCAGGGCGTGGAGGTCGTCCTTCAGCGGCTGCCAGGCCAGCTCCAGCCCCTCCGCGACGGCGGGGTCGTGCTTGCGGGCGAAGGCCAGCTCCAGGAGCGCGCCGTGTTCGGCGGCGAAGTCGACGTAGGCGCGGGCGATGGCGAACACCTGCTCGCGAAAGCCGTCCCCGCTCCTGGCGAGACCGCTGCGGGCCGCGGCGGTCAGCCGCTGGACACCGGTGAGGGCGAGGGCGTCGAGCAGGGCGCGCCGGTCCTTGAAGTGCCGGCTGGGCGCGGCGTGGCTCACGTTCAGGGCACGGGCGAGCTCACGCAGCGAGAGCGCGTCGACGCCCTGCTCGCGCAGCGTCTGTTCGGCGCGTTCCAGCAGCGCGGCGCGGAGGTCTCCGTGGTGGTACTGGCCGGTTCGCATGGGCATCAGCATACGAGTATGTAGTCGTTGACAACATTGTTGTCGATGACTACATTGGAGCGTGAGCGGACCCCGAGGTCCGCCCGCGTCACGCCGTATGAGGAGAGCCATGGACTTCACCCGCAAGACCACCCTGATCACGGGAGCGTCCACCGGCATCGGTGCCGCCTTCGCCCGTGAGCTCGCCGCCCGCGGGTCGGACCTCGTCGTCGTCGCCCGCAGCGAGGAGAAGCTGAACGTCCTCGGCAAGGAGCTGGCGGCGGCCCACGGCGTCACCGTGCACGTCCTCCCGCTCGACCTCGCCCGCCCCGGGGCCGCGGCGGAGCTGCAGCGCCGCGTCGAAGAGCTGGGCGTGACGGTCGACGTCCTGATCAACAACGCCGGGTTCGCGACCTTCGGTACCGTCGCCGCCAGCGACCCGACCCGGATCGCCGAGGAAGTGCACCTCAACTGCTCCACGCTCACCGACCTCACCACCAGGCTGCTGCCCGGCATGGTCGAGCGGGGCCACGGCGCGGTGGTCAACGTGGCCAGCACGGCCGCCTTCCAGCCGATCCCCAGGATGGCGGTCTACGGCGCGACCAAGGCGTATGTGCTCTCCTTCACCGAAGCGCTGGCGAGCGAGCTGCGTGGCAGCAACGTCCGGGCGGTGGCCATCTGCCCCGGCGCCACCGACACCCCCTTCTTCGACGTCGCGGGGGAGGATGCGGCGGTGGGCATCCGACGTCGCCCCGAGCAGGTCGTCGCCACCACGCTGGCGGCCCTGCAGAAGGGCCGGCCGAGCGTCGTCGACGGCTTGCTCAACCGCCTCGGAACGATGGCCCCCCGGATCCTGTCGCGACGCGCCACGGTCGCCGTCGCCGAGCGCGTCACCCGGCCGAGCCGGGCGGCCTGAGGCCCGATGTGCCGTGAGCAGGCCCGGCTCACGGCACATCGCCCGCGGCCGGGCGGCCCGGACCGGGGCATTTGTTCGTGGGCGCGGAGGAGGAGTACTGTTCTCCAGTCGCTCGCCAGGGAGCACCGGACACGCATCGGCGCGGACGGTCCCGGAGCGGCCAATCCACGAGAAACAGCACTTCCCGGTTCGAGCCGGGTCGAACTTGCCATGGGCGGGAACGGCTCCGGTGCTTATTCGGCGTGCTCGTTCTGTCGATTGCGGCCGATTCGCTTTTCGGAGCGGGGAGCGGCTAGAGTTTGAAACGTCGGACAGGGCGTCAAGCCCCGGAAGACACCGGCGAGTTGGACGAAGGAAGCCCCGGAAACGGAGCGGAAAACGTCTGATAAGCTGGAAACACGAAAGAACGAAGCCCAGAGGGTCCGCTGGAAGGCGGTCCGAAGGAAGCGTCCGTTCCTTGAGAACTCAACAGCGTGCCAAAAGTCAACGCCAGATATGTTGACATCCCCGG
>NZ_JBFBOC010000044.1:0-45408 GCF_040685975.1 Kitasatospora sp. NPDC086791 | reverse complement strand
CGCGGGCGCCCCCCCGCGCGCGGCCGGCCCCGGGCGGCCCCGCCGCCCCCCCTCCCCGGGGGTGGCCGGCCTCCGTGCCGGGCGCCTGTGGTGCTCTGCGGGCCCGCTCCGGTGGGAGCGGGCCTCCACCGGCCCCGAGGCCGCGTCGTGTGCGGCTGAGTCCGCTGCCGTGCCCCCGAGTAGGACGGCAGCGATGACGGCAGGCGGTGCGGCCCCGCCGACAGCGGGGCGTGACCGTCTCCGGTCGGGGTCAGCTTTCGGCGAGGATGTGGGACAGCTCCCGGTCGAGGTCGAAGTGACGGTGTTCGGTGCCGGGCGGCACCGCGGCGTCCGTCCGCTTGAGGAACGACTCAAGCGCCCGGGCCGGGGCCTCCAGCAGGGCTTCTCCTTCCGGAGAGCTCAGCGCGATGCAGACCACCCCTTGCCCGTGACTGCGCGACGGCCACACCCGGACGTCGCCGGTACCGGTGGGTCGGTGCAGCCCCTCCGCGAGGAGATCTCGGGCGAACACCCACTCCACGGTCTCGTCGGCGCCCGTGTGGAACGTGGCGTGTACGGCGTAGGGGTCGGCGGTGTCGTAGCGCAGGCCCGCGGGGACGGGCAGTGAGGACTCGCTGGACACGATGAGGCGCAGGTGCAGCTCGCAGCTGACCGTGGTGTTCATAAGCGCCATGGCCTTTCGCTCAGTGTGCGCTCGGGGAATCGCACGTCGGCGAACGGACCATCCCACCCCCAAGACCGATGTAAACCCCTCTGTCCCGATTCGGGCGCGAGTCGTACCCCTTACGGCGCATTGCGGAATCCGCCCGGAGCGGGCGGGTCGGGCGGATTCCGAGGCGCTTCTTGGTTAGTTTCCTGGCATGACTGTGCGAAACGACAAGGCGGCCGGGAACACGAGAACGGGTGAAGCGGTCCGCCCGGATGACGCGGTCGTCGGCGGCGGCCGGGCGGTCGGCCCCCGCGGGTCGTGCCGGGTGCCGTGACGCTGCCGGTGCCGGGGTCGGGCCGGGTGGTGATCGTCCGGGGTGCGGTGATCCGGGCGGCCGGGTTCGGCCGGTCCTCCCCGGCGGCCGGACGGGAGCCGGGCGGGAGCCGGGCGGGGCGGGCCCGGGTCGCGGGCGGGGAGCGTGTTCGGACCACCCCCCGGGATGCGGTAATGTTTTCCCTGCACCCGGGCGATTAGCTCAGCGGGAGAGCACTTCGTTCACACCGAAGGGGTCACTGGTTCGATCCCAGTATCGCCCACCGGAATGCATGGTGATACGTGAGGCCCAGCCGATTATCGGCTGGGCCTCACGTGTATTTCCGGAATCCGCCCGAAGGCCGTCGGTAATCGCCTGAGGCGCAGTCACCTTCCGCGCGGAGCGCGAGTTCTGCGGGTGCGTCGGGGCGCCCGGAAGGGCGAGTTGTACGACGACCCCCGAATGGTGCTACAGTTCTTCTCGTTGCCCGGGCGATTAGCTCAGCGGGAGAGCACTTCGTTCACACCGAAGGGGTCACTGGTTCGATCCCAGTATCGCCCACCCGGACAGCACGCAGGCCCTGACCAGGAAACCGGTCAGGGCCTGCGGCGCGTTCCGGGCCCGGTCCGGACGATCCGCCCGGTCCGGACGATCCGCCCGGACCGCACGATCCGCCGGGCCGTCCGCTACGCGGCCGCCTCGCAGCCGTGCTCCGGCTCCAGTCGGCGCCCGCAGCCGCACCGGGCCGGCCGCAGCGGCCAGGACAGGTCCACCCGCTCCGTCACCCCCGAGCGGTCGAACCAGTTCTGCAGCCCGCGCGCCTGCGCCGCGTGCCAGACCGTCTGCCGCTGGTGCAGCTCGACCGCCGTCAGCCCGCCGAGCGCCGCCGGGTAGCGGGCGCCGATCCGGCGGGTCAGCGTCAGCGCGGCCGTCGCGTCCGCCGCCGCGTCGTGCGCCCCGGCCAGCTCCACGCCGTAGTGGGCGCACAGGTCCGTCAGCGTCCGGCGGCCCTTGCGGTAGCGGTCCACGTGCTTGTCCAGCACCCGCGGATCCAGCACCAGCAGCCCGGCCGCCGCCAGGCCGCCGGCCAGCGTCAGCCCGTGATGGCGGCGCAACTCCCGGTCCAGCAGCGTCAGATCGTACGGCGCGTTCATCACCACCACCGGGTGCCCGGCCCGGGCCACGGCTGCCAGCGCGCGGGTGACCTCCGCCACCACCGCGCGGGCCGGCCGGCCGTGCAGCCGGACGTGCTCGTCGGTGATGCCGTGCACCGCGCAGGCGCCGTCCGGGATCGGGACGCCCGGATCGGCGAGCCAGGTGGTGGTCCGCACCGGTGCGCCCGGGGCGGGTTGGACGACCAGGGCGGCCGAGACGATCCGATCGTGCTCCACGTCCACGCCGGTGGTCTCGGTGTCGAAGGAGGCGAGTGGGCCGGTGTACCAGTGCTGCTGCATGACTGCCCCTCAGGCAAGCGTTCCGCGCCCGGTTGATACCCGGTTCTGACGGGGCTTCAACCCGTTTGGCCCAGGCCCGACCGGGGATCCTGCCGATGACCGTCGCGTTCGAATCAATTGCCCCGTTCGAACCCGGACGGGCCCGGACCGGGGGAGGCCACGGGCCGATGGCACTGACACAGCCGCAGCCCGAGGGGGCGGCGGCCGTCCTGCGGGGGAACCTCGCGGTGACCGCCTGCATGGAGACGCTGCAGGTCGGCTACCTGCACGCGGTCGCCGCCGCGGCCGGCTGCTCGCTCTCCCAGCCGTTCCCGGACAACGGCATCGACTGGCAGGTCAACCACGGCTCGCGGACGCACCAGGTGGACGACGAGGTCACCATCAAGATCCAGCTCAAGGCCACCCAGCAGATCGCGCCCGATCCGGCCGGGCGGTTCTTCAGCTTCACCCTGGACAACGACCACCTGCGCAAGCTCGCCCGGTCCCGGGTCGCCGTGCCCCGGATCCTGGTCGTGATGCTGCTGCCCAGCCGGGTCGACCACTGGCTGCGGGCCCGCCCGGACGCCCTGGAACTGCGGCACTGCTGCTACTGGGTCAACCTGGCCGGCCACCCGGTCACCGGACAGCGGCGCACCAACGTCCGGGTGCCCACCGACAAGGTCTTCGACGACCGCGCGCTCTGCGACATCATGGCCCGGGTCGGCGCGGGCGGCAGCCCGTGACCGCCCGGCCCCGGCAGCGAGGAGCCGACCCCATGACACCGCCGCACGGACCGGGCGAGCCGGCCCGGGCACTGCCCGACCCCGCCACCGTCGACCCCGCGGTGCTGGCCACCCTGCTCGCCCGGCACGGCTGGGTCCGCCGCGGCGGACCGGCCGCCCGCTACGGCCGCTGGACCCCGCCCGACGACGAACCCGGCACCAGCCTCCTCGTCCCGGCCGGGGACGGCTTCGACGACGCCGTCGAACTCCTCGCCGACGCCGTCACCGCGCTCTCCCGCTCCCGCACCCCCTCCGCCCGCTCGATCCTGCTCGCCCTCGCCGTCCCCGGCGACGAACTGCGCTGGCGCCGCGAACCGCCCGGCCCCGCCGGGGCCACCCCCTGGGACGACGCCGAACGGCTCCGGCAGGCGGCGCGCGGGATGCTGGCCGCCGGGGCCAAGGCCGCCCGGACCAGGGCCGCCTACTTCGGCGCCCGGCTGGACGGCCCCGCCGGGGACTTCCTGGACCGCGTCCTGGTGGTCGAACAGGGCGCCGCCCTCACCGCCCACACCCCCGCCCCCGAGGGCCGGGCCGCCGTCACCACCCTGGTCCGCGCCCTGGAGGCACTGCGCGACGCGGTCGACTACCGCCGGGTCAGCGGCGGGCCCGAGGCCTTCGAGAACGCCGTCCAGGCCGGGGTCAGCCGGGAACTCGTCCAGTCCGTCGCGGAGCTCGTCCGCGACGCGACGGCGGCCCGGCTCACCGTCGCCTGGTCACCCGCCGCCGGGACACCGGGCGGCTTCGGGGACCGCCGGGTCGTCCTCGACTTCTCCCCCGGGGACCTGCCCGCCCTCACCGAGGCCGCCGACCTGCTGGAGCGGATCGAGCCGGCCGTCGCCGTCACCGTCGTCGGCGTGGTCACCCGGCTCAAGCGCGCCGACCCGGCCGGCCCGGGCGCGGTCCGGCTGCGCGTCCTCGCCGGTGCCCAGGTCCGCGAACTCAAGCTCCGGCTGCCCGACCCCGACTACCGGCTCGCCGCCGAGGCCCACCTCGACGGCCTCCCGGTCCGGGTCTCCGGTCGTCTGGAGCGCCACGGCGGCTTCCGCCGGCTGACCCGCCCGCACGGACTGGAACTGTGCGGCTGGGAGGACGAGGACCGCGAGCGGCTGCTGAAGGGCCTGGGCGAAGGCCCGGGGGCGAGGGGCGAGGGGGCGTAGCCGGGCAGGCGGCGGCGGGACGGAAGCGGGCGCAGGTGGACGGCGGGGGCGGCGCTCTCGGTACCATCGTCACGCGCAGCGCAGTGTTGCGTCCTCTGAAATCCAGCACGTCAGGAGAGACCGGTGACGGACGTCCGGGTAATCATCAGCCGCGAACCCGATCGGGAAGAGCGCGTGGTGACGACGGGCACCACGGCCGCCGAGCTCTTCGCCGACGACCGCTCGATCATCGCCGCCCGCGTCGCGGGCCAGCTCAAGGACCTCGCCTACGCCGTCCAGGACGGCGACGAGGTCGAGCCGGTCGCGATCGACAGCAAGGACGGCCTCGACATCCTGCGCCACTCCACCGCGCACGTCATGGCCCAGGCCGTGCAGCAGCTCTACCCCGAGGCCAAGCTCGGCATCGGCCCGCCGGTCAAGGACGGCTTCTACTACGACTTCGACGTCGAGAAGCCCTTCCACCCCGATGACCTCAAGGCCATCGAGAAGAAGATGCAGGAGATCATCAAGCGCGGGCAGAAGTTCTCCCGCCGCGTGGTCACCGACGAGTCCGCCCGCGAGGAGCTGGCCGCCGAGCCGTACAAGCTCGAACTGATCGGCCTCAAGGGCTCCGCCGCCACCGCCGGCGAGGGCGCCGACGTCGAGGTCGGCGCCGGCGAGCTCACCATCTACGACAACCTGGACGCCAAGAGCGGCGAGCAGTGCTGGGGCGACCTCTGCCGCGGCCCGCACCTGCCCAGCACCCGGCACATCCCGGCGTTCAAGCTGATGCGCAACGCGGCCGCCTACTGGCGCGGCAGCGAGAAGAACCCGATGCTCCAGCGCATCTACGGCACCGCCTGGCCGACCAAGGACGAGCTGAAGGCGCACCTCGACTTCCTGGTCGAGGCCGAGAAGCGCGACCACCGCAAGCTCGGCAACGAGCTCGACCTCTTCTCCATCCCCGAGGAGATCGGCTCCGGCCTCGCCGTCTTCCACCCCAAGGGCGGCATCATCCGCCGGGCGATGGAGGACTACTCGCGCAGGCGGCACGAGGAGGAGGGCTACGAGTTCGTCTACACCCCGCACGCCACCAAGGGGAAGCTCTTCGAGAAGAGCGGCCACCTCGACTGGTACGCGGACGGCATGTACCCGCCCATGCAGCTCGACGAGGGCGTGGACTACTACCTCAAGCCGATGAACTGCCCGATGCACAACCTGATCTTCGACGCGCGCGGCCGCTCGTACCGTGAACTGCCGCTGCGCCTCTTCGAGTTCGGGACGGTGTACCGGTACGAGAAGTCCGGCGTCGTGCACGGCCTGACCCGGGCCCGCGGCTTCACGCAGGACGACGCGCACATCTACTGCACCCGCGAGCAGATGGCGGAGGAGCTCGACTCCACGCTGACCTTCGTGCTCAACCTGCTCCGTGACTACGGTCTGACCGACTTCTACCTGGAGCTGTCGACCAAGGACCCGGTGAAGTACGTCGGCAGCGACGAGACCTGGGAGGAGGCCACCGCCGTCCTGGCGAGCGTGGCCGAGAAGCAGGGCCTGCCGCTGGTGCCGGACCCGGGCGGCGCGGCCTTCTACGGCCCGAAGATCTCGGTGCAGGCGAAGGACGCCATCGGCCGGACCTGGCAGATGTCGACCATCCAGCTCGACTTCAACCTGCCCGAGCGCTTCGACCTGGAGTACACCGCGGCGGACGGCTCGCGCCAGCGCCCGGTCATGATCCACCGTGCGCTGTTCGGCTCGATCGAGCGCTTCTTCGCGGTGCTGCTGGAGCACTACGCCGGCGCCATGCCGCCGTGGCTGGCCCCGGTCACCGTGACCGGCATCCCGATCACCGACGAGCACGTGCCGTACCTGCTGGAGGTCGCGGCCGAGCTGAAGAAGCACGGGATCCGGGTCGAGGTGGACACCTCGGACGACCGCATGCAGAAGAAGATCCGCAACGCGCAGAAGACCAAGGTCCCGTTCATGCTCATCGCGGGCAACGACGACGTCGAGGCGGGCGCGGTGTCCTTCCGCTACCGCAACGGCGAGCAGAAGAACGGCGTCCCGGTCGCGGAGGCCGTCGCCGAGATCGTGGACGCGGTGAAGAACCGGATCCAGGTGTGACCCGGTAGCACGACCGTCCCGCGCGGGGCAGGCTCTCGATGAGTCTGCCCCGCGCGGCTTTGCATCCACCGTCGGGCGAATATGCTGATCAGCATGACGACTGAGCCGGAACTGCAGCGGGGCGTCGGGGAGCCGGACGGTTTCCGCCGCCTGTGGACGCCCCATCGGATGGCGTACATCCAGGGTGAGAACAAGCCCACCGGCCCGGCTCCGGACGACGGTTGTCCGTTCTGCTCGATCCCGTCGCTGAGCGACGAGGACGGGCTGATCATCGCCCGGGGGAGCGCCGTGTTCGCGGTGCTGAACCTGTACCCGTACAACGGCGGACACCTGATGGTGGTCCCGTACCGGCACGTGGCCGACTACACCGACCTCGACGAGGCGGAGACGGCCGAGCTGGCGGACTTCACCAAGAAGGCGATGACCGCGCTGCGGGCGGCCTCCGGGGCGCACGGCTTCAACATCGGGATGAACCAGGGCGCGGCGGCCGGTGCCGGGATCGCGGCGCACCTGCACCAGCACGTGGTGCCGCGCTGGGGCGGGGACACCAACTTCATGCCGGTCGTCGGCCACACCAAGGTGCTGCCGCAGCTGCTGGCGGACACCCGGAAGATGCTGGCCGAGGTCTGGCCGCAGGGCTGACGGCTGATCCGGGGCGCACGCGGAAGGGGCCCGGCACCGATCTCGTCGGTGCCGGGCCCCTTCCGCGTGCGCGGCGGGCGGGTTCAGCCGGCGTTGAAGGAGTCGACGTCGTACGGCCGGGGGCTCTGCGCCTCGGACTTGATGACCGAGGTGCGGGTCTTGAAGAAGCGGTCGGCGTCGAGGTCGTGCTCCTGCAGGAACTCCAGGGTGGCGCTGTGGACCGCGTTGAGCACCGGGACGGAGGCGTTCATGGCGTTGTCCACCATGGAGCGGTTGTCCCAGGCACGGCCGGCCCAGATGTGCCGCAGGCCGAACGGCTCGGGCAGGCCGAGCCCGCCGCCGAGCCAGCCGAGCAGGCCGGGCATCCGGTAGAGGGGGGCGCGGACGGCCTGGCGGACGACCTCGTCGTTGTCGATCAGGGGGAGCTTGACGGTGCGCTCCTCCCAGAACTTCACCGTCTTGGAGACCGACTTCTCCTTGTCCTTCGGCTTGTCGAAGAACACGCCCTTGACCGGCCCGAGGGCGTAGCCGGACACCGTGATGTTGAGGACGTTGGCGAGCAGGGTCACCGTGACGGTGAAGGTGAGCACCAGCTTGCCGTCGTGGGTGATGAACTGGGTGGCGAGGTAGTGCCGGGGGCCGCCGGAGAAGGTCTGCTTGTCGGCGATGCTCTGCACGGCGAAGTCGCGCATCCGGTCGCCGTCCATGTCGGCGTTGCCGGGGCGGCTGATCTCGTCGGCGCCCTCGCCGATGTCGAAGACCACCCACTGCTTGATGGTGACGTTGGGCATGCCGCTGTTGGCGACGTGGCTGATGCCGAGGCCCTTGAGGTGGGCGGAGATCCGGCGGACCAGGTCCCAGGGGTGGAAGGCGCGGAAGTCGACGTGGCCCTCGGCGGGGTGGAGGGTGTCGGCGAGGCGCCACTCGCCCCAGCGGCGGCCGGCGCCGAGGATGCCCTTGGGGCCGGCGTAGTGGTGGACGTTGGTCTCCTGCTCGGCGTCCAGGCGGCCGAGCTTGTCGCGCAGGGCGACGGCCTTCTTGTCGAGGTCGTCGCGGGGGACGGCCTTGGCGACGGTGGCGGCGACGGCGGAGCCCTCGACCAGGGACTGCCAGCGGGCGCGCAGGTCCATGGTGGAGCGTTCGACGATCCGGCGGGCGAGGTACCAGCCGACGACCGGGGCGAGCATCGTGACGCGCAGGTAGACGCCGAGGAGGCCGGTGGCCGGCGGGCGCAGCACGAGGAGGACGGCGAGGGCGGCGGCCAGCGCGAGGGTGATCCCGCCGTAGACGCCGGCGTTCTTCGGGTTGTCCCGTTTCAGCCAGGCGCGCACCTGGAAGGCCGCGAGCCAGAGCAGGGTGCCGGGCAGGAAGAGCCCGCCGGTGACCAGGGTGACGGTGGTGAGTTGCCGGTCCCGGGTGTTGCGCAGTTCCTCGGCGGCCAGGCAGTGTTCGACGACCTTGCGGGTGTCGACGCCGAAGGCCGGGACGATCGGCTTGCGGTCGCCGCCGAGGGCGCGGGAGACCATCGCCTTGCTGAAGGCCTCACCGAGGTTGGGGCGGAAGAGGGCGAAGCGGCCCTTCTTCTCCTTGGCGTCGGTGACGGCCGAGACGAAGCCGCCGATCTCGCCGTCGCGGTACGCGGCCGAGGAGAGCGCCTGGGTGACGGCGGTCTGCGGGCCGGCGTCGGTCCGGGGTATCTGCGCACCCGGGGTCATGTCGAGTGTGGTCACGGTGGCGTCCCCTCCTCCCCTTGTCAGCGGCAGGTTACCGTGCCGCGGTACCCCCGCGCGGATGATCGTCTGAAGTGCCGTCACGATCCGGCCGCGCCGGGCCCGAGAGGCATGATGCCCAGGTTCGGGCGGCTCGATACCCGCCGGGGCGGGGCGCGATGGGGTGGAGGAGGATGGTGGTGGAAACGACGAAAGGGGAGCCGCTGTGAAGGATCCGGTGCTGGTCTTCGACGGGGACTGCGCGTTCTGTTCGTCCTGCGCCCGGTGGGCGGAGCGGTACCTGCGCCAGACGCTGGCCTCGGGGGGCTGGGAGGCGGTGGCCTTCCAGTTCGCGGACCTCGGGGCGTTGGACGGGCTCGCGGGCGGGCGGGGCGAGGTGTCGGCCGAGCGGGCCGAGCGCGAGGTGCTGTGGGTGACGCCGACCGGGCGGGTGTACGGGGGCGCACAGGCGGTTGCGCGGTTGCTGATGCGCTCCGGCGGGGCGTGGGCGTACCTGGGCGCGGTGTTGACGGCGGCGCCGGTGCGGCCGGTGGCGGGTCTGGTCTACCGCTGGGTGGCGCGCAACCGGCACCGGATGCCGGGGGGTACGGCGGCGTGCGCGCTGCCGAACCGCGGTGCCGCCCGGCCCTGAGTCCGGCCGCTGGGCCGCCCGGCCGGGCGCCGTTCAGCCGGTGTGGCGCCCGGCCAGGGCGGCGGGCATGGGTTCGTGGCGCAGGTAGGCGCGGGAGAACTCGGCGGTGCCGTGGGTGAGCGAGCGCAGGTCGATCGGGTAGCGGACGAGTTCGAGTTCGGGGACCTCGGCGCGCAGCAGGGTGAGGCCGGGGCCGGCGGTCTCGGTGCCGAGGACGCGGCCGCGGCGGGCCGAGAGGTCGCCGAGGACGGCGCCGAGGTAGTCGTCGGGCAGCAGGACGCTGACGGCGGCGACGGGTTCGAGCAGGCGGATGACGGCGTGCTCGGCGGCGTCGCGCAGGGCGAGGGCGGCGGCGTTCTGGAAGGACGCGTCGGAGGAGTCGACGGAGTGGGCCTTGCCGTCGGTGAGGGTGACCCGGACGTCGACGAGCGGGTAGCCGGTGGAGACCCCCTTGGCGAGCTGGGCGCGGACGCCCTTCTCGACGGAGGGGATGAAGTGCTTGGGGACGGCGCCGCCGACGACGTGTTCCTGGAACTCGAAGCCCGAGCCGGCCGGGAGGGGTTCGACTTCGAGGTCGCAGATGGCGTACTGGCCGTGGCCGCCGGACTGTTTGACGAGGCGTCCGTGGCCGGCGGCGGCGGTGCCGAAGGTCTCGCGCAGGGCGACCTTGGGCTCGACGGTGTCGACGTGGACGCCGTGGCGGGTGCGCAGACGGTCGAGGACGACCTCGGCGTGGGCCTCGCCGGTGCACCAGAGGACGAGCTGGTGGGTGTCGGGGTTCTGTTCGAGGCGTAGCGCCGGGTCCTCGGCGGTGAGGCGGGTGAGGCCCTGGGAGAGCTTGTCGTCGTCGGCCTTGCTGTGGGCTTCGACGGCGATCGGGAGCAGGGGTTCGGGGAGGGTCCAGCCGTCGAGTTCGACGGGGTGGCCGGGATCGTGGACGGTGTCGCCGGCGCGGGCGGTGGTGAGTTTGGCGGCGCAGACGAGGTCCCCGGCGACGGCGTGCGGGACGGGGCGCTGGAGCTTGCCGAACGGGCTGGTGAGGGCGGTGACGCGTTCGTCGCCGTTCTGCTCGGCGGTGTGGGCGGGGCCGACGAGGTGGATCTTGGTGTCGGGGCGCAGGGTGCCGGCGTACAGGCGCAGCAGGCTGATCCGGCCGACGTAGGCGTCGCCGGTGACGCGGACGACCTGGGCGGCGAGCGGGGCGTCGGGGTCGCAGTCGGGGCCGGGGCGGGTGCGTTCGGTGGGATCGGGGAAGGTGTGCGCGATGAGGTCGAGGAGTTCGGCGGCGCCGAGGCCGTTCTCGCTGGTGGGGACGGCGGGGTGGAGGGCGCAGTCGAGGACTTCGCGGCGCAGGCCGGCTTCGAGGGAGTCGGTGTCGAGGGTGTCGCCGGAGAGGTAGCGCTCCATGAGGGTGTCGTCCTGGCCGGAGATGGCCTCGACGAGGCTGTCGTGGGCGGGGCCGGTGTCGGGGAGCGGGGTGGCGTCGCCGTAGGTGTCGCCGGTGAGCAGGTCGACGCTGCCGTCGGGCCGGCCGTCGTGGAGGACCGGCAGGAAGAGCGGGCGGAGGGTGTCGGGGCCCAGCTCGAAGGCGTCGTGGCAGACGGTGAGGATGTCGTCGAAGCCGGTGTGGGCGACGTCGAGTTTGGCGACGGCGATGGCGCGCGGGATGCCTTCGGCGGCGCACTCGCGCCACAGCGTGCGGGTGGACGCGGTGATCGGGTCGGTGGCGGAGACGACGAAGACGGCGGCGTCGGCGGCGTGCAGGGCGGCGCGCAGGTCGGCGGTGAAGTCGGGGTGGCCGGGCGGGTCGAGCAGGTTGATCTTCACGCCCTTCCATTCGAGGGGCAGCAGCGAGAGCTGGACGGAGCGCTGCTGCTGGTGCTCGATGTCCTCGTGGTCGGAGACGGTGGTGCCGTCGGTGACGCGGCCGGCCCGGCCGGTGGCGCCGGCGGCGTGGGCGAGGGATTCGGCGAGCGTGGTCTTGCCCACACCGCTGGAGCCGATGAGGACGACGTTGCGCAGGTCCCGGGGGCCGGTGACGGCGGGTGCCTGGCCGGCTCGTGCCGTGCTGCGGTCGGGCATCGGGGTCTCCTCCCGTGGCGCCGAGGCTGTCCTTCGCAGTGTAGGGGCGGTCTGCGGGCGGCCGCCTGTGCGGCGGGTCCGGGCCGGGGGGCCCACCGGCCGGTCGGTGACCGTGCGTGTGCGGCTCGTGGCGTGGGTGCGGTCCGGCGGTGCGCGCGGTGGAGCGTGTCGTCGGCGTGGCTACGATGGGTGCGCCGGACGGGCTGATCCGTCCGGCCGTCTGCCGTGTGTGCTGCGCCAGGCGGGTACCTGGGAGATCGGAGCGGCTGGGAAGGCCATGCTCAACAAATACGCGCGTGCCTTCTTCACACGTGTTCTGACCCCGTTCGCCGCGTTCCTGATCCGCCTGGGCGTGAGTCCGGACGCCGTGACGCTGGTCGGTACGGCCGGTTCGGTGGCCGGTGCGCTGGTGTTCTTCCCGCGCGGGGAGTTCTTCTGGGGCACCATCACGATCACGCTCTTCATCTTCTCGGACCTGGTGGACGGGAACATGGCCCGTCAACTGGGCCGGACCAGCAAGTGGGGGGCGTTCCTGGACTCCACGCTGGACCGGGTCGCGGACGCGGCGATCTTCGGCGGCCTGGCGATGTGGTACGCGGGCAAGGGTGACGACAACCTGCTGTGCGCGGTGGCGATCTTCTGCCTGGCGAGCGGTCTGGTGGTGTCGTACACCAAGGCGCGGGCGGAGAGCCAGGGCCTGCCGTGTGACGTGTCGGGGCTGGTGGAGCGGGCCGAGCGGCTGGTGGCCAGCCTGGTGGCGGCCGGGGTCGCGGGCCTGCAGACGTTCGGTGTGCCGTACGTGGAGTGGCTGCTGCCGGTGGCGTTGTGGCTGGTGGCGGCGGGCAGTCTGGTGACGGTGTTCCAGCGGGTGCTGACCGTGCGCCGCGAGGCGTTCGAGGCCGACCGAGCGGCGGCCGGGAGCTGATGGGGGGCGTCCTGCGGTGACGGACCGAGTGGTGTACTGGGCGTACGCGCTCGGGTGGGGGCTGCTGAAGCACCTGCCGGAGCCGGTGGCGCGGGGGCTGTTCGACCGGCTGGCGGACTACGCGTGGCGCAGGCGCGGCAAGCGGGTGCTGCAGCTGGAGGCGAACCTGCGCCGGGTCCGTCCGGAGCTGGACGAGGCCGGGCTGCGGGCGCTGTCGCGGGCCGGGATGCGCTCGTACCTGCGGTACTGGATGGAGTCGTTCCGGCTGCCGGTGTGGAGCCGGGAGCGGGTGGCCCGGGACGTCCAGGTGGAGGGCTTCGAGCACCTGCGGGCGCAACTGGAGGCCGGTCGGGGCGCGGTGATAGCGCTGCCGCACATGGGCAACTGGGACCTGGCGGGCACCTGGGTGGCGCAGCAGGGGTACCCGTTCACCACGGTCGCGGAGCGGTTGAAGCCGGAGCGGCTGTTCGACCGGTTCGTGGCGTTCCGGGAGGGCCAGGGCATGGAGGTCCTGGCGCTGACCGGCGGTTCGGTGAACGTGATCGGGACGCTGGCGCGGCGGCTGCGCGAGGGCCGGCTGGTGTGTCTGGTGGGGGACCGGGACCTGTCGGAGGCGGGCATCGAGGTGTCCTTCTTCGGCGAGGCGACCCGGATGCCGGCCGGGCCGGCGGCGCTGTGCCAGCGGACCGGGGCGGCGCTGCTGCCGGTGACGCTCTGGTACGACGGCCCGGTGCTGCGGGCGCGGATCCACCCCGAGGTGACGGTGCCGGAGGAGGGGGACCGCAAGGAGCGGGCGCGGGCGATGACCCAGGCGATCGCGGCGGTCTGGGAGCGGGGCGTGCGCGAGCACCCGCAGGACTGGCACATGCTGCAGAAGTTCTGGCTGGCCGACCTGCCGTCCCGTGAGACGGTGGGGGGGCGCTCCGCGGTGCGCGCGGAGGCGGCGCCCGAGCCCGCGGCCGAGGCCTCCGGGTCCTGACCGCCGCCGTACGACCGTCTGACCGCCGACCCGTACGACTGTCCGAAGGAGCTTGAGGAACCCGTGAAGATCGGCATCGTCTGCCCGTACGACTGGGACGTCCCCGGCGGGGTGCAGTTCCACATCCGGGACCTGGCCGAGCACCTGATCGGCCTGGGGCACGAGGTGTCGGTGCTGGCGCCGGCCGAGGACGACGAGGCGCTGCCGCCGTACGTGGTCTCGGCCGGGCGGGCGGTGGCGGTGCCGTACAACGGCTCGGTGGCGCGGCTGAGCTTCGGCATCCTGTCGGCGGCGCGGGTGCGGCGGTGGCTGCACGACGGGCGCTTCGACATCCTGCACGTGCACGAGCCGGCCTCGCCCAGCCTGTCGATGCTGGCCGCCTGGTCGGCGACCGGGCCGATGGTGGGGACGTTCCACACCTCCAACCCGCGCTCGCGGGCGATGATCGCGGCCTCGCCGATCCTGCAGCCGGGCCTGGAGAAGATGCGGGCCCGGATCGCGGTGTCGGAGTACGCCCGGCGGACCCTGGTGGAGCACCTGGGCGGGGACGCGGTGGTGATCCCGAACGGCGTGGACGTGGGGTTCTTCGCGGACGCCGAGCCGGACGAGCGCTGGACCGGCGGGGCGGCGAAGGGGGAGCCGGGCACGATCGGCTTCATCGGCCGGATCAACGAGCCGCGCAAGGGCCTGCCGACGCTGCTGGCGGCGCTGCCGGGGATCCTGGCGGAGCGGCCGGGGGTGCGGCTGCTGGTGGCGGGCAAGGGCGACGAGGAGGAGGCCGTCGCGGGCCTGGCGCCGGAGGTGCGCCGGCAGGTGGAGTTCCTCGGCATGGTGAGCGACGAGGAGAAGGCCCGGCTGCTGCGCAGCGTGGACCTGTACGTGGCGCCGAACACCGGTGGCGAGAGCTTCGGGATCATCCTGGTCGAGGCGATGTCGGCGGGCGCCCCGGTGCTGGCGAGCGACCTGGACGCGTTCAAGCAGGTGCTGGACGGCGGGGACGCCGGCGAGCTGTTCCCGGTGGAGGACGCGGCCGCGCTGGCCCGGACGGCGCTGCGGCTGCTGGGCGATCCGGCGCGGCTGGACGAGCTGCGGAAGGCGGCCTCGCGGCACGTGCGGCGGTTCGACTGGTCGACGGTGGGCGCGGACATCCTCGCGGTGTACGAGACGGTGACGGCGGGGGCCGCGGCGGTGGTCGAGGAGGACGAGCGCAGCGGGCGGCGCGGCCGGTTCGGGCTGGCCAGGGACTGATCGGCCGGGGAATGATCCCGGGCCGCGGCGAAGCCGGTACGGCCCGGTGGCCGGTGGGTTAGGGTCGGGCGACCGCAACCGCTTGACCGCTTGGGGGAATTCCGATGCCGCAGATCTCCGTCGACTACTCGGCCGGCCTGGCCGGCGGCTTCGACCGCCGGGCGCTGGGCCTGGCGATCAACCGGGTCGCCGAGGAGACCCTGGACGCGAAGCCGGAGTCCTGCCGGACGGTGTTCCGGCAGAGCGAGGAGCTCGTGGTCGGTACCACCGGGGGCCCGACCGACGTCCAGGTGTACGTCGAGGTCCAGATGTTCCCGGGGCGGACGCCGGAGGCGAAGGCGGCGTTGATGGAGGGCGTCCTGGCGCTGCTGGCCGAGCACGTGCGGCCGGCGCCTGGGGCCCGGATGTTCACCGCCGTCAACGTGGCGGGCGTGGACCGGGAGGGCTACCGCAACGCGGTCGTGGTCGGCTGACGCCGGTCGGGCCGGTCGGTGACACCCGGTAACGTAGCGGCCCGTGACTACCTGGATCTGGGCCGGCGTGGCCGTGGTGCTTCTCGGCATGTACCTGAGTTGGACGGCCGGCCGCTTGGACCGGCTGCACGCCCGGATCGACGCCGCGCGGGCGGCGCTGGACGCGCAGCTGGTCCGCCGTGCCTCGGTGGCGATGGAGCTGGCGACGTCCTCGCTGCTGGATCCGGCGGCCTCGCTGCTGCTGCTGGACGCGGCGCACGCGGCCCGGCAGGCCGACGACGAGCAGCGCGAGGTGGCGGAGAGCCAGCTGAGCCTCGCGCTGCGGGCGGTGCTGGAGGAGCCGGCGCAGGTGGCGGCGCTGGTGGCCGAGCCGGGCGGCGAGGAGGCGGTCCGTGATCTGACGGCCGCGGTGCGCCGGGTGCCGATGGCCCGCCGGTTCCACAACGACGCGGTGCGGGCGGCACGGGCGGTGCGTGAGCACCGGCTGGTGCGGTACTTCCGGCTGGCGGGTAAGGCGCCGTTCCCGATGGCCTTCGAGATGGACGACGCTCCGCCGCCCGCTCTTACGCCGGAAGGGGCTCCTGCTTAGGGTGTCCAGGGATACGGCCCGTTTGTCGTGTCCCTTCGCCCGGGCTGGACTTGGTGGCGCATGGAGAGGCCACCCGTTCCGCCTACCATAGGGCGATAGCACTGGTTCATCTTCGAGTGAGGTCTCACGTGTCCACCACCCCCACCACCGCAGACCAGCCGCAGATCGGCACCGCCCGGGTCAAGCGCGGCATGGCCGAGCAGCTCAAGGGCGGTGTGATCATGGACGTGGTCAACGCCGAGCAGGCCAAGATCGCCGAGGACGCCGGCGCGGTGGCCGTCATGGCGCTGGAGCGGGTTCCGGCCGACATCCGCAAGGACGGCGGCGTGGCCCGCATGTCGGACCCGAACATGATCGAGGAGATCATCGCCGCGGTCTCCATCCCGGTGATGGCCAAGTCCCGCATCGGCCACTTCGTCGAGGCCCAGGTCCTGCAGTCGCTCGGTGTCGACTACATCGACGAGTCCGAGGTGCTGACCCCGGCCGACGAGGTCAACCACTCGGACAAGTTCGCCTTCACCACCCCCTTCGTCTGCGGCGCCACCAACCTGGGCGAGGCCCTGCGCCGCATCGCCGAGGGCGCGGCCATGATCCGCTCGAAGGGTGAGGCCGGCACCGGCAACGTCGTCGAGGCCGTCCGCCACCTGCGCCAGATCAAGAACGAGATCGGCCAGCTGCGCGCCCTGGACCACAACGAGCTGTACGCCGCCGCCAAGGAGCTGCGCGCCCCGTACGAGCTGGTCAAGGAGGTCGCCGAGCTCGGCAAGCTGCCGGTCGTGCTGTTCTCCGCCGGTGGCGTGGCCACCCCGGCCGACGCCGCGCTGATGCGCCAGCTGGGCGCCGAGGGCGTCTTCGTCGGCTCCGGCATCTTCAAGTCGGGCGACCCGGCCAAGCGCGCCGCGGCCATCGTGAAGGCCACCACCTTCTTCGACGACCCGAAGATCATCGCGGACGCCTCCCGCAACCTGGGCGAGGCCATGGTCGGCATCAACTGCGACACCCTGCCGGAGACCGAGCGCTACGCCAACCGCGGCTGGTAGTCGCTCCGCGGCTCCCGCGGGTTCCGAGGGTCCGGGCCCGCCGCAGCGCTCCGGCGCGGCGGCGGGCCGCGCCACGTATTTCCGTCGTAACGATCGATTGAGGTTGAAGACCGTGAGCACTCCAGTCATCGGCGTCCTCGCCCTGCAGGGCGACGTCCGCGAGCACCTGGTGGCGCTGGCCGAGGCCGACGCGCTCGCCCGTCCGGTGCGCCGCGCCGAGGAGCTGGCCGAGGTCGACGCGCTGGTGATCCCCGGTGGGGAGTCCACCACCATGTCCAAGCTGGCGCTGCTGTTCGGCGTGATGGACCCGGTGCGCGAGCGGGTGGCCGCCGGGATGCCGGTGTACGGCACCTGCGCGGGCATGATCATGCTGGCGGACAAGATCCTGGACGGCCGCGAAGACCAGGAGAGCGTCGGCGGGATCGACATGACGGTGCGCCGCAACGCCTTCGGCCGTCAGAACGAGTCCTTCGAGTCCGGGGTCGCCTTCAAGGGCCTGGACGACGCGCCGGTGCACGGCGTCTTCATCCGCGCCCCCTGGGTCGAGGCGGTCGGCGCGGGCGTCGAGGTGCTGGCCGAGCTGCCCGCCGCGGACGGCCCGGACAGCCGGATCGTGGCCGTGCGCCAGGGCAACCTGCTGGCCACCTCGTTCCACCCGGAGCTGACCGGCGACCACCGGGTGCACGCGTACTTCGTGGCGATGGTCGAGGAGCACCTCGCGGCCGTCCGGAGCTGACCGCGGACCGGGCGGGGTGCCGACCGCGGGTCGACCGCGCGCTGACCGTGTGCACCCCACCGGTGACGACACCGGTAAGATCTCATCTGTTCATTTCCCTTTGGCGACGTAAAGGAGCTGGCGATGTCCGGCCACTCTAAGTGGGCTACCACCAAGCACAAGAAGGCCGTGATCGACGCCAAGCGCGGCAAGCTCTTCGCCAAGATGATCAAGAACATCGAGGTGGCGGCGCGCACGGGCGGTCCCGACCCGCAGGGCAACCCGACCCTCTACGACGCCATCCAGAAGGCGAAGAAGAGCTCGGTCCCGATCGACAACATCAACCGCGCCGTCAAGCGCGGTGGCGGTCTGGAGGCCGGCGGCGCCGACTACCAGACCATCATGTACGAGGGCTACGGCCCGAACGGCGTCGCCGTCCTGATCGAGTGCCTCACCGACAACCGCAACCGCGCGGCCTCCGACGTCCGCGTCGCGATGACCCGCAACGGCGGCTCGATGGCCGACCCGGGCTCGGTGTCGTACCTCTTCACCCGCAAGGGTGTCGTCATCGTCCCCAAGGCCGACGGCGTGGACGAGGACAAGCTCTTCGAGGTCGTCCTGGACCAGGAGCCCGAGGAGATCAACGACCTCGGCGAGTCGTTCGAGATCGTCTCCGAGGCCTCCAAGATGGTCGCCGTGCGCACCGCGCTGGTGGACGCCGGCGTCGACTACGACTCGGCCGAGGCCAACTTCCTCCCGAGCATGCAGGTCGAGCTGGACGTCGACGGCGCCCGCAAGATCCTCAAGTTGATCGACGCCCTGGAGGACAGCGACGACGTGCAGAACGTCTTCGCCAACTTCGACATCTCCGACGAGGTCGGTGCGCAGCTCGACGCCGAGTGATCGTCGGCGGTGATCACGCGCGAGTGATCACCGCCCGGTGACCGTCGGTGGGTGATCGTTCCCACTGCCCGGCCCGGTGGTCCCAGGACCGCCGGGCCGGTGTCGTCGGTCGGGTTGTCGGACCCGGGCGGTAGCCTGCGGGGGTCCTTCGCCGCGAGTGGCGAGGCAGGGAGAGGCGGGGCGAGTGGTACGGGTACTGGGCGTCGACCCGGGGCTGACCAGGTGCGGGGTCGGCGTGGTCGAGGGAGCGCCGGGCCGGCCCCTGCGGATGGCCGGGGTCGGGGTGGTGCGCACGCCCGCCGACGCCGGGATCGGGCAGCGGCTGCTGCTGGTCGAGCAGGGCATCGAGGCCTGGCTGGACGAGCACCGGCCCGACCTGGTCGCCGTCGAGCGGGTCTTCGCCCAGCACAACGTGCGCACCGTGATGGGCACGGCCCAGGCCAGCGCCGTCGCGATGCTCTGCGCGACGCGCCGCGGCATCCCCGTCACCCTGCACACCCCCAGCGAGGTGAAGGCGGCCGTCACCGGCTCCGGCCGGGCCGACAAGGCCCAGGTCACGGCCATGGTGCAGCGCCTGCTGCGGCTGGACGCCCCGCCCAAGCCGGCGGACGCCGCCGACGCGCTCGCGCTCGCCATCTGCCACATCTGGCGCGGCGGGGCGTCCAGCCGCCTGGAGGCCGCCGTGCTGGCCGCCCGGGCCGCGCCCCGCTCCGCTCCGACGAGAGCCCGTTCCGTTCCCGTGAAAGGCACTGCTCCTGTGAAAGGCACCGGCCGGTGATCGCCTTCGTGCAAGGGCCCGTGGCGGCCATCTCCTCCGGGCTCGCGGTGGTCGAGGTCGGCGGGGTGGGCATGGCGGTGCAGTGCACCCCGAACACCCTGGCCGGTCTGCGGCTGGGCGAGCCGGCCCGGCTGGCGACCTCGCTGGTGGTCCGGGAGGACTCGCTGACGCTGTTCGGCTTCGCGGACGACGACGAGCGCGCCGTCTTCGAGATCCTGCAGGCCGCGCCGGGCGTCGGCCCCAAGCTCGCGCAGGCGATCCTCGGCGTGCACAGCCCCGACGCGCTGCGGGCCGCGATCGCCAGCGGCGACGAGAAGGCGCTGGTCGCGGTCCCGGGCATCGGCAAGGCGAAGGCGGCCAAGCTGCTGCTGGAGTACAAGGACAAGCTGGGCGCCCCGCACGGCGCGGTGCCCGCGCAGAAGCCGATCGCGGCCGGCCCGGCGCCGTGGAGCGAGCAGCTGCACTCCGCGCTGACCGGCCTCGGCTACGCCCCGCGCGAGGCGGACGAAGCGGTCGCGGCCGTCACCCCGGAGGCAGAGGCCCAGCGGACGCCGGACGTCGGCGCCCTGCTCCGGCTCGCGCTGCGCGGCCTCAACCGGGCCCGCTGAGACCACCTGACGATCTGTCCCCTTGTCGACTCCGGAGACCTTGGAGCACGCCACGATGTACGACTCGGAACCCGCCGACCGGCTGGTCACGGCCGCCGCCGACGGTGAGGACCAGGCGGTGGAGGCGGCGCTGCGCCCCAAGCTGCTGGACGAGTTCATCGGCCAGGAGCGGGTGCGCGAGCAGCTGTCCCTGGTGCTCCAGGCCGCCCGCAAGCGCGGTGCCGCGCCCGACCACGTGCTGCTGAGCGGGCCGCCCGGGCTGGGCAAGACCACCCTGTCCATGATCATCGCGGCCGAGCTGGGCGCCCCGATCCGGATCACCTCCGGCCCGGCCATCCAGCACGCGGGGGACCTCGCGGCGATCCTCTCCTCGCTCACCGAGGGGGAGGTGCTCTTCCTCGACGAGATCCACCGGATGTCCCGGCCCGCCGAGGAGATGCTCTACATGGCGATGGAGGACTTCCGGGTCGACGTGATCGTCGGCAAGGGCCCGGGCGCCACCGCCATCCCGCTGGAGCTGCCGCCCTTCACGCTCGTCGGCGCCACCACCCGGGCCGGCCTGCTGCCGCCCCCGCTGCGCGACCGCTTCGGCTTCACCGGCCACATGGAGTTCTACGCCCCGGCCGAGCTCCAGCGGGTGGTGCACCGCTCGGCCGCGCTGCTGGACGTGGAGATAGACCCGGCGGGCGCCGCCGAGATCGCCGGGCGTTCGCGCGGCACCCCGCGGATCGCCAACCGGCTGCTGCGCCGGGTCCGCGACTACGCGCAGGTCCGGCACGACGGGGTGGTCACCGCCGGGATCGCCGCCCAGGCGCTGGCCGTCTACGAGGTGGACGCCCGCGGTCTGGACCGGCTGGACCGCGCGGTGCTGGACGCGCTGCTGCGGCTGTTCGGCGGCGGCCCGGTCGGTTTGTCGACACTCGCGGTCGCCGTGGGGGAGGAGGCCGAGACGGTCGAGGAGGTCGCCGAGCCCTTCCTGGTCCGCGAGGGCCTGCTGGCCCGGACGCCGCGCGGGCGGATCGCCACCGCCGCGGCCTGGCAGCACCTCGGGCTCGCCCCGCCGGTCCAGACCATCCGGGGCGGCGCGCCGACCCGGCCGGAGCTCCTCCCGGCCGACGAAAGTTGACCGCCATCGGCTGAACGGGTGAGCCCGGGTGGTGCGTTCCCGCCCGGCGCGGCCGGTGCACCGCAAGGAGGAGCCGGGAACGGAGCCCGGGGAAACCGTGCAGGCGGAGGGTCGCCACTTTCGGCGGCAGGATGCGATGCTTGGCGTTGTCCGATCAGTTCGGGGTTGCATAGACTCCGCCGGACCGCCCCTCTCACCTGACGGGCCGACCCATACCACACAGGCCGCCGGCCCGGCGGCCCGTAAAGGACCCTGGCTGCAGTGAACCTCATCATCCTTCTCCTCCCGATCATCGCGATCGTGCTCATGTTCCGGTCGCAGAAGAAGCGCCAGCAGCAGCAGCAGAGCATGCAGACCTCGCTGGAGCCGGGGGCCGGAGTGCGCACCATCGGCGGTCTGTACGCCCAGGTGAAGGCGGTCAACGACGAGACCGTCGAGCTGGAGATCGCGCCCGGCGTGGTCACCCACTTCACCAAGAGCGCGATCGCGGCCGTCCTGGACCCCCAGGAGTACGACGCGATCATCAACGGCCGCCCCGCCGACGACGAGCTCCCCGAGCCGGAGGCCGAGGACGCCGACGCCGAGCCGGTCGAGGACAAGCCGCTGTCGCTCACCAAGGACGGCGCCGAGAAGGGTGACGTCGAGGGCGGGGCTCCCGCGAGCAAGTAGTACGGCCGGGCAACCCGCTCGGCCGCGCGGCACAGTGCCGCGAGCCCACAGGACCTCAGGGCCGCAGAACCTCCGCACCCCCGTTCAGCCACGAGCCGGACGGGGGTCCGGTCGGGGAGGTGGCATGGACAGGGAGAAACGAGCAAGGTGGCAGCACCCAAGTCGCGCCCGCGCGACGGCTACCCAGGGCGGGCACTGGCCCTCATCCTGGTCGTCACCGTCGGACTGGTCGCCCTCATGTTCGGGACGGGCAACACCAAGCCCCGGCTCGGGATCGACCTCGCCGGTGGCACCAGCATCACGTTGACCGCGAAGTCGACCGACCCCAAGGCGATCAACAAGTCCAACATGGACATCGCCACCGGGATCATCGAGCGCCGCGTCAACGGCATGGGTGTCTCCGAGGCGGAGGTCCAGACCCAGGGCGACAGCACGATCATCGTGAACATCCCCAAGGGCGGCGACCGGCAGAACTCGGCGGATCAGGTGGGTACCACCGCGAAGCTGTTCTTCCGTCCGGTCCTGGCCGTGGCCCCGAGCGGGATCACCGCCCCGGCGCCCACCGGCACCCCGTCCGCCGGTGCCACCGGCACCCCGGCCGCGACCCCTGCCGCCGGCGCCACCCCGTCGGCCGCCGCCACCGGCACGCCGTCCGCGAGCGCCACCAAGCAGGGCCGCACCGTCGGTGAGGCACTGGCCGCCGAGGGCACCACCACCCCGTCCGCCGCCGCCACCGGCGCGAGCGCGGCCCCGTCCGCCGCCGCCACCGGCAGCGCGGCCCCGGCCGCCACCGGCACCCCGAGCGCCCCGGCCACCCCGCCGAGCGCCGCCGACCTGAGCGCCGCGATGACCCAGGGCACCGTGCCGCCGGAGCTGTCCGCCGCGTTCGCCGCCCTCGACTGCTCCAAGCCCGAGGTCCGCGCCGCCCAGACCGGCGCCGAGGACAAGGCCGTCGTCGCCTGCTCCCAGAAGGCCGAGAACGGCTACTACGAGAAGCTGGCGCTCGGCCCCGCGGCCGTGAAGGGCTCGGACGTCTCCAAGGCCCAGGCCACCATCGACACCCAGACCGGTGCCGGCTGGCAGGTCCAGCTGCAGTTCAACGACAAGGGCAACACCGCCTTCGCCGACGTCACCGGCAAGCTGTCCGCCCAGGCCCCGCCGAACAACCAGTTCGCCATCGTGCTGGACAACCAGGTCGTCTCGCACCCGCAGGTCAACGGCCCGATCCAGGGTGGCAGCGCGGTCATCACCGGCCGCTTCACCCAGGCCGAGGCGCAGGACCTCTCCAACGTGCTGAGCTACGGCGCCCTGCCGCTGGAGTTCGTCAAGAGCGACATCACCACCGTCTCCCCGGCGCTCGGCAGCGACCAGCTCAAGGCCGGCCTCGTCGCCGGCGCGATCGGCATGCTGCTGGTCGTCGCCTACTCGCTGGTCTACTACCGCGGCCTCGGCCTGGTGTCGATCGCCGGTCTGATCGTCTCCGCGATCATGACCTACTCGATCATGAGCCTGCTCGGCGGCGGGATCGGCTTCGCGCTGAACCTGCCCGCGGTCTGCGGCGCGATCGTCGCGATCGGCATCACCGCCGACTCCTTCATCGTGTACTTCGAGCGCATCCGCGACGAGGTCCGCGAGGGCGCCCCGCTGCGCCCGGCGGTCCAGCGGGCCTGGCCGCGCGCCCGGCGCACCATCCTGGTCTCGGACTTCGTGTCCTTCCTCTGTGCCGCCGTGCTCTACCTGGTCTCGGTCGGCAAGGTCCAGGGCTTCGCGTTCACCCTGGGTCTGACCACCGCGCTCGACGTCGTGGTGATCTTCCTGTTCACCAAGCCGCTGATCACGCTGCTGGCCCGCCGCAAGTTCTTCCTGGACGGCCACCCGTGGTCCGGCCTGGACCCGAAGCGCCTGGGCGCCCGCCCGCCGCTGCGCAGCAGCCGTCGCCGCAGCTCCTCCTCCTCTGCCGCCGTGAAGGAGGCCTGACACCGTGTCACGCTTCTCCAACCTGGGCCACCGGCTCTACCAGGGCGAAATCAGCTTCGACTTCGTCGGGCGCCGCAAGCTCTGGTACTCCATCTCCGGCGTGATCGTGCTGGTCGCGGCGATCGGTCTGGCCATGGGCCTGCACCTGGGCATCGAGTTCAAGGGCGGCTCGGTCTACACCGTGACCAAGCCCGGCCTGACCGTCTCGCAGGCGCAGGAGAAGGCCGACCAGGTCGTCTCCTCGCACCCGCTGGTGCAGTCGACCGACAACGGCAAGATCCGCATCCAGGTCAGCACCGACGAGCCGAAGAGCTCCGACGAGGTGCGCTCGCAGCTCGCCGAGAAGGTCGGCGTCCCGCTGGACACCGTCGAGGCCCAGGTGATCGGCCCCAGCTGGGGCAAGCAGATCTCCAACAAGGCGCTCACCGGTCTGGTCATCTTCATGATCCTGGTGACGGCCTACCTCGCGATCGCCTTCGAGTGGCGGATGGCGGTGGCGGCCCTGGTCGCCCTCATCCACGACCTCCTGATCACCATCGGCGTGTACGCCCTGGTGGGCTTCGAGGTCACCCCCGGTACGGTGATCGGCTTCCTGACGATCCTCGGGTACTCGCTCTACGACACGGTCGTCGTCTTCGACACCGTGAAGGAGAACACCAAGGGGCTCGCCAAGCAGAACAAGCTCACCTACAGCGAGGCGGCCAACGCCGGCCTCAACCAGACCCTGGTGCGCTCGCTCAACACCACCGTGGTGGCGCTGCTGCCGGTCGCCGCGCTGCTGTTCATCGGGGGCGGCCTGCTCGGCGCCGGCACGCTGAACGACATCTCGCTCGCGCTGTTCATCGGCCTCGCGGCCGGTGCCTACTCCTCGATCTGCGTCGCCACCCCGCTGCTGGCGCAGCTCAAGGAGGAGCAGCCCGAGATGAAGGCGCTGCGCAAGCGCGTCCTGCAGCACCGGGCCGCGGCCGCCAAGGCCGAGGACGAGGGGCCCGCGGACGAGACCGCCGACGAGGGCCAGCCCGCGGGTATGGTCGGTCAGCGTGGCCGTGCGGCCGGCTCCCGGGCCAAGGGCCGTCCGTCCACCAAGCGCTGAACCGAACCACGACCCCGAGGACACCACCGTGACCACCGCCGACACCGTCCCTCCCGGCCCGCCGCCGGGCGGGAGGAGTTCCCTGGCCGAGCTGCTGAACAGCCGGATCCGGGACGTCCCGGACTACCCGAAGCCGGGTGTGCTGTTCAAGGACATCGCGCCGCTGCTCGCCGATGCCGAGGCCTTCGGCGCCCTCACCCGGGCGCTGGCCGACCGGGCGAAGGAGCTCGGGGCGACCAAGGTGGTCGGCCTGGAGGCGCGCGGTTTCGTGCTGGCGGCCCCGGCGGCCTTCGCGGCCGGGCTCGGCTTCGTGCCGATCCGCAAGCAGGGCAAGCTGCCCGGCGAGGTGTTCCAGCGCTCGTACGAGCTGGAGTACGGCTCGGCGACGCTGGAGGTGCAGTGCGACGCCTTCGCGCCCGGTGAGCGGGTGCTGGTGGTGGACGACGTGCTGGCCACCGGCGGGACCATCGGTGCCTCGCTCGACCTCGTGAAGGAGGCCGGCGCCGAGCTGGCGGGCGTCGTGGTGCTGATGGAGCTGGGCTTCCTGGACGGCCGCGCGCGGCTGGCCGGGCACCTGGCCGGCGCTCCGCTGGAGACGCTGGTCACGGTCTGAGGGACGTGCACGAAGGGCGGCGGCCGGAGCGATCCGACCGCCGCCCTTCCGTTTCCTGGCCCGGCCGGATGAACACCGGGGCGCCCGGCTCGGTACCATGAAGATTCATCCCCTCCCGGTTGTGTCCGTCCGTTCGGACCGCGGCAGGGGTCGGCCCGGTGCCCCGAGGAGTTGTCCTTGCCCGACGAGGTTGTGCCCACGGCCGCAGCGGCCGCTCCCGAAGACCGTCCCACGCCCTCGGGGGCCACCCCGGCACGCCCGGCGCCGACCTCCCCGCGTTCGCCCGCCCCGTCCGGCCGCGGCTCCACCGGCGGCATGCGCGCCCGCCTGGCCCGCCTCGGCGGTCAGCGCTCCAGCGTGCTCAACCCCGTGCTGGAGCCGCTGTTCCGCTCGATCCGGGCGAACGACCCCAAGGCCGACCCGGCACTGCTGCGCGACATCGAGAAGGCGTACGCGGTCGCCGAGAAGTGGCACCGCGGGCAGAAGCGCAAGAGCGGCGACCCGTACATCACCCACCCGCTGGCCGTCGCGACGATCCTGGCCGAGCTCGGGATGGACGCGCCGACCCTGATGGCCGGGCTGCTGCACGACACCGTCGAGGACACCGACTACGGCCTGGAGACCCTGCGCAAGGACTTCGGCGACTCGGTGGCCCTGCTGGTGGACGGCGTCACCAAGCTGGACCGGGTCAAGTTCGGCGAGGCCGCGCAGGCCGAGACCGTCCGCAAGATGGTCGTCGCGATGGCCAAGGACCCGCGCGTCCTGGTGATCAAGCTGGCCGACCGCCTGCACAACATGCGCACGATGCGCTACCTCAAGCGGGAGAAGCAGGAGAAGAAGGCCCGCGAGACGCTGGAGATCTACGCCCCGCTGGCGCACCGGCTGGGCATGAACACCATCAAGTGGGAGCTGGAGGACCTCGCCTTCGCGATCCTCTACCCCAAGATGTACGACGAGATCGTCCGCCTGGTCGCCGAGCGCGCCCCCAAGCGGGACGAGTACCTGGCGACCGTCATCGACCAGGTGCAGGCGGACCTGCGCGGCGCCCGGATCACCGCCTCCGTCACCGGCCGGCCGAAGCACTACTACTCGGTCTACCAGAAGATGATCGTCCGGGGCCGGGACTTCGCCGAGATCTACGACCTGGTGGGCATAAGGGTCCTGGTCGACACCGTCCGCGACTGCTACGCGGCGCTGGGCACCATCCACGCGCGGTGGAACCCGGTGCCGGGGCGGTTCAAGGACTACATCGCGATGCCCAAGTTCAACATGTACCAGTCGCTGCACACGACGGTGATCGGCCCCGGCGGCAAGCCCGTCGAACTCCAGATCCGCACCTTCGACATGCACCGGCGGGCCGAGTACGGCATCGCCGCGCACTGGAAGTACAAGCAGCGCGCGGTGGCCGGGGCCTCCAAGGTCCGCACCGACACCCCGACCCAGGTCCGCAAGGACGACAAGGCCGGCGCCGTCAACGAGATGGCCTGGCTGCGGCAGCTGCTGGACTGGCAGAAGGAGACCGCCGACCCGGGCGAGTTCCTGGAGTCGCTCCGCTTCGACCTGGCCAGCAACGAGGTCTTCGTCTTCACTCCCAAGGGCGACGTGATAGCCCTGCCGGCCGGCGCGACCCCGGTCGACTTCGCCTTCGCGGTGCACACCGAGGTCGGCTACCGGACGATAGGCGCCCGGGTGAACGGGCGGCTGGTGCCGCTGGAGTCGACCCTGGAGAACGGTGACACCGTCGAGGTGTTCACCTCCAAGGCGGAGAACGCCGGCCCGTCCCGGGACTGGCTGGGCTTCGTCAAGTCGCCGCGTGCCCGCAACAAGATCCGTGCCTGGTTCTCCAAGGAGCGCCGCGAGGAGGCGATCGAGCACGGCAAGGAGGCGATCGTCCGGGCGATGCGCAAGCAGGGCCTGCCGATCCAGCGGATCCTGACCGGCGACTCGCTGGTCACCCTGGCCCACGAGATGCGCTACCCCGACATCTCCTCGCTCTACGCCGCGATCGGCGAGGGCCACATCGCCGCGCAGAACATCGTCCAGAAGCTGGTCCAGGCGCTCGGCGGCGAGGAGGGCGCGACCGAGGACCTGGCGGAGACCGCCACCCCGACGCACGACAACCGCCGGGCGGTGCGCCGCCGGGCCAAGGGCGACCCTGGCGTGATCGTCAAGGGCGTCGAGGACGTCTGGGTCAAGCTCTCCCGCTGCTGCACCCCGGTGCCGGGCGACCCGATCGTCGGCTTCGTGACCCGCGGCAACGGCGTGTCGGTGCACCGCGCCGACTGCGTCAACGTGGAGTCGCTGAGCCAGCAGCCGGAGCGCATGATCGACGTCGAGTGGGCGGCCACCCAGTCGTCGGTCTTCCTGGTGGCCATCCAGGTCGAGGCGCTGGACCGCTCCCGCCTGCTCTCGGACGTCACCCGGGTGCTCTCCGACCAGCACGTCAACATCCTGTCGGCGGCGGTGCAGACCTCCCGCGACCGGGTGGCGATGAGCCGCTTCACCTTCGAGATGGGCGACCCGAAGCACCTGGGCCACGTGCTCAAGGCGGTGCGCGGCGTCGAGGGCGTGTACGACGTCTACCGCGTCACCTCCGCCCGGAAGTGACGGCGGAGGCATGACGAAGGCCCCCGGGGAGTTCCCCGGGGGCCTTCGTCGTCCGTGCCCGGCCGTTCGGGCCGGGCCGGTTCAGACGGGGATCAGCCGCTGAACTCCTCCTGGCTCTTGTGCGCCTGCTCCAGCAGGGTCCGCACGCCGGCCAGCTCGGACTCCAGCTTGGCGGCCTTGGAGGCGTTGCCGGCCGCGCGGGCCTTGTCCAGGTCCGTCTGGATCTTGTCGGCCTTGGCCTGGAAGAGGCCGACCATGCCGGCCGCGCGGGCCTTGGCCTCCGGGTTGGAGCGCTTCCACTCGCTGTCCTCGGCCTCGCGGATGGCCCGCTCGACCGCGTTGAGCCGGCCGTCCAGCTTCGGACGGACCTCGCGCGGCACGTGCCCGATCGCCTCCCAGCGCTCGTTGATCTCGCGCAGCGCGGCCTTGGCGGCCTTCAGGTCGGTGATCGGCAGGATCGCCTCGGCCTCGGCGGCCAGCGCCTCCTTGAGCTTCTGGTTCTCCACCTGCTCGGCGTCCCGCTCGCTGAACACCGCGGAGCGGGCCTGGAAGAAGACGTCCTGCGCGCCGCGGAACCGGGCCCACAGCTCGTCCTCGATGTCGCGCTGGGCGCGGCCGGCGGCCTTCCAGCGCGCCATCAGGTCGCGGTAGGCGGCCGCGGTGCTGCCCCAGTCCGTGGACGAGGACAGCGCCTCGGCCTCGGCGACCAGGGCCTCCTTGGTCTGCCGGGCGCTCTCGCGCTCGGCGTCCAGGGTGGCGAAGTGCGCCTTGCGGTGCTTGGAGAAGACCGAGCGGGCGTGCGAGAAGCGGTGCCACAGCTCGTCGTCGCTCTTGCGGTCCAGGCGGGGCAGGCCCTTCCAGGTGTCCACCAGGGCGCGCAGCCGGTCCCCGGCCTCCCGCCACTGGGTGGACTCGGCGAGCTGCTCGGCCTCGGCGACCAGGGCCTCCTTGGCCGCGCGGGCCTCGTCCTGGGCCTTGGCGCGGGCGGCCTTGCGCTCCTCGCGCCGGCTCTCGATCTCGCCGGCGAGCGTGTCCAGCCGCTTGGCCAGGGCCTCCAGGTCACCCACCGCGTGCCCCTCGACCACCTGCGCGCGCAGGTGCTCCAGCGCGGTCTGGGCGTCCTTGGCGGCCAGGTCGGTGGTGCGCACCCGCTTCTCCAGCAGGCCGATCTCCACCTCGATGCCCTGGTACTTGCGCTCGAAGTAGGCGAGGGCCTCCTCGGGCGAGCCGGCCTGCCAGGAACCCACGACGCGTTCGCCGTCGGCCGTCCTGACGTAGACCGTGCCCTGCTCGTCCACACGGCCCCACGGGTCGCTGCTCATAGCGCGTCCTCCACATGACGTCGCGCCCGCGCCGGGGCGGCGCGCGACCGTCGTCCACAGTTGATGTGCGGCGGACCGATGAGTCCGCCGTCCCCGTCCGCCGTGCTTTGCTGCCGAGGGTGGCGGCTAGGCGGGTCCGGGCACCCTATACAACGCCAACATAGGCGACCAGGCCCGGTGCTGTCCGCATCCGGGCCGGGCGATTTCGGGCCGGGGCCGGGCGGCGGCGGTGCGGACACCGCTCGCCGGCGGCCCCGGGACTGGTCAACCCTTCGACACCGTAAGGGAGTTGAACGTCACGTCGGCCATCGGGTGGCCGTCCGTGGAGCCTTCCAGGGTGCCGGCGGCGGCGATCTTCTGCACCACGTCCAGGCCGCCGGTGATCTTCCCGAAGGGGGTGTACTTCGGCGGCAGCTGGGTGTCCTTGTAGACCAGGAAGAACTGGCTGCCGTTGGTGCCCGGGCCGGAGTTGGCCATCGCCACGGTGCCCGCCGGGTAGGTCGCGCCGGTCAGGTTCTCGTCCGCGAACTTGTAGCCGGGGCCGCCCGCACCGCCCGGGACGGTCGCGCTGGCGGTCGGGTCGCCGCACTGCAGCACGAAGATGCCGTCGGTGGTGAGGCGGTGGCACTTGGTGTGGTCGAAGTACTTCTCACCGGCCAGGTAGGCGAAGGAGTTCACCGTGTGCGGGGCCTTGGCCGCGTCCAGCGCGATCGTCACCTTGCCGCAGTTGGTGTCCAGCGCCATGGTGTACGAGCCGCCCGGGTCGACCGTCATGGCCGGCTCGGCCTGCCACTGCTTGCCGTTGGGGGCGCCCGGCGCGGGGGTCGTGCAGCCCTCGACCGGCTTGCGGGTCGGGGCGGTCGGCTCCGCGGTGCGGGTCGGCGCGGCCTGCGCGCCGCTCGTGGAGCCCTTGTCCTTGTCGTCCGAGCCGAACGCGCCGGTGGCGAAGAGCGTCCCGCCCCCGGCCAGGACCACGACGGCCAGCGACGCGCCCAGGATCGTGTTGCGGCGCTTGCGCGCGGCCGCGATCTCGACCCGGCGCTCCATCTGGCGCTCGTACTTCTCGCGGGCGAGCTGCCGCCGCCGCTGTTCGCTGCTGACCACCGGCCGTGTCTCCTACGGATGTGCGGGAAAAGTGGATGGATTCCGGAGCGGATCATCGCATCCCTCGGCGGCCAAGTGTAGGGACCGGGCCCGTAAGGACGTGGTGAACCTGTCAGACGGACGTGTCCCGCCACCCCTATCTGGTTCGCAACCGGAGCCGTACCGCCGGTAGGCTGCCCGTACACCACTTGACTTCCATCCTCGTCGCCACCGACCGCATCACGAAGGACGCGCGTGTTCATCGCCGGATTCCCCGCAGGAGCCTGGGGCACCAACTGCTACCTGGTCGCTCCGGCGGCGGGCGAGGAGTGCGTCATCGTCGATCCCGGCCACCAGGCGGCCCGCGGCGTCGAGGACATGGTCCGCGAGCACCGGCTCAAGCCCGTCGCCGTGCTGCTCACGCACGGCCACATCGACCACGTGGCCTCGGTGGTCCCGGTCTGCGGCGCCCGCGGCGTCCCGGCCTGGATCCACCCCGAGGACCGGTACATGATGTCCGACCCGGAGAAGGCGCTCGGCCGCTCCCTGGGCACCCAGCTGATGGGCGAACTCACCGTCGGCGAGCCCGACGACGTGCGCGAACTCACCGACGGCAGCGTGCTGGAACTGGCCGGCCTGCGGCTCACCGTGGACCACGCCCCGGGCCATACCGGGGGGTCGGTGACCTTCCGGACGCCCGGTGCCGAGGACCTCCCCCCGGTGCTGTTCTCGGGCGACCTGCTGTTCGCCGGCTCCATCGGGCGCACCGACCTCCCGGGCGGGGACAGCGAGGCGATCATGGCGTCGCTGGCCCGGGTGTGCCTGCCCCTCGACGATTCCACCGTGGTCCTCTCCGGCCACGGCGGTCAGACCACCATCGGCCGCGAGCGCGCCACCAACCCCTACCTCCGACAGGCAGCGGGGGCGGTCGGCGCCCCGGCTTTCCCGCGACGAGGAATGTGACGGAAGAGAAGTTGAGCACCTTCACCGCCCCCAAGGGCACCTACGACCTGCTGCCCCCCAGCTCCGCGACCTTCCTGGCGATCCGCGAGCGCATCGCCGCGCCCGCCCGCCGGGCCGGTTACGGCTACGTCGAGACCCCGGTCTTCGAGGACGTGAAGCTGTTCTCCCGCGGTGTCGGCGAGTCCACCGACATCGTCACCAAGGAGATGTACACCCTCACCACCAAGGGCGGCGACGAGCTCGCGCTGCGCCCGGAGGGCACCGCCTCGGTGCTGCGCGCCGCGCTCCAGGCCAACCTGCACAAGCAGGGCAACTTGCCGGTCAAGCTCTGGTACTCCGGCTCCTACTACCGCTACGAGCGCGCCCAGAAGGGCCGCTACCGCCAGTTCTCCCAGGTCGGCGCCGAGGCGATCGGGGCCGAGGACCCGGCGCTGGACGCCGAGCTGATCATCCTGGCCGACGACGCCTTCCGCTCGCTGGGCCTGCGCGACTACTCGCTGCTGCTCAACAGCCTCGGCGACAAGCAGTGCCGCCCGGTCTACCGCGCCGCGCTGATCGAGTTCCTGGGCGGCCTGGACCTCGACGAGGACACCCGCCGCCGGGCCGGGATCAACCCGCTGCGCGTCCTGGACGACAAGCGCGAGTCGGTGCAGGAGCAGCTGGTCGGCGCTCCGATGCTGCGCGACTTCCTCTGCGAGGACTGCAAGGCGTACGACGAGAAGGTCCGCGAGCTGCTCACCGCGGCCGGCGTGGCCTTCGTGGACGACCCGAAGCTGGTCCGCGGCCTGGACTACTACACCCGCACCACCTTCGAGTTCGTGCACAACGGCCTCGGCGCGCAGTCCGCGATCGGCGGCGGCGGCCGCTACGACGGGCTCTCCGAGATGATCGGCGGCCCGGCGCTGCCGTCCGTCGGCTGGGCCCTCGGCGTGGACCGCAGCTTCCTCGCGCTGGAGGCCGAGGGCGTCACCCTCGACCTGCCGGCCGCCACCGCCGTGTACGCGGTCGCGCTCGGCGAGGAGGCCAAGAACGTCCTGTTCGCCAAGGTGGTCGAGCTGCGCCGGGCCGGCGTGGCCACCGACCTCGCCTTCGGCGTCAAGAGCATCAAGAACGCCATGAAGTCCGCCGACCGGTCCGGCGCCCGCTTCGCCCTGATCGCCGGGGACCGGGACCTCGCCGAGGGCGTCGTCCAGCTCAAGGACCTGAGCACCGGCGAGCAGACTCCCGTCGCCCTCGACGCACTCGTCACCACCCTGAAGGAGAAGCAGCTGTGATCCGCACGCACGACGCGGGCACGCTCCGCCCGGAGCACGCAGGCACCACCGTCACCCTGGCCGGCTGGGTCGCCCGCCGCCGCGACCACGGCGGCGTGGCCTTCATCGACCTGCGCGACGCCTCCGGCACCGTGCAGATCGTGGTCCGCGACCTGGACTCGGTGCACGGCCTGCGCGCCGAGTACTGCGTCAAGGTCGTCGGCGACGTCCGCGTCCGCCCCGAGGGCAACGAGAACCCCGACATCCCGACCGGCGCCGTCGAGGTCGTCGTCAGCGACATCGAGGTCCTCTCCGAGGCCGCCCCGCTGCCCTTCCCGGTCGCCGAGTACGAGCCGGGCACGGTCAACGAGGAGGTCCGGCTGCGCTACCGCTACCTGGACCTGCGCCGGGAGGGCCCCGCCAAGGGCCTGCGGCTGCGCTCCAAGGTCAACAACATCATCCGCCGGGTGATGGAGGAGAACGACTACCTCGACATCGAGACGCCGTACCTCACCCGCTCCACCCCCGAGGGCGCCCGCGACTTCCTCGTCCCGGTCCGCCTGCAGCCCGGCCACTGGTACGCGCTGCCGCAGTCGCCCCAGCTGTTCAAGCAGCTGCTGATGGTGGCCGGCATGGAGCGCTACTACCAGATCGCCCGCTGCTTCCGCGACGAGGACTTCCGCGCCGACCGGCAGCCGGAGTTCACCCAGCTGGACATCGAGGCCTCCTTCGTCGACCAGGAGGACGTCCTGGCCCTCGGCGAGAAGATCATCGGCGCCGTCTGGCGCGAGGTGCACGGCTACGAGATCCCGAACCCGCTGCCGCGGATGACCTACGCGGACGCCATGAGCCGCTACGGTTCGGACAAGCCGGACGTCCGCTTCGGCCAGGAACTCACCGACCTCACCGAGTACTTCAAGGGCACCGAGTTCCGGGTCTTCCAGGCCCCGTACGTCGGCGCCGTGGTCATGCCCGGCGGTGCCTCGCAGCCGCGCAAGCAGCTGGACGCCTGGCAGGACTGGGCCAAGGCGCGCGGCGCCAAGGGCCTGGCCTACGTGCTCATCGACGCCGAGACCGGCGAGCTGCGCGGCCCGGTCGCCAAGAACCTCTCCGCGGAGCACCTGGCCGGCCTGGCCGCCGCCGCGGGCGCCAAGAACGGCGACGCGGTCTTCTTCGCGGCCGGCAAGGAGCGCCCCTCGCAGGAGCTGCTCGGCGCCGCGCGGCTGGAGATCGGCCGCCGCTGCGAGCTGATCGACCAGTCGAAGTGGGCCTTCCTCTGGGTCGTCGACTTCCCGATGTTCGAGCCGATCGAGGACGACAAGGGCGCCTTCCAGGGCTGGCACGCGGTGCACCACCCGTTCACCGCCCCGACCCGCGAGTCGCTGGACACCTTCGACACCGACCCGGGCTCGGCGCTGTCCAACGCCTACGACCTGGTCCTCAACGGCTCGGAGCTGGGCGGCGGTTCGATCCGTATCCACCAGCGCGACGTGCAGAAGCGGGCGTTCGACGCGATCGGCCTCTCCGAGGAGGAGGCGGCCTCGCAGTTCGGCTTCCTGCTGGACGCGTTCAACTACGGCCCGCCGCCGCACGGCGGGGTCGCCTTCGGTCTGGACCGGATCGTCACCCTGCTCGGCGGGTACGACACCATCCGCGACGTCATCGCCTTCCCGAAGACGTCCACCGGTGGTGACCCGCTGACCGGTGCTCCGACCCCGATCACCCCGGCGCAGCGCCGCGAGGCCGGCGTGGACGCCCAGCCCAAGGTCCGCGAGGACGCCAAGGCCGAGGCTCAGCCCAAGTCCTGACGACGCGTCATCCGCTAACCTGCAACGGCCCCGGACGGTCCAACCACCGCCCGGGGCCGGTCCACAACGGTGTGTGACACAGGGAGGGTTGACTCAATGCAGGTCACAACGAGAATCGAATGTCCGCAGGACGCCCCGGCGACCAGACGCGTCCACATGGCCGCGTTCCCCGGCCCGGACGAGGCGGACCTGGTGGACGCGCTGCGCCGCGATCCCGCCTGGCTGCCCGGGTTGTCCGTGGTCGCGGTCGACGCGACCGGGCTGGTGATCGGCCACGCGCTGCTGACCCGGCTCCGGGTCGGGGACGGCGACGCGGTGGCGCTCGCGCCGGTCGCGGTGGCGCCCGAGTGGCAGCGCAGGGGCGTCGGCGAGCTCGTCGTCCGGGCCGCGCTGTCGGCGGCCGAGGACGCGGGGGAGAAGCTCGTGGTCGTCCTCGGCGATCCGGAGTACTACGCGCGGTTCGGCTTCGGGCCGGCCGGGCGGCACGAGGTGGTCGGCCCCTTCGAGGTGCCGGAGGCCTACTTCCAGGCGCTGCCGCTGGCGGCGTACGACGGCGGGCCGCGCGGGCTCTGCCGCTACCCCGAGCCCTTCGTGGCGGTCTAGACCGTCGGTCCGCGTCCGTTCCGTGTCGGTTCCGGTTCCGTTTCGTCTCCTGCTGTCCCTTTCCGTTCCCTCCCGCTCCGTTCCGGTCTGCGAATTCGCCGTGCTGCGCCTACGGTGAGTGTGCATCAGCGCCGGTCGGACGGAGGATCAGAGGGTGGCCGAGGAGCAGCGGACCGCGAAGCCGGAACAACTGGCGAAGAGGCCGTACGAGCGGGAGCTGCTGCGGTTGCAGCAGGAGCTGGTGAAGCTCCAGGAGTGGGTGCGGGTCGAGGGCGCCCGACTGGTGGTGGTCTTCGAGGGGCGTGACGCCGCGGGCAAGGGCGGGGCGATCAAGCGGGTGACGGAGTACCTGCACCCGCGCATCGCCCGGGTCGCGGCGTTGCCCTCGCCGACCGAGCGGCAGAAGACCCAGTGGTACTTCCAGCGGTACGTCGAACACCTGCCGGCGGCCGGGGAGATCGTGCTGTTCGACCGAAGCTGGTACAACCGCGCCGGGGTGGAGCGGGTGATGGGCTTCTGCACCGACGAGGAGTACTGGCAGTTCCTGCACCAGTGCCCGACCTTCGAGCGGATGCTGATCGAGGCGGGCATCCTGCTGCGCAAGTACTGGTTCTCGGTGAGCGACACCGAGCAGGAGCGGCGCTTCCGGGCCCGGCTGGGGGACCCGATGAAGCGCTGGAAGCTCTCCCCGATGGACGTCGAGTCGATCACCCGCTGGGAGGAGTACTCGCGGGCCAAGGACGAGATGTTCATCCACACCGACATCCCGGACTCGCCCTGGCACGTGGTGGAGAGCGACGACAAGCGCCGGGCCCGGATCAACATGATCGCCCACCTGCTCTCCACCGTGCCGTACCACGAGATCAAGGCGCCGCAGATCGAGCTGCCGCCCCGCCCGGCCTCGCGCGGCTACCGGCGGCCCCCGCGCGACCTGCAGAAGTACGTTCCGGACCACGCGGCCGGGCTCGACTAGCGCGTCGGCCGGACCCCGTCGGTCGGGGGCCGGGGCCGCGGGCCGGGCTCGGTGTCCGAGCCCTCGCATAGGCTTCCGGTGTGGACGAACCGGACCTCTTCACCGCCGCCGCCGAGGAACGCCAGGCCAAGGAGCCCGGGCGGGCGCCCCTGGCCGTACGGATGCGACCGCGCACCCTGGACGAGGTGGCCGGGCAGCGGCAGCTGCTGAAGCCCGGCTCGCCGCTGCGGCGGCTGGTCGGCGGCTCGCGCGGGCCGGCGGCCACCAGCTCGGTGATCCTCTGGGGGCCGCCCGGCACCGGGAAGACCACCCTGGCGCACGTGATCAGCCAGGCCGTCGAGGGGCGCTTCGTCGAGCTGTCCGCGATCACCGCCGGGGTCAAGGAGGTCCGGGCGGTGATCGACGGCGCCCGGCGGGCGGTCGGGATGTCCGGCCGGGAGACGGTGCTCTTCCTGGACGAGATCCACCGCTTCTCCAAGGCCCAGCAGGACTCGCTGCTGCCGGCCGTGGAGAACCGCTGGGTCACCCTGATCGCGGCGACCACCGAGAACCCGTACTTCTCGGTGATCTCCCCGCTGCTGTCCCGCTCGCTGCTGCTCACCCTGGAGTCGCTGACCGACGAGGACGTCCGTGCGCTGCTGCGCCGCGCGGTGGCCGACGAGCGCGGCCTGGAGGGCGCGCTGGAGCTGACCGGGGAGGCCGAGGACCACCTGGTGCGGCTGGCCGGCGGCGACGCCCGGCGGGCGCTCACCACGCTGGAGGCGGCGGCCGGGGCGGCGCTGGAGAAGGGCGAGCCGAGCATCACGCTGGCCACCACGGAGACGGCGGTCAACCAGGCGGCGGTGCGCTACGACAAGGACGGCGACCAGCACTACGACGTGGCGAGCGCGCTGATCAAGTCGATCCGGGGCAGCGACGTGGACGCGACCCTGCACTACCTGGCCCGGATGATCGAGGCCGGCGAGGACCCGCGGTTCATCGCCCGCCGGCTGATGATCTCGGCCAGCGAGGACGTCGGCCTGGCGGACCCGACGGCGCTGCAGACGGCGGTGGCGGCCGCCCAGGCGGTGGCGCTGATCGGCTTCCCGGAGGCGCGGATCATCCTCTCCCAGGCGGCGATCGCGCTGGCCCTGGCCCCGAAGTCGAACGCGGCCTACCTGGCGATCGACGCGGCGCTGGCGGACGTCCGGCAGGGCCTGGCGGGCGCGGTGCCGGCACACCTGCGGGACGCGCACTACGGCGGCGCGGGCAAGCTCGGCCACGGCAAGGGCTACCAGTACCCGCACGACCTGCCGGAGGGCATCGCCACCCAGCAGTACGCGCCGGACGCGGTGCACGGCAGGGAGTACTACCGGCCGACCCGGCGCGGCGGTGAGGCCCGGTACGCGGACGTCGTGGACTGGACCCGGGGGCGGCTGCGCGGGGAGCGGCGGAGCGAGCAGCAGCCGGAGCGGGAGCCCGAGCGGCAGCCCGGGCAAAAGGGCGAGTGATCGGCGGGTATACTCGGTCGGAGTGCCATGTCCCGGGACGGCGGCGGGGGAGACCCCACCGACCGGCCGCACCAGCGGGGCATCGGCGGTAGGCCCCTTCCGAGGGGCCCGCACCAGGAGCGTCGCGCACCGTTTCGGTGTCGCGGGTGGCCCGGATTCCGGTCCGTCCGTGTGACAAGCACTCTCGTGCCCGGCTCCGGAGAGCGGCTGATCCCATCGCGCAGGCGGCGGGGTTTTCTCCGGGTCGCGACGTGCGACCTCCGTCAACACCTGGTGGAAGCCGTATTCGTAAGCAAGGAAGGTTTGGTTCATGGCGAACCAGAAGCGTCCCAAGGTCAAGATCGCGCGTGCGCTCGGCGTGCCGCTGACCCCGAAGTCCGTCAAGTACTTCGAGGCCCGCCCGTACCCGCCCGGCCAGCACGGCCGTGGCCGCAAGCAGAACTCGGACTACAAGGTCCGTCTGCTCGAGAAGCAGCGTCTGCGCGCCCAGTACGACCTGAGCGAGAAGCAGATGGCGCGCGCGTTCGACCGCGCGAAGAAGGCCGAGGGCAAGACCGGTGAGGCGCTCGTCGCCGAGCTGGAGACCCGTCTGGACTCCCTGGTCCTGCGTTCGGGCATCGCCCGCACCATCTACCAGGCCCGCCAGATGGTCGTCCACGGCCACATCGAGGTCAACGGTGGCAAGGTCAACAAGCCGTCGTACCAGATGAAGCCGGGCTTCGTGGTGACCGTCCGCGAGCGCAGCAAGGAGAAGGTCCCCTTCCAGGTCGCCCGTGAGGGTGGCTACGCGGGTGAGGGCCAGACCCCGAAGTACCTCGAGGTCAACCTGAAGGCCCTGGCCTTCCGCCTGGACCGTGCGCCGCAGCGCAAGGAGGTCCCGGTGATCTGTGACGAGCAGCTCGTCGTCGAGTACTACTCGCGCTGACCCGCGAGTGGTTCCGCTCTTCGCGTGACCACCAGCGAGCCCCCGTCGCCTTCCGAGGCGGCGGGGGCTCGCCCCTTCTCCGGGTGCGCTCCCGGCGCTCCCGGCGTTTCGGGTGCGCGGACGCCCGCGCGGCGCTCAGACGACCTCGCCGGTCATCGCGGCGGCCAGCCGCAGGTGCGGGCGGGCCTCCTCGGCCCGGCCCTGGCGCTCCAGGGTGCGGCCGAGCATCGTCCGGGCGTAGTCCTCGGCCGGGTCCGCCGCCAGGATCCGGTGCAACTCCGCCTCGGCGCGGCCGAGTTGGGCGGAGTGGTAGTAGCTGCGGGCGAGCAGCAGGCGGACCGAGAGGTTGGCCGGCTCCTCGGCCAGCACGCCTTCGAGCATGCGGGCGGCATCGGTGTACGCCTTGGACTCGAAGTGGAACTTCGCCATGCGGTACTCGTCGGCGGCGTTGTGGACGGCCATGGTGCTCCTTCCGGATGGATCCTTGCCTCCTCAAGCAATGGGCAAGGATCCACTATTCCGGCGCGGACCTCAGCTCTTCGGGACCGGCGAGAGGGCCGGCGCGGGCGGCACCGAACAGGGCCCCGCGCCCGGCTCCGGACCGTCCGCCGAGCCCCCGCCGCCTAGCGCCCGGGAGACGGCCTCGTCCAGGTCCAGCCGGCTGCCGGCCTCATAGCTCTCCCGGTACTCCTGCACGGCCAGCCCGGCCCGGGCCCGCTCGGCGCACTCCTGGTGGGTGCCGAAGAAGTTCCGCGAGCCGAGGAACGGGGTGCCGACCGTGCGCCAGATCCGGTGCGCGGCGCCCTGCAGCACCCGGGCCTCGCGCAGGTCGCCCGGCTCGCCCGGGCCGGTCGGCTCGGTCTCCAGCAGCGCCAGCAGGTCGATCCCCAGCACGATGCCGAGCAGGTCGTGGAACAGGTGGTTCAGCCGGACGCACTCCCGGGCCAGCGCGCGGGCCGGCTGGACGGCGCCGTCCAGCCAGTGCGAGTACGCCGTCGCGTACAGCACGTACGCGTACGCCCACTGCTCGCCGTGCTCCTCGCACAGCTCGCGGGCCTGGCCGAACCAGAGCTCGCCGCTGTCCGGGTCGCCCTGGAAGAGGTGGGCCAGGCCCAGCTCCAGCATGGCCATCACCACGTTGCTGTTGAGCTCGCCGATGGTCCGGTAGTGCCAGAGCGCCTCCTCGAACAGCTCGGCGGCGCGGTCCGGGTCGTCGCCGATCAGCGCGGCGCAGCCCTGGCGGTGGACGGCGTAGGCGAGGGCCCGGTCGTCGCCGGTGTCCAGGGCCTGGCGACGGCACTCCTCCAGGACCGGCCGGGCGGCTTCCAGGTCCCCCTGCAGGGTGGCCGTGTAGCCGGTCACCCAGAGCGCCTTGGCGCGGGCCTCGGTCGGTGCGCGGTCGAGGGCGAGCGCGCGGTCCAGCCAGTGCCGGCCCTCGCCGAGGTGGCCGCAGCCGACCCAGTAGAACCAGAGCGTGCCGGCCAGCAGCAGGGCGAGCTGCTCCTCGCCGGGCTCGGCGAGGCAGAACTCCAGCGCCGCACGGAGGTTGGGGTGGGCCAGCTCGGTGCGCTCGGCGGTCTCCGCCTGCCGGGGGCCGAACCACTCGACCTCGCCCCAGGTGGCGACGCCCAGGTACCAGTCCCGGTGGCGGCGCAGCAGCCGCGGCTCCTCGCCGGTGGCGCGCAGCCAGTGGCCGCCGTACTCGCGCAGGGTGTCCAGCAGGCGGAAGCGGACGCCGAAGGCGCTGTCCTCGCGGAGCACCACGGACTTGGCGACCAGCTCGTCGACCAGGTCCAGCACGTCCTCGGGCTCGATGCCCTCGCCGGCGCAGACGTACTCGGCGGCCTCCAGGTCGAAACCGCCGGCGAAGACCGACAGGCGGGCCCAGAGCAAACGTTCCTGCACCGAGCAGAGCTCATGGCTCCAGCCGATCGTCGTCCGCAGCGTCCGGTGCCGGGGCAGGGCCGTCCGGGAGCCGCCGGTGAGCAGCCGGAAGCGGTCGTCCAGGCGGGCGGTGATCTGCTCCACCGACAGCGCCCGCAGCCGCCCGGCCGCCAGCTCCAGGGCCAGCGGGATGCCGTCCAACCGGCGGCAGAGCAGGCCGACCGCCTCCGCGTTGGCCTCGGTCACCTCGAAGGACGGCAGCACCGCGCGGGCCCGGTCGGCGAACAGCCGCACCGCGTCCGGCAGCGCGCCGGGCGCCGGGGGGCCGACCGGCGGCGGACCCGTGGGCAGCGGGCCGACCGGCAGCGGCGCGAGGGTCAGCAGGTGCTCGCCGGAGGCCCGCAGCGCGGTGCGGCTGGTGGCCAGTAGCCGCAGGCCCGGCAGCGCCCGCAGCAGCGCGTCGGCCAGCTCGGCGCAGGCCTCCACCAGGTGCTCGCAGCCGTCCAGCACCAGCAGCAGGCGCCGGCCGGCCAGTCGCTCGGTCAGCACGTCCAGCGGCGGACGGGCGGTGCCGTCGGTCAGCCGCAGGGCCTCCAGGAGGGCGTGGCCGAGCAGCAGCGGGTCCTGCACCGGGGCCACCTCCACCAGCCAGGCGCCGTCCGGGAAGACGCCGCCCGCGCGGGCCGCCGCGCGCAGCGCCAGCCGGCTCTTGCCCACCCCGCCCGGGCCGGTCACCGTCACCAGCCGGGCGGCGGTCAGCAGGTCCGCCAGTTCGGCCAGCTCCCGCCGTCGCCCGACGAAGCCGGTCACCTCGGCCGGGAGCCGGCCGTGCTCCGGCTCGCGCGGCCCCGCCGCGGGCTCCCCGGGCTGTGCTCTCCAGTCGCCGGCCAAGCGCTGCTCCCCGTCTCCCAGGCCGGACCGTCGCGGTCCGGGCGTGCTCGGGCCGTCCGCGCGACGGCCCGCCCGGCAGAACGAGGTGACCAGCGGGTAGGTTACGCGCGCGGATCGCACACCCGGTCGGATCGCCGGAGCGACAACCCGGTCCGGAAAGCGGGTGTGGGCGCGATAGGGTTCCGTCTGGAGAACAGCAAGGCGAGGGAGCGCGCAAAGGTGTCCGTGGGAGAGCTGGCCGGATTGCTCGTCGCCGTCTTCTGGGCGGTCCTGGTCACCCTGCTCGCCGTCGTGCTGGTCCGCCTCTCGCGGGTGCTGAAGGAGGCCACCGTCCTGGTCTCCGCGGTCACCGAGCAGGCCGTGCCCCTGCTGACCGACGCGGGCGCCGCGGTGCGCAGCGCCAACGAGCAGCTGGAGCGGGTGGACGAGATCACCGCCAACGTGCAGGACGCCGCCGCCAACGCCAACGCGCTCTCCTCCACCGTGGCCGCCACCCTGGGCGGACCGCTGGTGAAGGTCGCGGCCTTCAGCTACGGCGTCCGCAAGGCCGTCGCCAAGCAGCAGGGCACCCTGCCCTCCGTGCCGCTGCAGACCGGCGAGCGCGAGGAACTGGCCCGGCTGGTCCGGGCCGAGGTGCGCGCCGCGACCGCCCCCCGGGGCGGTCTGCTCTCCAGGGTCCGGCGAGCGGTGAGGGGCTGACGGCATGGTGCGACGCATCTTCTGGATGGCGGTCGGCGCCGGCGCCACCGTCTGGGCCATGAACAAGGCCAACGAGGCCGTGCACCGGCTCACCCCGGACAGCCTCTCCGGCACCGCCGCGCGCGGCGCGCTGCACCTGGGGGACCTGGCCAAGCAGTTCGCGCAGGACGTGCGGGCCGGCATGGCCGAGCGCGAGGAGCAGCTGAAGGACGACCTCGGTCTGCGCGGCACCGCCGTCGTCGAACCCCGGCGCGAGCGGCGAGTGCTGCGGGGCGAGCCGCAGTACCGAGCTATCTCGGCGGCGCCCGGCAGCCCGGCCGCCGCCCTGCCCCCCGCCCGCAGTGCCCGCACCACCCCCCGGACCACTGAAGAAACGCCCCGCCGCGCCCTGCCGCCGCGGGGCGGCACCCCGAACCGGAAGGACCACTAATGGAGTCGGCTGAGATCCGCCGCCGCTGGCTGCGCTTCTTCGAGGAGCGCGGCCACACCGTCGTTCCGTCGGCGTCCCTGGTCGCCGACGACCCCACCCTGCTGCTCGTCAACGCCGGCATGGTGCCGTTCAAGCCCTACTTCCTGGGCGAGGTCAAGCCGCAGTTCTCGCGCGCCACCAGCGTCCAGAAGTGCGTGCGCACCCTGGACATCGAGGAGGTCGGGAAGACCACCCGGCACGGCTCCTTCTTCCAGATGTGCGGCAACTTCTCCTTCGGCGACTACTTCAAGGAAGGAGCCATCAAGTTCGCGTGGGAGCTGCTCACCACGCCCGTCGCGGACGGTGGCTACGGCCTGGAGGAGGAGAAGCTCTGGATCACCGTCTACCAGGACGACGACGAGGCCGAGCAGATCTGGCGTGAGGTCATCGGCGTCCCGTCCGAGCGGATCCAGCGCCTCGGCATGAAGGACAACTTCTGGTCGATGGGCGTCCCCGGCCCGTGCGGCCCGTGCTCGGAGATCAACTACGACCGCGGCCCCGCCTACGGCGAGGAGGGCGGCCCGGCCGTCAACGGCGAGCGCTACCTGGAGATCTGGAACCTGGTCTTCATGCAGTACGAGCGCGGCCACGGCGACGGCAAGGACGGCTTCGAGATCCTCGGCGACCTGCCGAGCAAGAACATCGACACCGGCCTCGGCCTGGAGCGCCTCGCCGCGATCCTGCAGGGCGTCGACAACCTCTTCGAGATCGACACCAGCCGGATGATCCTCGACCGCGCCGCCGAGCTCACCGGCCACACCTACGGTGCCGACCACAAGTCGGACGTCTCGCTGCGCGTGGTCACCGACCACATCCGCACCGCGCTGATGCTGGTCGGCGACGGCGTCACCCCCGGCAACGAGGGCCGCGGCTACGTGCTGCGGCGCATCCTGCGCCGTGCCATCCGCAACATGCGCCTGCTGGGCGCCACCGAGCCGGTGGCCAAGGAGCTCATCGACGTCGCGATCAAGGCGATGGCGCCGCAGTACCCCGAGCTGGAGGCCGACCGCAAGCGCGTCGAGACGGTCGTCGTCGGCGAGGAGGCGGCCTTCCTGCAGACGCTGAAGGCGGGCACCAACCTGCTGGACGCCGCGGTCACCGACACCAAGCAGTCCGGTGGCGTGGTGCTCTCCGGCGAGCAGGCGTTCAAGCTGCACGACACCTACGGCTTCCCGATCGACCTCACCCTGGAGATGGCCGAGGAGCAGGGCCTCCAGGTCGACGAGGCCGGCTTCCGCCGCCTGATGCAGGAGCAGCGGGACCGCGCCAAGGCGGACGCCAAGGCGAAGAAGATGGGCCACGCCGACGTCGCCGCGTACCGCGAGGTCGCCGACAAGTCCGGCGCGAGCGTCTTCACCGGCTACACCCTCACCGAGGGCGAGGCCACCGTGGTCGGCCTGCTGGTGGACGGCGTCCCCGCGCCGGCCGCCTCCGAGGGCGACGAGATCGAGCTGATCCTCGACCGCACGCCGTTCTACGCCGAGGGCGGCGGCCAGCTCGCCGACCACGGCCGGATCCGGCTGGAGTCCGGCGCGGTGGTGGAGATCCGCGACGTGCAGCAGCCCGTCCCGGGCGTCGTCGTGCACTCGGGCGGCGTGCTGTTCGGCGAGGTCGTGCTGGGCGCCTCGGCGTACGCCACGATCGACATCGAGCGCCGCCGCTCGATCGCCCGCGCCCACTCGGCGACCCACCTGACCCATCAGGCGCTGCGCGACGCGCTCGGCCCGACGGCCGCCCAGGCCGGCTCCGAGAACGCCCCCGGCCGCTTCCGCTTCGACTTCGGCTCGCCCGCCGCCGTCCCGGGCAGCGTGCTGGTCGACGTCGAGCAGAAGATCAACGACGTGCTGGGCCGCGAGCTCGACGTCACCGCCGAGGTCATGACGATGGACCAGGCCCGCAAGGCCGGCGCCATCGCGATGTTCGGCGAGAAGTACGGCGACGAGGTCCGGGTCGTCTCCATCGGCGACTTCTCCAAGGAGCTGTGCGGTGGCACGCACGTCGGCAACACCGCCCAGCTGGGCCTGGTGAAGCTGCTCGGCGAGTCCTCGATCGGCTCCGGCGTGCGCCGCGTGGAGGCGCTGGTCGGCGTCGACGCGTACAAGTTCCTGGCCCGTGAGCACACCGTGGTCGCCCAGCTCACCGAGCTGGTCAAGGGCCGCCCGGAGGAGCTGCCGGAGAAGATCTCGGGCATGCTCGCCAAGCTCAAGGACGCCGAGAAGGAGATCGAGCGCTTCCGCGCCGAGAAGGTGCTGGCCGCCGCGGCGGGCCTGGCCGACTCGGCCGAGGACGTGCACGGCATCGCCGTGGTCGCCGCGCAGGTCGCCGACGGCGTGGGCGCGGACGAGCTGCGCAAGCTGGTCCTGGACGTGCGCGGCCGCCTCGGCTCGCGCCCGGCCGTGGTGGCCGCCTTCACCGTGGCGGGCGGCCGCCCGCTGACCGTGATCGCCACCAACGAGGACGCCCGCGGCCGCGGCATCAAGGCCGGCGAGCTGGTCCGGACCGCCGCCAAGACCCTCGGCGGCGGCGGTGGCGGCAAGGACGACGTCGCCCAGGGCGGCGGCTCCAACCCGGCCGCGGTCGACGAGGCCATCGCCGCGGTGCGCGGTCTGGTCGCGGAGCGCGCCAGCTGATGGAGCAGGAGGAGAGGCCCTTCCGGCGCGGGCGGCGGATCGCCGTCGACGTCGGTGACGCCCGGATCGGGGTCGCGTCCTGCGACCCCGACGGGGTGCTCGCCACGCCCGTGGAGACCGTCCCGGCCGGGGTGAAGTCGCAGGCCAGGATCGCCGCCATCGTCGAGGAGTACGACGCGATGGAGGTGATCGTCGGGCTGCCGCGCTCGCTGAGCGGCAAGGAGGGCCCGGCGGCGGAGAAGGTCCGCGGGTACGCGGCGCGGCTGGCCAACCGGCTCTACCCGGTGCCGGTGCGGCTGGTGGACGAGAGGATGTCGACCGTCACGGCGACCCACGGGCTGCGCGCCTCGGGGGTCAAGGCGAAGAAGGGCCGCTCGGTGGTCGACCAGGCCGCCGCGGTGGTGATCCTGCAGACCGCTCTTGAGTCCGAACGAGTGAGCGGACGCCCGCCCGGTGAGAGCGTCGAGGCGGTCGGCTGAGGAGCCTGATCTAACGTCCCGATTGAGGGGTGCGGGCGGGCGGGGGCGCCCGGACCCCACCTGTTTTGTTT
>NZ_JBFBOC010000043.1:0-46220 GCF_040685975.1 Kitasatospora sp. NPDC086791 | reverse complement strand
GCCCTCCAACTCAGCGCCGACACCCCCGTCGTCACCCTCGACGCCCGACGCCGCGACAGCGCCAAGAGCGCCCTCATCACCCTCGTCGAACACGCCCTCCTCGCCCGACTGCGGTGACCCAGGCGCCCGTGACCCGTCGGACCTCACCCGAAGTCCGACGGGTCGTCGCCGTGCCCCCGGCCGGGTGCCCGGTCTACTCGGTGGGCTCCAGCCCGGCACGGATCAGGCCGTAGGTGTACGCGTCCTCCAGCGCCAGCCAGGAGGCGGCGACCACGTTGTCCGCGACGCCGACGGTGGACCAGGTGGACGTGCCGTCGGTGGACTCGATCAGCACCCGGGTCTTGGACCCGGTGCCGTGCTGGCCCTCCAGGATGCGGACCTTGTAGTCCACCAGCTCGAAGGTGGCCAGCGGCGGGTAGATGCCCTCCAGCGCGGTGCGCAGCGCCTGGTCCAGCGCGTTCACCGGGCCGTTGCCCTCGCCGACGGCCGTGCGGCGCTCGCCCTTGGCCCAGAGCTTGACGGTCGCCTCGTTGCCGGAGACCCCCTGCGGGCCCTGCTCGCTGATGGTCCGCCAGGACTCCAGGGTGTAGAAGCGGTCCCGGCTGCCGCGCACCTCGTCGCGCAGCAGCAGCTCGAAGGAGGCGTCGGCGGACTCGTAGGTGTAGCCGAGGTTCTCCTGCTCCTTCACCTTGGCGACCACCCGGCCGGCCAGGTCCCGGTCCGTGGACAGGTCGTAGCCGAGCTCCTTGCCCTTGAGCTCGACGGAGGCCCGGCCGGCCATGTCGGAGACCAGCATCCGCATGGTGTTGCCGACCCGCTCGGGGTCGATGTGCTGGTACAGGTCCGGGTCGACCTTGATCGCGGAGGCGTGCAGGCCCGCCTTGTGGGCGAAGGCCGAGTAGCCGACGTACGGCTGGTGGGTGGAGGGGGTCAGGTTGACCAGCTCGGCGATCGCGTGCGAGATCCGGGTCATCTCGGCCAGCCGGCCCGCGGGCAGCACCCGGCGGTCGTACTTGATCTCCAGCGCGCCGACCACCGGGAACAGGTTGGCGTTGCCGACCCGCTCGCCGTAGCCGTTGGCCGTGCACTGGACGTGGGTCGCGCCGGCGTCCACCGCGGCCAGGGTGTTGGCGACCGCGCAGCCGGTGTCGTCCTGGGCGTGGATGCCGAGCCGGGCGCCGGTCGTGGCCAGGACGTCGGCGACGATCTCCCGGACGCCGGCCGGCAGCATCCCGCCGTTGGTGTCGCAGAGCACCACCACGTCCGCGCCGGCCTCGTGCGCGGTGCGGACCACGGCGAGGGCGTACTCCCGGTTCGCCCGGTAGCCGTCGAAGAAGTGCTCGCAGTCGATGAACACCCGGCGGCCCCGCGAGCGCAGGAACTCCACGCTGTCCCGGACCATCTCCAGGTTCTCGTCCAGGGTGGTGCGCAGCGCCAGCTCCACGTGCCGGTCGTGCGACTTGGCGACCAGGGTGATCACGGGGGCGCCCGAGCCGACCAGCGCGGCCAGCTGCGGGTCGTCCGCGGCCCGGCCGCCGGCCCGGCGGGTGGCGCCGAAGGCGACCAGCTGCGCGTGCTCCAGCTCAAGCTCGGCGGCGGCGCGGGCGAAGAACTCGGTGTCGCGCGGGTTGGCCCCGGGCCAGCCGCCCTCGATGAAGCCGACCCCGAACTCGTCCAGGTGCCGGGCGATGGCCAGCTTGTCCGCCACCGTCAGGTTGATGCCCTCGCGCTGGGCGCCGTCGCGCAGCGTGGTGTCGAACACGTGGAAACTGTCGTCGGTACGGCTGACCTCGGTCATGACCCCTGGTTCTCCGTTCGGGGAGGTTCGTACTGCTCTGGCCGGATGGGTGGTCCCGGCTCCACTGTCCAGGATCTCGCGCGCGGCCCCGGTGTCCCCGGGCCCTTCGTGGGGGCCCTCGGCCGGTCCGGGTGGCGGTGCTCGACGGGGCGGTGCCCGACAAAGCAAAAGACCCCTCGCGGGTGCGAGAGGTCTGCGCGCGGGTCTGGACGCTCGTGGTCGCTCCGCATCGGGTCCTGCGGGAGCGGTCACTGCGGACCGGCGCGCCTGCTGCTAATGATCAGCGAAAGCGAGGACACCCTCGCAGTCTGGCACAGCTCCCGGGATCCGGCCCGCCCGTCTCGCGATGCGAAACGCGGCAGGCCGGAGCGGGTGCGGGCGTCCCGGAATCAGACGATCTTGTGCAGCCAGCCGTGGGTGTCGGGGGTCTGGCCGCCCTGGATCGACAGCAGCGCCTTGCGCAGCTCCATGGTGACCGGGCCCGGCTCGCCGGTGCCGACGGTCCAGTCGGCGGCGGCGGACTTCACCGAGCCGACCGGGGTGATGACGGCGGCGGTACCGCAGGCGAAGACCTCGGTGAGGGTGCCGTCGGCGTTGGCCTGCTGCCACTCGTCGGTGGAGATCTTCCGCTCCTCGACGGCGTAGCCGAGGTCGGCGGCGAGCCGGAGCAGCGAGTCTCGGGTGATGCCGGGCAGCAGGGCGCCGGACAGCTCCGGGGTGACGATCTTCGCGTCCGCACCCTCGCCGAAGACGAAGTACAGGTTCATGCCGCCCATCTCCTCGACCCACCGGTGCTCGGCCGCGTCGAGCCAGACGACCTGGTCGCAGCCCTTCTCGGCGGCCTGGGCCTGGGCGACCAGCGAGGCGGCGTAGTTGCCCGCGCACTTGGCGGCGCCGGTGCCGCCGGGCGCGGCCCGGACGTACTCCTTGGACAGCCAGACCGAGACCGGCTTGATGCCGCCCTGGAAGTAGGCGCCGGCCGGCGAGGCGATGATCATGAAAAGGTAGGAGTTGGCCGGACGGACACCCAGACCGACCTCGGTGGCGAACATGAACGGGCGCAGGTAGAGGCTCTGCTCCGGCTCGTTCGGGACCCACTCCTGCTCCTGCCGGACCAGCAGCTCCACGGCCTCGACGAAGGTCTCGACCGGCAGCTCCGGCATCGCCAGGCGGCGGGCCGAGGCCTGGAAGCGGGCGGCGTTGGCCTCCGGGCGGAAGGTGGCGATGGAACCGTCGGCCTGGCGGTAGGCCTTCAGGCCCTCGAAGATCGCCTGGCCGTAGTGCAGGGTCATGTTCGCCGGGTCGATCTCCAGCGGCGCGTACGGCGCCAGCTGGGCGTCGTGCCAGCCCACGCCCTCGGTCCAGCGGACGGTGACCATGTGGTCGGTGAAGACCCGGCCGAAGCCGGGGTTGGTCAGCCGGGCCTCGCGCTCCGCTGCGGGCAGCGGGTGGGCGGAGGGCTTGAGGTCGAACGTGATGGGCGCCTGGGTGGGCGTGCTCATGGCTGTTTCCTTCACCGTGGGGTTGGTCCGGGCCCCACCGCCGCGGAGACGCCCCGGCGATCGAACGCCGGAACGAACGCACAGCGGCACGGCCCACTGTCGATACTCGCATCCAGAGGGCCGTGCCGAACAGCCGCCGACTCCTTTGAGAGCTGCAAGCTGCGGTTATGCGGTCCGGCCCACCTGGCCGGAAACCTTGTCGGATCCGGCCCGCTAGCCGGAACCCCGATCTCGGATCCGGCCCGCTAGCCGGATACTCGACCGGCGAGCGCGTCGCCGACCCGGGAGGTGCTGCGGGTGCCGGAGCGCTCGGCCAGGTCCGCCGCGACGGCGGCCTCGACCCGGGCGGCCTCGGCGGCGAAGCCGAGGTGCTCCAGCAGCATGGCGACCGACAGCACGGTGGCGGTCGGGTCGGCCTTGCCCTGGCCGGCGATGTCCGGCGCCGAGCCGTGCACCGGCTCGAACATGGACGGGAACTCGCCGCTCGGGTTGATGTTGCCGCTCGCGGCCAGGCCGATCCCGCCGGTGACGGCCGCGGCCAGGTCGGTGAGGATGTCGCCGAACAGGTTGTCGGTGACGATCACGTCGAAGCGCTCGGGCTGGGTGACGAAGAAGATGGTCGCCGCGTCGACGTGCAGGTAGTCGGTGGTGACCTCGGGGAACTCCGCGCCGACCTCGGCGAAGATCCGCGTCCACAGGTGCCCGGCGTGCACCAGCACGTTGTTCTTGTGCACCAGGGTGAGCTTCTTGCGCGGCCGCGCCTGGGCCCGGCGGTAGGCGTCGCGCACCACGCGCTCGATGCCGTACGCGGTGTTCAGGCTGACCTCGGTGGCCACCTCCTGCGGCGTCCCGGTGCGCAGCGTGCCGCCGTTGCCGACGTACGGGCCCTCGGTGCCCTCGCGGACGACCACGAAGTCGATGTCCGGCTCGCCGGCCAGCGGGGACTTCACCCCGGGGAAGAGGCGGCCCGGACGCAGGTTGATGTGGTGGTCGAAGGCGAACCGCAGCTTGAGCAGCAGCCCGCGCTCCAGCACGCCCGACGGCACGCTCGGGTCGCCGATGGCGCCCAGCAGGATCGCGTCGTGCGACTTCAGCTCGGCCAGCACGTCGTCCGGCAGCGTCTCCCCCGTCCGGTGGTAACGCCGGGCCCCGAGGTCGTACTCGGTGGTCTCCAGCTTCACATCGGCGGGAAGCACGGCACCCAGGACCTTGAGGCCTTCGGCCACCACTTCCTGGCCGATGCCATCACCCGGGACAACTGCGAGACGAATGGTGCGAGACATGCTCGGACCCTACTCCGCCGTCCCAGGGGCTGACACCTGGCGTCCACCATCCGGACGGATCAGCTCAGGTCGATCTCGACCGGGAACGGCCGGTCGACCTTCAACTGCTTGTGGTAGATCCCGGTGATGACATAGGCAGGAGTCGCCGGGTCCAACTCGTACACGTGGACGATCGGTTTCCCGTCGTCATCACTCTCGACCCGCCAGAAGTGCTTGATGCCCGCCGCCGCGTACTTGCGCGGTTTGGCGCCCCGGTCACGCTCCTCGGATTCCTCGGACACGACCTCGACGGCCAGCAACACGTCCACCGCCTCGCAGAAGGTCTGCTTCGGGCCGGTGACCCCCCGCTCGTCGACGACGAGCAGATCGGGCTCGGGCCGATTGCGCCGGTCCAGCCTGACCGTCATCTCCCGCCAGACCTGCCATCCCGTCGGCGCGGCATCTTCCAGCGCCCGCTCCAGCCTGCGGAGCGTACGCATGTGGAACGTGGTCTGTGGACTCACGAAGATCAGGCTCCCGTCGATCAGCTCGGTGTGCGGCGGGAGATCGGGCAGCCGGTCGAGATCCTCTGCGGTGTAGCCACCAGCAGGAGGCCGGATCCAGTCGGGGTACGGCGCGATGCTCATGGTTCCTCCCATACGGGGATCCTGACGGCCTTCCCAGGCTACTCGGCAAGGCCGTCCGGGACGCCACTCCTTCGAAGGAGCGCGTACGCCGCGTCCCGCGCCGGGGGCGCGCTTAGGGTGGCGAGGTCCGGGGTCCACTGGCAGAACGGGGCGCGTCGGTGAGGGACGAGCGGCGGCGGGAGGTGCTGGTCTGCGGGGGTGCGGCCGGGCTGGCGACCGGCGGGTACGCGCTGGCGGCGGGCCTGCGCGGGCAGTGGCCGACCGGCGCGGACGCGATCGCGGTGCCGTACCACGCCCACCTGTGGGACCTGCTGCACGGGCGGACCACCGGGGACCTGCTGTTCAACTGGAACAGCGGCTACGGCGTCCCGTTCCTGGCGGACTTCTTCGCCTACCTGATGAACCCGTTCTCCTGGCTCACCGCGCTCCTCCCCCGCGACCGGGGCGAGTTCGCCGTCCTCCTGGTCACCCTCGCCACCATCGGCCTCGGCACCGCGCTGATGGCCCGCCTGCTCGGCCGCCTCCACTCCGGACCGGGCCCGCTGCGGGCGCTCGCCGCCGTCGGGTACGGGCTGTGCGCCTGGGTACTGGACGTCGGCGGAGCCGCGCCGATGTGGCTCTGGGGCCTGGTCTCACTGCCGCTGCTCGGCCTCGCCGCCGACTGGTGCCTGCACGAGCGGCGCTGGGTGGCCGGGACCCTGTGCGTCGCCCTGGCCTGGGCGGGCAACCTGTACACCGCCGCGCTGGCCACCCTGGCCGCCGGACTCCTCTTCGCCGTCCGGCTGTTCGCCACCGCGCGGCCGCTGCGCCAACGGGTCCGGGCCACCGGCCGGGCCGTCACCATGGCCACCACCGGGGTGCTGCTGGCCTCCCCGGTGCTGTTCGTCGCGGTCCGGGCCGCGCGGAACGCCCAGCCCGAGTCCCCGGTCGAGCCGCTCGGCCCGTCCGGCCTCGGCGGGCACCTCGCCCAGCTGCTGCCCGCCACCCACGGCGGGCTGGGGCTGCCGGACGCGGCGATCGGCCTGCTCGGACTGCTGCTGGTGTGCGGGCTGCCGTTCAACCGGCGGGTACGGCCGCGGGTGCGGGCGGCCTGGTGCGCGGCGCTGGCGCTGGTGGGGCTCGGCTTCGTCTGGACCCCGACCCTCCTGGTCTGGCACGGCCTGGCCATCCCGGCCGGCGGGCCGTACCGGGTCGCCTTCGTGCTCAGCGGGCTGCTGGTGCTGGCCGGCTGGGTGTCGCTGGCGCACCGGCCGGACCCGCTGACCCTGCTCGCCGGCGCCGCCGTGGTCGCGGTGATCGCCGGGCTGGCGGCGGGCCTGTACTCGGTCCGCCCCGCGACCTGGGTGCTGCTGACCGCCGGCGGCACGGTGCTGGTCGCCGCGCTGTGGGTCCTGGACCGCCGGCACACCGACCGCCGGGCGACCACCGTCGCCACCTGGGTGATCGGCGGCGTGGTGCTCGGCAACGCCGTCTGGTCCGGGTACGCGGCGCTCGGCACGACACCCTCCGGCAGCGTCTCCCCGGCGGCCGTACGGGCCGGGCACGCGGCGGTCCGCGCGGCCGAGGACTGGCCGCTGGGCCGCAGCGACCCCGGCCCGCACGCCTTCACCCCCAACGACCCGCTGCTGCTCGGCGGCCAGGGCGGCGGCTACTTCAGCGGCTACCTGCCGACCGTCGCCGCGCTGCTGCCGCACGACCTCGGCGCGGGCTGGACGGCCGGCGGGCGGCAGACCGAGAGCGTCACCGACCCGGTCGGGCAGGCGCTGTTCGCCGTCCGCGCCCATCTGGACGACGGCCCGCCGCCGTACGGCTTCACCCCCGTCCGGGCCGCCGCGCCACCGCCGGTGACGGTGCTGCCGCCGGGCACCCGGCCGGACACCACCTCGGTCTGGTCCCGGCAGGAGTCGCTGCTCGGCAGCCGGGTGTACGACGCCCCGCTGCCCGTTCCGGCCGGCGGTCCGGCGCCCACCCTGCACGGCACCAGCGGCTGGTCGGTGCCGCCCGGCGACGAGGGCACCGTCCTCACCGCCGCCTGCGCGCCCGGCTCGACGGCCTTCTTCCACGGCCTCTGGTACCGGGGCACGGTCAGCGGCCTCGGCACCGGCTACCGCAGCGACGGCGAGCAGCCCACCACGGCCGTGGCGATCCACCTCCTGGGGACCGTCCCGGCGGACGGGGTGGTCCGGGTGACGCTGCGGTCCGACGCCGTCAGCCAGGTCCCGGCCCGCCCGATCGGCTGCCTGCGGACCGGCGCCCTGGACGCCGCCCTCGCCCGGCTCACCGCCACCGGCGCCACCCGGGTCGAGGCCGGCGGGCACACCCTGGCGGCGGCCCTCCCGGCGGGCTCCACGGGCACCGCGCTGCTCTCCGTCCCGGCCACCGAGGGCTGGACCTGCGCCGTCGACGGCGGCCCGCCGGCCGTCCCCACCCCGGTCCTGGGGATGATCGGCGTCCCGCTCGGGCCCGGCGCCTCCCGGATCGCCTGCTCCTTCCGCCCGCCCGGCCTCACCGAGGGGCTCACCGTCGCCTCCGCCACCGCCGGCGCCCTCGCCCTGGTCGCGGTCTTCAGCCGGCTCACCCGCCGTCCGACCCGCACCCCCCGCCGCGAACGGCGCGCGGCCGCGGGCGCGGACGCGGACGTGTAGCGCGTCCCCGGACGCACCGGGGGCGGCCCACCGACCGGTGTCGGCGGGCCGCCCCTGGTGACCGGATCCCCGGGTCAGGGCAGGGTCAGCACCTCGGCCCGCCGCGCGCCCCGGTTGAGGTGGTGCAGCAGCAGGAGCCCGGCGCCGTCGCCCGCCGTGCGGTGCACGGCGAGGAGGGCGCCCGGGCCGACCGGCGCCATCACCGCCGGGGGCCCGGTGAGACCGACCCGGGCCGCGAGGGCCGGGCGCAGGACGTCCACCGGGACGATCGGCCGGGTACCGCGCAGGCCGACGGCGGCGAAGGCCTCCGCCGGATCCGGCGTGCCGGAGCCGGCGACGCCGGTCCAGACGCCGTAGCGGACGGTGCTGTGACCGGGGCCGATGCCGGGCAGGGCGCTCAGCCGGACGGGCAGCAGCAGCACGTCGCCGTCCAGCAGCGCGGTGTCGGTGTCACCCCAGCGGGCGTTGAGCGGCTGGACGTCGAGTTCGGCCCCGGTGCGGGCGTCGAGGGCCCGGGAGACCAGGACGTCGCTGCCGCGCAGCCGGTCGGCCTTGAGGATGACGTCGGTGCTGCCGTCCCCGTCGGTGTCCAGCCCGACCCGCACGCCGTACAGCCCGACCGGGGTGGCCGCGGGGGCCCACAACTGCGCGCCCACGTACAGCCGTTCGGTGTCGACGGCGGCGCCGACCGCCCGCAGGTTCGCGGCCCGTTCGCCGGGGTGCTCGACGCAGACCTCCTGCCCGGGATCGGTGCCCTCCCCGGCGCCGTCCGGCCGGATGCCCGACCCCGGCCCGACGGCGGCGCCGCTGCCGGGCGGGCAGTCGGCCCAGCGGGCCCCCTCGCCGCCGAGCGCGAGGGCGGTGACCAGTCCCGGCGTCGCGCCCGGCGCCGCGCTGCCGCCGAGCGTGACGAGGTCGCCGTCCCGCGCGGTGCGGACGGCGGCCGTCACCGCGAGGTCGCCGGCCGGCCGCGGGGCGGCGAGCACCGGGACCCGCAGCTGCGGCAGGGCGCCGTCCGCGACCGGGGTCAGCAGCACCCGCCCGGAGAGTTCGCCGCGGTAGCTGCGCGCCTCGCCGCCCTGCACGGTGTCGATGGTCGGGTCGGGCGCCCGGCCCAGCGTCCCGGGGACGGCGAGCGTCACCCGCACCCGCGCGGTGCCGCCCGCCGGGACGTCGACCCTGGCCGGGGCCACCTCGAACGAGGCGCCGGGCAGCTCGGTGGCCGCCGCGTAGCCGGTGCGGTACGCCAGCGGCCGGTCCGCGTGGTTGCGGACCTCGATCTCCCGGGTGAGCGCGGTCGGCCCGCCGACCTCGACCGGCCCGAACGAGACGCCGACGCCGCCCTCCTCGGCGCCCTCCCCCGCCGCGTAGGCGACGACCGGCGTGCGGACCGCCTGGTCGACCCGGACCCGCCCGGCCCCGGTGCGCTCGGGACCGTAGACCGGCCCGCCGTGGTCGTCACCGACGTAGGTGTCCGTGGTGGTGTTCATCAACGCGGCCTTGACCTGCTCGACCGGCCAGTCCGGGTGCGCGGCCCGGACCAGCGCGGCGAGCCCGGCGACGTGCGGGCTCGCCATCGAGGTGCCGCTCTCGCGCTGGCCGGCCGTGCCGCTGCCGACCAGCGCGGACCAGATGCTCTCGCCGGGCGCCGCCAGGTCGGGCTTGACCACGCCGGGCACGCCGATGCCGCGCGAGGTGAAGTCGGTGAGGGTGTCGGCCCGGGCCGGCTGGTCCTGCCCGACCGAGCCGTGCAGCGGGTTTCCGGGGGCGGCGAGCCGGACCCGCACCGGCCCGGCGGCCGCGGCCCGCCGCAGGCGCTCGCCGTCGGCGCGGGCCAGCAGGGCGGCCGGGATGCGGTCGTCGCCGGCGATCTCGGCGAGGTGGTCGGTGTCGGCGGCGTACAGCGCGCCGATCGCGCCCGCGTCGGCGGCGTGGTCGGCCCGCGGGCCGGAGTTGCAGGCCCGGTCGGCGTCCCTGGTCTTCCAGGCGAGCAGCGCGATCTTCCCGGCCAGCCGCTGCCGGTCGGCCTCGTCGAAGGCCGCGCAGCCGTCCGACTGGTCGGCGGGCAGGGCGAGTTCGCCGCTCACCTCGGAGCCGGCCCAGCCCTGGTAGCGCTCGCTCCAGTGCGCCGGGACGACCCCGGCCAGGGCGGCGGGGTCGAGCACGGTGATGCCGTCCACGTCGGCGTGCCCGTGGACGGAGGCGGCGACGGTGATCGCCCGGGCGGCGGTGCCGGGGCTGCCGCCGATGCCGTAGACGTCGCCCTCGTTGCCCGCGGCGGCGACCACGACGGTGCCCAGCGCGGCGAGCCGGTCGACGGCCAGCGCGTCGGTGTCGTCGGCGCTGCCGAAGCGGCTGCCGAGCGAGAGGTTGACGACGTCCAGCCGGTCGCCCAGGTCGCCGTCGCCGTTCGGGTCGGCGGCCAGGTCGAGGGCCTCGGTGAGCCGGTCGGTGGAGCCGTCGCAGCCGAACACCCGGATCGCGTACAGCTGGGCGCCGGGTGCGGCGCCGGGGCCGACCCTGAACGCGGCCGGGTCGAGCCCGGGCCCGTACGGACCGGTGTACGGCCGGCCGTCGGCGGTGACGCCGTACCCGGCGGCGGTGCCGGCGACGTGGGTGCCGTGCCCGTTGCGCACGCAGTCGAGCGGGTTGTCGCCGGGGTGCGGCACCGGCTGGTGGTGCGGGGAGGCCGGGTCCGGGTCGTAGTCGTCGCCGACCAGGTCCCGGCCGCCGACCACCTTGGCGTTGGGGAACAGCGCGGGCGGCGCGGGCTTGCCGCGCTCGACCGAGCGGAAGGCCTCCTCGGTGCCGGGACCGCCGAAGTCGGCGTGGGTGTAGTCGATGCCGCTGTCGATGATCCCGATCCGCACGCCCTGCCCGGTGTCGCCGGCGAGCGCGGCCGCACCGGCCCAGACCTGCGGGGCGCCGGTCAGCGGGACGGAGTGGGCGTTGTCGCGCCGCTTGTCGACGATCGGGTGGACGGCCCGGACGCCGGGCAGCGCCCGCAGCGCGGGCAGCCGGTCGGCGGGCGCGCTGACCGCGAGGCCGGTGAGCAGGGTGCGGGTGCGGTAGAGCTCGCGGGTGGCGGGTGCGGCCCGGTGGACGGCCCCGGCGAGCCGGTCGAGCGCGTCCCCGGCCAGGGCCCGCTGGGCGGCGCCGGCCCGCGCGGCCTCCCGGCGGACGGCCTCCGGGGAGCGCTGCTCCCGTCGGGCCCCGTCGGCGGCGCGCCGCCAGGCGGGGCCGGCCGCCTCGGTGCCGAGTTCGAGCAGGACGGAGGCCGTTCGGCCGGCCCCCGGCGGTCCCGCGGTCGGTGGCCCCGCGGTCGGTGGGCCGCCCGCCGCCGGAGTGGCGGCGAGGACGGCGCTCCCGGCCAGCAGGGTCAGGGTGAGGCCGATCCGGACGAAGGGTCGGCGGACGGTTGGCAGACGCACTGGGCCCTCTCCCCCGGCCGGGGGGACTGATCCGCACTCCGTGTCGCTGACGCCCGCCCGCGCGGCCGTCGATCACCCTTCCGGGGGCCCCAAATTAGGATGATCGCGCCGGGCCGGACGAGCAACTTCCCTCGAACGGAACGGGGTTGCACTCTACGGAGTGACATGTCGTCAGCCCGTTCGGCCCAGTAGGCCGATGAACGCCACCGGTTCGGGCGGCCCGGCACCGGCCGCTCGGTGATGACCGGCGGTGCTCGGCGGCGCTCAGTGGTGGCCGGTCACGCCGCCGTTGTCCCGGCGGTCCAGCGAGCGCTGCAGGGCCGCGGCCGCGAACGGGTTCCGCTCGGCCGCCCGGCGGCGGCGCGGGGCGCGGACGGGGGTGGCGGCGGGGGCGGAGGTGGCGTGGCGGTCGGCGGTGGGAGGCATACCGGTGCTCCTTGGAAACGGCGCTGCCGGGGCGAGCGCGAGGGTGTGGGAGACGCAGGCGCCGCGCGTCCCGGGAAGGGTGGCGGTGGCGGCGGGAGGGAACGCGCGGAGCAGGGGTCACCTGCCCGTGGGGGCGCACGCGCACACGGGCCGCGCGCCCTGGCTACAGGGGCGGCACACCGTATGGCTCTTCCACGGTACGACCCCACCCCGGCCGTGTCTGCACGAATACTTGGATTTCCTACTATCTGAGACGGGGGTCACCCGGGAGCACGCAGCAGGGCCCGGACCACCGGTCGAACGGTGGTCCGGGCCCTGCTGGGGAGACCGGTCGGGGGCCGGAGGATCAGCCCAGGTCGACCGAGCGCGCGAAGCGGGCGCCGATCTCGGCGGCGATCACCGACAGCACCTCCTGCGGGATCTCGCTGTCCACGGTGATGGAGGCCAGCGCGCCGCCGCCGTCCCGGGCGACCTGCATGCCGGCGATGTTGATGCCGGCGTCGCCGAGGTGGCGGCCGAGCACGCCGACCACGCCGGGGCGGTCCTCGTACTTGAAGAAGGCCATGTGGTCGGTGAGCGCCACGTCCACGTCGAAGGCGTCCACGCCGACGATCTTCTGGGTCTGCTTGGGGCCGGCCAGCGTGCCGGAGATGGCGATCTCCTCGCCGTTCGCGAGGGTGCCGCGCACGGTGATCACGTTGCGGTGCTCGGGGCTCTCGCTGGAGGTGGTCAGGCGGACCTCGACGCCGCGCTCCTGGGCGAACAGCGGGGCGTTGACGTAGGACACCGTCTCCGCCACCACGTCCTCGAACACGCCCTTCAGCGCGGACAGTTCGAGCACCTTCACGTCGTGCTGGGTGATCTCGCCGCGGACCTCGACGTCGAGCCGGACGGCCACCTCGCCGGCCAGCGCGGTGAAGATCCGGCCGAGCTTCTCGGCCAGCGGCAGGCCCGGGCGGACGTCCTCGGCGATCACGCCGCCCTGGACGTTCACGGCGTCCGGTACCAGCTCGCCGGCGAGCGCGAGGCGCACCGACCGGGCGACCGCGATGCCCGCCTTCTCCTGCGCCTCGTCGGTGGAGGCGCCCAGGTGCGGGGTGGCGACCACGTTGTCGAAGGCGAACAGCGGGGAGTCGGTGCACGGCTCCTTGGCGTACACGTCCAGGCCCGCGCCGGCCACCCGGCCCTCGCGCAGCGCGCTCGCGAGCGCCTCCTCGTCCACGATGCCGCCGCGGGCGGCGTTCACGATGCGCACGGTCGGCTTGACCTTGTGCAGCGCCTCGTCGCCGATCAGGCCGATGGTCTCGGGGGTCTTGGGGAGGTGGACGGTGATGAAGTCCGAGACCTCCAGCAGCTCCTCCAGGGTGACCAGCTTGACGCCCATCTGCGCGGCGCGGGCGGCCTGGATGTAGGGGTCGTACGCGACGATCTTCATCCCGAACGCGGACATCCGCTGGGCGACCAGGACGCCGATCCGGCCGAGGCCGACGACGCCGAGGGTCTTCTCGCTCAGCTCGACGCCGGTGTACTTGTTGCGCTTCCACTCGCCCTGCTTGAGCGCGGCGTTGGCCGGCGCGATGTTGCGGGCGACGGAGATCAGCAGGCCGCAGGCGAGCTCGGCGGCGGTGACGATGTTGGAGGTCGGAGCGTTGACGACCATCACACCGGCCTTGGTGGCGGCGGCGACGTCCACGTTGTCCAGACCGACACCGGCCCGGGCGACCACCTTGAGCTTGCGGGCGGCGGCCAGCGCCTCGGCGTCGACCTTGGTGGCCGAGCGGATCAGGATCGCGTCGACGTCGGCGATCGCGGTGAGCAGCTCGGTGCGGTCGGCGCCGTTGCAGTGCCGGATCTCGAAGTCGGGGCCGAGGGCGTCGACGGTGGCGGGCGACAGCTCTTCGGCGATCAGAACGACGGCGGTCTTGGATGTCACAGTGCTCACGACAGTGTGTCCTTAACTCTGCGGTTCCCCCGGCACGTAGGTGGCGTGGAAGGGCGGGGGAAGGTGGCATGCCGCGTAGGTAGACGCACGACGCTGTGGGCCTGACGCGCACTCGGAGTGTATCGACGGGCTGGGTGCCAGGCTGCTCCCGTCCGGCGAAATCACCCGGACGAGAGCAGCCTACTTGTACAAGCGAGTTACAAAATCGAGCCGTTCAGGACGGCTCGTCGAGGATCAGGCCTTCTCGTTGACCCAGCTCATCAGCGAACGCAGCTTCTTGCCGGTGGTCTCCAGCAGGTGGTCCTCGTCGGCCTTCTTGTACTCGTTGTACTTGGGCAGGCCCGCCTTGTACTCCGCGATCCAGGTGTTGGCGAAGGTGCCGTCCTGGATCTCGGCGAGGACCTTCTTCATCTCGGCCTTGGTGTCGGCGGTGATGATCCGCGGGCCGGTGACGTAGTCGCCCCACTCGGCGGTCTCGGAGACCGACCAGCGCATCTTCTCCAGGCCGCCCTCGTACATCAGGTCGACGATGAGCTTCAGCTCGTGCAGGCACTCGAAGTAGGCGATCTCCGGCTGGTAGCCGGCCTCGACCAGGGTCTCGAACCCGGCCTTCACCAGGGCGGCGGTGCCACCGCAGAGGACGGCCTGCTCACCGAACAGGTCGGTCTCGGTCTCCTCGGTGAAGGTGGTCTTGATGACGCCGGCCTTGGTGGCGCCCAGGCCCTTGGCGTACGACAGCGCCAGGGCGAAGGCCTGGCCCGAGGCGTCCTGCTCGACGGCGACGATCGCCGGGACGCCGCGGCCCTCCTCGTACTGGCGGCGGACCAGGTGGCCCGGGCCCTTCGGGGCGACCATGCAGACGTCGACGTCCGCCGGGGGCTTGATGAAGCCGAAGCGGATGTTCAGGCCGTGGCCGAAGAACAGGGCGTCGCCGGCCTTCAGGTGCGGGGCGATGTCCGCCTCGTAGACGTCGGCCTGGATCGGGTCCGGGACCAGGATCATGATGACGTCGGCCTCGGCCGCGGCCTCGGCCGGGGTGACGACGCGCAGGCCGGCCTCCTCCGCCTTGGCACGGGACTTGGACTCCGGCTTCAGGCCGACCCGGACGTCGGCGCCGGAGTCGCGCAGGGACAGCGCATGGGCGTGGCCCTGGCTGCCGTAGCCGATGACCGCGACCTTGCGGCCCTGGATGATGGACAGGTCGGCGTCGTCTTCGTAGAACAGCTCGGCCACGGGGGCACATCTCCTTGCATCATGGTGCCGGGGTTCGCGGTATTCACCGTATTCGGTCCCGGCGGTTGTGGGGTCTTCGCTTCAGGGTTTGAGACGGGACGGGTCGCCGTCCCGCACCGTCCTACGCGCTGCGGTCCAGGGCGCGCAGCGACCGGTCCGTGATGGAACGGGCGCCGCGGCCGATGGCGACCAGGCCGGACTGGACCAGCTCCTTGATGCCGTAAGGCTCCAGCATCCGGAGCATGGCCTCCAGCTTGTCCGAACTGCCGGTGGCCTCGATGGTCACCGCTTCGGGCGACACGTCGACGGTCTTGGCACGGAAGAGCTGGACGATCTCGACGATCTGCGACCGGGTCTCGTTGTCGGCGCGGACCTTCACCAGGACCAGTTCCCGCTGGATCGCAGCGGTCTGGTCGAGTTCGACGATCTTTATCACGTTCACGAGCTTGTTGAGCTGCTTGGTGACCTGTTCCAGCGGGAGGTCCTCGACGTTGACCACGATCGTCATCCGGGACACGTCCGGGTGCTCGGTCGGGCCGACGGCGAGGGAGTCGATGTTGAAGCCCCGCCGGGAGAACAGGGAGGCGATGCGGGCGAGCACGCCGGGCTTGTTCTCGACCAGGACGGAGAGGGTGTGCTTGGACATGTGGTTCCTCAGTCGTTCCGGTAGGGGCGGGATCAGTCGGAGTCGTCGCCGAAGTCGGGGCGGACGCCCTTGGCGAACTGGATCTCGTCGTTGCTGGTCCCGGCCGCGACCATCGGCCAGACCATGGCGTCCTGGTGGACGATGAAGTCGATGACGACCGGGCGGTCGTTGATCTCCATCGCCTGCTTGATGACCGCGTCGAGGTCCTCGGGGCGCTCGCAGCGCAGGCCCACGCAGCCCATCGCCTCGGCCAGCAGGACGAAGTCGGGGATCCGGGTGCCCTGGGCCGGCGGCTCGATGCCGTCGTGGCCCGGGCCGGCGTGCAGCACGGTGTTGGAGTAGCGCTGGTTGTAGAACAGCGTCTGCCACTGCCGGACCATGCCCAGCGAGCCGTTGTTGATGACCGCGACCTTGATCGGGATGTCGTTCAGGGCGCAGGTGACCAGCTCCTGGTTGGTCATCTGGAAGCAGCCGTCGCCGTCGATCGCCCAGACCGGGGTCTGCGGGCGGCCGGCCTTGGCGCCCATCGCCGCGGGGACGGCGTAGCCCATGGTCCCGGCGCCGCCGGAGTTCAGCCAGGTGCCGGGCTTCTCGAACCGGATGAACTGCGAGCTCCACATCTGGTGCTGGCCCACGCCCGCGGCGTAGATCGCCTCGGGGCCGACCAGCCGGCCGATCCGCTCGATGACCTGCTGCGGCGAGAGCTCGCCGTTCGGGGCCGGCTCGTAGCCGATCGGGTAGGTCTTCTTCCACTCGTCGAGCTTCTCCCACCACTCGGCGTAGTCGCCCTTGTGGCCGGCGTCGAACTCGGCCTGGACGGCGACGATCAGATCGGCGAGCACCTCGCGGGCGTCGCCGACGATCGGCACGTCCGCCGGGCGGTTCTTGCCGATCTCGGCCGGGTCGATGTCGGCGTGGACGATCTTGGCGTACGGGGCGAAGCCGTCCAGCTTGCCGGTGACGCGGTCGTCGAAGCGGGCACCGAGGGTGAACAGCAGGTCGGCCTTCTGCAGGGCGGTGACGGCCGGGACGGAGCCGTGCATGCCGGGCATGCCCAGGTGCTGCGGGTGGCTGTCCGGGAAGGCGCCGAGCGCCATCAGGGTGGTGACCACCGGGGCGCCGGTCAGCTCGGCGAGGATCCGCAGCTCGGCGGTGGCCTGCGCCTTGATCACGCCGCCGCCGACGTACAGCACCGGGCGCTTCGCGCCGACCAGCATCTTCGCGGCCTCGCGGATCTGCTTGGCGTGCGGCTTGGTGACCGGACGGTAGCCGGGCAGGGCGGCCTCGACCGGCCAGCGGAAGGTGGTGGTCGCCTGCAGCGCGTCCTTGGCGATGTCGACCAGGACCGGGCCGGGGCGGCCGGTGGCGGCGATGTGGAAGGCCTCGGCGATCACCCGGGGGATCTCGGCCGGGTCGGTGACCAGGTAGTTGTGCTTGGTGATCGGCATCGTGATGCCGCAGATGTCCGCCTCCTGGAAGGCGTCGGTGCCGATCGCCTTGGAGGAGACCTGGCCGGTGATCGCGACGATCGGGACCGAGTCCATGTAGGCGTCGGCGATCGGGGTGACCAGGTTGGTCGCACCCGGGCCCGAGGTGGCCATGCAGACCCCGACCCGGCCGGTGGCCTGGGCGTACCCGGTGGCGGCGTGGCCGGCGCCCTGCTCGTGGCGGACCAGGATGTGGCGCACCTTGGCGGAGTCCATCAGCGGGTCGTACGCGGGAAGGATGGCCCCGCCCGGGATCCCGAAGACGGTGTCCGCGCCCACGGCCTCCAGGGAGCGGATGAGCGACTGGGCGCCGGTCATGGTCTCGACGACGTGCTGGGGAGCGGGAGCGTTGGCGGCCGGGTTGTCCCCGCGGCGGGGGGATGCGGCGTGCTCGGTCATCTGCCTGTCTCTTCTCGGGTTTTGCCGACCCGGCTGCGGGCCCCGGTGCTGCGAGGGTGGGGTCCCGGTCCGGGTCGATCGCCGGCTCTGCCTCAATCGTCCCGCGCGGTCCGACGAGGCGGACGTCTCGGGCGGCCGAGGCCAGGGGTCTTGCGGGGTGGAACAGCGTCAGTGCAACAAAAAACCCCTCGTGCCCAAGGGCATGCGAGGGGTGGCGCGTCGGTCTGTCACGAGCAGGGCGTGCGAGCCCTGTCAGCCGACGCGCCCGCCAAGTACGAGAATTCGGGTGCGCATGGCAACGACCATCCTCCCGTCCGGGGTGGCGTGTCAAGCAGGTGGGACGACCGTCTCGCCATGCGGACCCCCGGTCGGACCGCCGACGGCCCGGTGTTCGGGCAGGTCAGAGCCGCAGTGGTGAGGTACGACACGTCCCGGCGCGGCCTCCGTCCGGCCACTCGTCCGGGTGTCGGCGGCCGGAAAACCGCGCCGGGCGGGGAGCGAGCCCAGCGGCTTCGGCACCGGGTAACCGCGGCGGGCCAGCGCGCGGCGCAGCCGGGGTTCGTCCAGCGGCGGGGCGAAGGCCGAGCCCTGGGCCCGCCCGCAGCCCAGCTCCTGCAGCACGGCGACCTGGCGGGGCAGGTCCACCCCCTCGGCGGCGGTGGCCATCCCGAGGTCACGGCCGAGCCGCAGGGCGTGCCCGGCGAGCGTGCGGGCGAGCGAGGACTCGCCGAGGTCCTGGACCAGCGTGCGGTCCAGCTTGAGGCCGTCCAGGGGCAGCCGGGCCAGGGCGCCGAGCGAGCCGCTGCCGGCTCCGTAGCCGGCCAGCCAGGTGGGGACGCCGAGCCGGCGCAGCGCGGCCAGCCGGCGGCCGAGTTCGTCGGCGAGCGAGTCCGGTCCCATCCGGGACACCTCGATCACCAGCTCGCCGGGCCCCAGCCCGCTGTCGCGCAGCGCGGCGGCCACCGCCTCGTACAGGCCGGGCGAGCAGAGCCGCTCGGCGCAGAGCCGGACGGCCACCGGGACGGGCTCCGACGCGCCCTGGCCCCGGCCGGGCCGGCCGCGCCGGGCGGCGGCGGCGGTGGCCGCCTCGTGGACCAGCCAGCGGGAGAACCGGGCGGCCGCGTCACCGTGCTCCGTGGAGCGCAGGAACTCGGCCGGGGTGAGCAGCAGGCCGCCCGCCGAGCGCCAGCGGGGCTGCGCCTCGACGCCGGTCACCGTGCCGTCGGCGAGGTCCACCACGGGCTGGTGGACCAGGGTGAAGCCACCCTCCCGGACGGCGAGTCTGAGCCGTTCGTCCAGTTCGGTGCGGCGCTCCAGGTCGGCCCGCATGGCGGGGGTGTAGAGCACCACCCGGCCCTTGCCCTCGGACTTCGCCCGGTACATCGCGAGGTCGGCGTTGCGCATCAGCTCGTCGGCGGCGGTCCTGGGGTCGGCGGCGGGGCCGCGTTCGGGGGTGCCGAAGGCGATGCCGATGCTGGCGGCGACGCCGAGTTCGGCGCCGCCGATCCAGTAGGGCTCGGAGAGCGCGACGCGCAGCCGGTCGGCCAGCTCGTGGACCTGGAGGCGGCCGAGCGGGCCGCAGACCAGCGCGGCGAACTCGTCGCCGCCGAACCGGGCGACGGTGTCCCCGCAGCGGACGGCGCCCTGCAGCCGGCGGGCGGCCTGCACCAGCAGCTCGTCGCCGACCTGGTGCCCGGCGGAGTCGTTGACCGCCTTGAAGCCGTCCAGGTCGAGGAAGAGCACGGCGATCCCGGCGCCGGTCCCGCCCTGCTGGCCGCGGGCGCCGAGGGCGGCCCGCAGCCGCTGGGCGAACAGCGCCCGGTTGGGCAGGTCGGTGAGCGGGTCGTGGAACGCGTTGTGCTGCAACTGGGCCTGGAGCATGACGCGTTCGGTGACGTCCCGGCTGTTGAGCAGCAGCCCGTCGCGGTGCCGGCTGACCGTGGACTCGACGTGCAGCCACTCGCCGCCGCCGGAGCTGATCCGGCACTCGACCCGGGCGGAGGGCTCGGCGGTGCCCGGGGTGCGGTGGGTGGTGAGCCGGACCCGCGCGAGGTAGCGGCGGACCTCGGAGAGCACCCGGTCCACGTCCTCGGCGTGGACCAGGTCCAGCAGGTTGCCGCCGACCAGCTCCTCCGGGTCCCGGCCGTACACGCCGAGCGCGGCCGGGGAGACGTAGGAGAGCACGCCGTTGGCGCCGGCGATCATGATGACGTCGCTGGAGCCCTGCACCAGGGAGCGGAAGTGCGCCTCCTTGTGGGCGAGTTCCTGGGCCAGCGACAGGTTGTCGAGCAGCATCACGCCTTGCCTGAGGATCAGTGCCAGCCCGACGGTGCACGCGGCCGCGGCCACCACGCGGTCCAGCGCGCGCCCGCCGAGGGCGTTGTAGAGGATGCCGGCCGTGCAGACCGCGGCGGCGGCGTACGGGGTGAGCGCGCTGAAGGTGGTGGCCACCCGGCGGCGCGGCAGGCCGCCGGCCGAGGGGTGCTCGCGCAGCGGGCGGCGCCAGCACGGCGACCACGGCGCCCAGGCCAGCAGCAGGCTGCCGGAGAACCAGCCGGCGTCCAGCAGTTCACCGGAGTGGTAGCTGCTGCGCAGCCCGGGGGTGGTGAACAGGGCGTCGCACAGTACGGTGACGGCGAGCGCCAGCATCGCGGTGTGCACCGCAGCCCGGTTGCCGTCCCGGCCGCCGAAGCGCAGCCCGACCACCAGGCTGACCAGCAGGATGTCCAGCACCGGGTAGCCCAGGTTGAGCGCCAGCCGCAGCGGGGAGCCGTCCTCGCCGGCCGCGATCCGGCCGAGCGCCAGGCTCCAGCTGAGGGTGAACAGCGAGCCGGCGATCAGCCAGCCGTCGAGCAGCAGGCAGAGCCAGCCGGCCGCGGAGCGCGGGCGCTGGGCGAGCACCAGGACGCCGGTGATGGCGAGCGGGGCGAACAGCAGGAAGGCGTAGTCGGCGAGCGAGTCCCGGGGCGGCAGGGTGCGCACGACCAGCTCGTACCAGCCCCAGGTGCCGTTGCCGAAGGCGACCATGAGCGAGGAGAGGCCGAACAGCAGCCAGGCCGGGCGGGCGTGCCCGCCGACCGTGCAGCCGTGCACCAGGCAGGACAGCGAGGCCGCGAGGGCCGCTGCGGCCAGTCCGAAGTCCCCCATGAAGATGGAGAGTTGTGGCGATCCCCAGCCTGCGGCGGCGCCGGTGGCGTAGGCCAGGCAGAGCACCCCCAGGACGATTCCGGGCAGCGCGCGGCCCTCCGGGAGCCGGCGCAGCGGGCCGCGCCCGACGGGGGCGGGCGCGGTGTCGACAGCGGACGCGTCGGCGGGTGGTGTCCCCGGGCGTCCGGCTCCGGGCAGCACCGTATCGGTGGAGCTCACGCGGCCTCTCCCCCTCCGGCCCGGGGCCTCGCGCCCCGGCCACGGGCCACCGGCCGCGCGCCTCTCGGCCGTACGCGGTGGCCTGGCGCCCCGTCAGGACGGTGGCCCAGGGGGTGGGCGGCCGGTCCGCCGCCGCACCGTACCGATGCTCCCGCAATGGACCCTACACCAATTCCGTCACTCAATGACACGCACATTCAACTTAGAGTAATGGCGAGGGAGTGGGGAAAGGCCGCCGATTCCAACGGATCGGCCCGGTTGGCGGCGGCGCACGGGCAGGGGCACACGCGGCGCGCACGGGAGCACGCGGCGGCGCTCGGCTGCCGGGACCGGCCCGCACGACGGCGGCCCGGCCGCCCGGAACGGTGGCGGGCCCGGCGGCGGGCCCGCGCTCAGCGGCCGGACGGCGCCAGGTCGTCCGGGAACAGCCGCAGCCGGTGCGCCAGCGCGGCCGCCTCGCCCCGGCCGCCGACGGCGAGCTTGCCCAGGATGTTGGAGACGTGCACGCTCGCGGTCTTCGGAGAGATGTACAGCTCCTCGGCGATCTGCCGGTTGGTCCAGCCGCGCGCGAGCAACCGGAGCACGTCCCGCTCACGGGGGGTGAGGTTGAAGGAGTCCCCGGCGCAGACCGCCGGAGCCGGCTGCGCCGCGGCCCGCTCGGCGGGGGCGAGGCTCAGCCCGGCCCGCTCGGCGAGGCCGGCGATCTGCGCCCCCAGCAGCCGGTCGTCCCGGACGGCCGCCAGTTCGGCCGCCTCGCGCAGCAGTTCGGCCCCGGCCTCGCGCCGGCCCGCCTGCACCTCGGCCTCGCCGGCCCGCAGCAGGGCCAGCGCGAGCGGGTACGGCAGGCCGGTCGGCCGCAGCGCCTCGACCGCGGCGGCCCACTGCCCGGGGTCGTCGGCGCCCTCGGCGCGGGCCAGTTCGGCCTCCAGCAGCCGGGCCCAGCCGTGGTGCAGCGGCGCCCGGGGCCGCAGCCCGGCGGCCGCCGCGGTGATCGCGGCCAGCGCCCCGGCCCGGCCCGCCTCGGCCTCCGGCAGGCCCCGGATGTCCGCCTCCACCCCGGCGCCCTCGGCCAGCAGCGGGTAGACGTCGGACTCGTGGCCGAGCCGCCCCTCCTCCGCCAGCGCGGCGAGCAGTTCGGCCCGGGCCTCCAGCGGCCGGCCGCCGAGCGCGGCGAGCCGCACCGCCAGCCGGCTGATCGGCACGCCGTGCTGGACCTGGCCGACCCGGTTGGCCGACCGGGCCTGCGCCAGCATGGTCGCCGCGGTGGCCAGGTCGCCCTGCAGCAGGGCGAGTTCGCCGCGCATCCGGTCCAGGAACTCGGCGTGGGTGCCGCTCAGGCTGGTCAGCTCGCAGGCGGCGAGCACCTCGGCGGCCTCCCGGACCCGCCCGAGGTCGGTCAGCGCCTCGACCAGGTTGCCGGTCAGGATGGTGCCGATGTTGCGCAGCAGGCCGTTGCCGTCCGCGAACTCCAGGCCCTCGCGGGCCAGCCGGACGGCGTCCTCGGCCCGGCCCAGCCCGCGCTGCATGCTGGCCAGGTTGTTGATGCCGCGCAGCAGGAGGTCGGGCACGCCCAGCCGGCGGGCCCGCTCGACCGCCCCGGCGAGCTCGGTCAGCCCGCCCTCGGCGTCGCCGTGCACGTCGTAGCGCAGGCCTGCGAGGGTCATCCGGGCGTGCACCTCGACCGAGTGGGCGCCGACCTCCTCGGCGATCCGGATCGCCCGCTCGGCGAGTTCGAGGTGCTCGGTGCCGGGCTTCTTGAGCATCGCCGAGCCCGCGCCGAGCGCGAGCACCTCGGCCTGGACGGCGGACGGCGGCAACTGCTCGACCAGCCGCAGCGCGTGGCGGATCTCCTCCTCGTCGCCGGAGCGGCGCAGGCTGCCCAGCATCCGGGCCCGGTTGATCCGGAACCAGGCGGCGCGCACCGGGTGCACCGTCTCGTCGACCAGCCGCAGCCCGCGCTTGGCCAGGCTCAGGCCGCGCTCGCGGTCGCCGCAGCGCCGGGCCGCGACCACCGCCTCGGCGAGCACGTCCTCCAGCTGGATCCGGTCGCACTCCTCGTCGGCGGCGCTGTGGTCGCAGGAGCCGGGCGGGTAGGTCTCGGCCCAGTCGTACGGGCGCAGGGTGTGCGCCAGCACGTCCTCGGAGACCATGTCCCACAGCTCCAGGGCCCGTTCCAGCATGCCCAGCTGCTCGGCGAAGGCGTTGCGGCGGCGGGCCGCGCGGGCGGCGTCCAGGGCGGTCGGCAGGGCCCGGGCCGGATCGTGCGCGTGGTACCAGTAGTTGGCCAGCCGGGCGGGCAGCGCGTCGGGGGAGAGCAGCTGCGGCTGGGCCTCCACGGCGAGCGCGAACGTGCGGTTGATCCGGTGGCGTTCGCCGGGCAGCAGGTCGTCCGAGACCGCCTCGCGGACCAGCGCGTGCCGGAACCGGTAGCCCTCGCCCTCGCTGTCCGGGCGCAGGATGTTGGCGCCGACGGCCGACCGCAGCGCCTCGATCAGCGCCTCCTCGTCGTCGTCCAGGACGGCGGCCAGCAGCGCGTGTTCGACGTGCGAGCCGCCCTCGGCGGCGATCCGCACCACCCGCTGGGCCTCCTCGTCCAGGCCCTCGACCCGCACCAGCAGGATGTCCCGCAGCGAGTCGGTCAGCCCGGCGCCGCAGCCGTCCTGGAAGGCGGTGGCCAGTTCCTCGACGAAGAACGGGTTGCCCTCCGAGCGGCGGTGGATCCGGTCCACCAGCTGGCGGTCGGGGGCGGCGGTGCCGAGGATGCCGGCCAGCTGGGCGGCCACCTCGCGGCGGTCGAACCGCGCCAGTTCCAACCGCTGGACGGTGCGCAGCCGTTCGAGCTCGGCGAGGAAGGGGCGCAGCGGGTGCCGGCGGTGCAGGTCGTCGCTGCGGTAGGTGGCGACCAGCAGCACCCGGGAGCGGTGCAGGGTTCGCACCAGGAAGGCGAGCAGTTCGCGGGTGGAGCGGTCGGACCAGTGCAGGTCCTCGACGGCGAGGACGAGGGTACGCTCCGCGCCGAGCCGCTCGAACAGCCTCGCGGTGTGCTCGAACAGCCGGGCCCGGCCGTACTCGTCGTTGGGTTCGCCGTCCGCCTCGCCGAACTCGGAGAGCAGTCGGGCGAGATGGCCCTCGCTGCCGGCCGCGGCGGCCTCGAACTCGGCGCCCAGCGAGCGGTGCAGCCGGCGCAGCGCGGCGGCCAGCGGCGCGTACGGCAGGCCCTCGGCGCCGACTTCCGGACAGCCGCCGAGCGAGGTGAGCGCTCCCCGGTCGGCGGCGCGCTCCAGGAACTCCTCCAGCAGCCGGGTCTTGCCGACGCCGGCCTCGCCGCCGATCAGGACGGCCTGCGGGCTGCCGGTGCCCGCCCGGCGCAGCGCGTCGGTCAGTTCGGTGATCTCGCTGCCACGGCCGACGAAGACGGGGCTGACCGATATCTGCTGCATGGGGGCGAGCATGCCATAGCCGGTGGGGGCCGGCCGAGGGGTTATCTCCCCCGGCGAACGCCCGGAGGGGGAGGCGCCGACACTCGGCGTCTCCCCCTCCGGGACTCCGTCGGCACCCTCCGGGTGCCGCACCGTCAGCATTCGGGCCGACGAACGGGGCGCCGCGCGAAGCGGGTGGCCACCGGGCGCTGCCGACGGCGGGCGGCCTGCTTGGCCTCGCGCACCAGGCGCTCGTGCTCGGCGCGGGCCACGAGCTCGTGGGCCTGTTGCTGGAAGGTCCGGTACTCGATCACTTGGTTCCCCCTGCGGGTCTCGCACTGCGTTTCGCTGACAGGTAAGAGCTTCCTCTCCCAGTGGGGGGTGCGGCATCGGGAGCGTGCCCGATCTTCCGGGGCCCGGACGCCTTAGATCGGGCCCCGGAAAAGGTTTGAGGCCCGACCTCACCCCAATACAGAGGTGAGATCGGGCCTTAGGCCTTACTTAGAGGGCCTTAGATGCCTTAGATGCCTTAGGAAGGCAGGCTTGACAGCCTAGGCGCCCAGCTTCTCCAGGATCAGGTCCTTCACCCGGGCGGCGTCGGCCTGGCCGCGGGTGGCCTTCATGACCGCGCCGACCAGCGCCCCCACGGCCTGCACCTTGCCGTCGCGGATCTTGGCGGCGATCGCCTCGTTCTCGGCGATGGCCTGGTCCACCGCGGCGCCCAGCGCGGAGTCGTCGGAGACCACGGCCAGACCGCGCTGCTCGACGATCGCGTCCGGCTCGCCCTCGCCGGCCAGCACGGCCTCGATGACCTGACGGGCCAGCTTGTCGTTCAGCTTGCCCTCGGCGACCAGCGCCGCGACCCGGGCGACCTGCACCGGGGTGATCGGCTGCTCGCTCAGCTCGGTGCCGGTCTCGTTGGCGCGGCGGGCCAGCTCGCCCATCCACCACTTGCGGGCCTGGTCGGCCGGGGCACCGGCCGCGATGGTCTCCTGGATCGGCGCCACCGCACCGGCGTTGAGGACGGACTGCATGTCCTTGTCGGACAGCCCCCACTCGGCCTGCAGCCGGGCGCGGCGCACCCGCGGCAGCTCGGGCAGGGCGGCGCGCAGCTCCTCGACCCACGCGCGGGCGGGGGCCACCGGCACCAGGTCCGGCTCCGGGAAGTAGCGGTAGTCCTCGGCGTTGTCCTTGATCCGGCCCGAGGTGGTGCTGCCGTCGTCCTCGTGGAAGTGCCGGGTCTCCTGGACGATGGTGCCGCCGTCGGTCAGGACGGTGGCGTGCCGCTGGATCTCGAACCGGGCGGCCCGCTCCACGCTGCGCAGCGAGTTGACGTTCTTGGTCTCCGAGCGGGTGCCGAACGTCTCGGTGCCGTTCGGGCGCAGCGACAGGTTGACGTCGCAGCGCATCTGGCCCTTGTCCATCCGGGCCTCGGAGACGCCGAGCGAACGGATGACCTCGCGCAGCTCGGCGACGTACGCCTTGGCGACCTCGGGGGCGCGCTCGCCGGCGCCGACGATCGGCTTGGTGACGATCTCGATCAGCGGGATGCCGGCCCGGTTGTAGTCGAGCAGCGAGTGGGTCGCGCCGTGGATGCGGCCGGTCGCGCCGCCGACGTGGCTGGACTTGCCGGTGTCCTCCTCCATGTGGGCGCGCTCGATCTCCACGCGGAAGGTCGAGCCGTCCTCCAGCTGCACGTCGAGGTAGCCGTTGAAGGCGATCGGCTCGTCGTACTGCGAGGTCTGGAAGTTCTTGGGCATGTCCGGGTAGAAGTAGTTCTTCCGGGCGAACCGGCACCACTCGGCGATCTCGCAGTTCAGCGCCAGGCCGATCTTGACGGCCGACTCCACGCCGACCGCGTTGACCACCGGCAGCGAGCCCGGCAGGCCCAGACAGGTCGGGCAGGTCTGGCTGTTCGGCTCCGCGCCCAGCTCGGTCGAGCAGCCGCAGAACATCTTGGTCTTGGTACCGAGCTCGACGTGGACCTCCAGGCCCATCACCGGGTCGTAGGAGGCCAGTGCGTCGTTGTAGGACACCAGGTTCATGGTGCTCACAGGAATCCCTTCGTAATCAGTGCGTCTTCGGTGTCCGCAAGCCATCGTTGGTACGACGGCAGCTGGGAGAGAAGCTCGAGGTCGATGTGTCGGGCGAGTAGTTCCATGCTGTCGTCGAGGACCCCGCCGTGTCCCGTGCCGGCGATCGTCTGCCAGACCCGCTTCGCGTAGGCCGGGTGCTCCGGGCTGTTGTGCGCCTTCTCCACCGCGGCCGGGGACTTGTACGGGTACGCGGCCGGCTTCGCACCCGCGATCGAGCGCAGGACCGCCTCCCGGTCGGCCAGCATCCAGGACTCGGTCATCCGGACCGGGACGAGCGCCACCGGCTCGGCGGACTTCGTCCCCCGGGCCCGCTCACGGAGCTGCGCGGTCAGCTTCTCGGCGGTGCCGCGCTCCTTCTCGTCGCTGTGCACGAAGATCAGGTGGCACTCGCGCGCCAGCTCCCAGGCGGCCTCGGCCACCTCCTCGGCGGTGCCCGAACCGGTGATCATGCGGTCGGAGAGCTCGCACGGGTGCACCGCCACCGGGCCCGGCGCCCGGGCGAGCAGCAGCTCGTCCAGCTGCCGGGTGATCAGGGTACCGAGGAAGGGCGCGTCGCTCACGCCCTCCACGACCAGCCCGGGGTACAGCGGCCGGTGGCCCTTCACGCCGCACCCCGTTCCAGCCGGCGCAGCAGCCGGTCCACCGCCTGCGGGGTGGTGGAGCCGCCCGGTTCCGCCTCAGGGTCCCGGGGCCGCAGCGGGCGCGCGGTGGTGATCCGGGAGACCGTCCGCCGCTGCGGGTCGACGTGGTTCGCCTGGTCCAGGAAGACCACGCCGCCGGAGAGGTCGGTGCGCAGCGCGGCCAGCAGGGCGGGCGAGTGGGTGGTGACCAGCAGCTGGCCGGGTGCGGTCCGGTCCGGGGCCGGCAGTCCGGCGTCCCGGCCGAGCCGGCGGACCAGGTCGGCCACCTGGGAGAGGTGCATGCCGTTCTCGATCTCCTCGACGGCGAGCACCCCGGCCCGTTCCCGGTCCCAGTGGGCGGCCAGCAGGGCGAGGGCGCGCAGGGTGCCGTCCGACAGCGAGGCCGGCGAGACCCAGCCGGTGTGCTGGAACTCCACCTCGAAGTCGTACTCGCCCCTGGTCCGGACGACCTCGGTGCGGAGGTCCCGGACGCCGGGGACGAGTGCGGCGAGGTCGGCCAGCAGCCGGGTGCGGCGCTCGGGGTCGGTGGTGGCGATCCGGTCCAGGACGACCGCGAGGTTGCCGCCGTGCGGCTCCAGCGGGCCGTCCGCCTCGGGCCGGCCGAGCTCCCGCAGGGCAGCGGGGTCGAGGGCGTACGGCTGCCAGGCCGCGGTCTCCCGGGCGGCCAGACCGAGGAGTTCCAGGGTGCCGGCCGCCTCGGCGCGCAGGTCGAACAGCTCGTCGGCGTCGGTCACGGTCGGGTCGCCGAGGATCGGGCCGCCGATCGTGGCGGCCCAGGCGCCGGTCCTGGCCGTGAACGCGTCGCGGGCCCGGACGAGGTCGGCCCGCAGGTCGTCGGAGTAGCCGAGCCGGTCCATCCAGTCGGTGTGCTCCAGCCGGCTCACCCAGATCCGGCTCTGGCCGCGGACCAGCGCGGCCCGCCCGGGCGCTCCCGGCCGGGAGCCGGTCCGGGCCGGCCCGACCTCCACCCGCAGCCGGACCGGCAGCGGGCCGTCGGCCGAGGGCACCACGGCTCCCACGGTGATCCGGAACGAGTCCCGCAGCGGGGCACCGTCGGCACCGCCCCGGTGGAAGAGGTCGCGGACGGCCAGCCGCCGGTCGCCGGCCACCGTGGCGTCGAAGCCGCGGTGGACCGTTCCCGACACCAGCCGCAGCGCGTCGAACAGGTTCGACTTGCCCGCGCCGTTGACGCCCAGGAGCACGGTGACCGGATGCACATCGAGCTCGAAGCCGACGAACGACTTGAACCCGTCGATGCGGATCTGGGTGATCATCTCCTACTCCTGTCCTTCCCCCCGGGGGCACGGCGGGCCCGGGCCGTCAGCCCGGGCCCGCCACGGCCGCTAGCCCAGCAGCACGTCGTCGGAGCCCAGCCGACGCAGCTCGCGCACCAGCAGGGCGGTGCCGGTGATCAGCGCGGCGGCGCCGACCAGGGCGTTGACCAGCTTCAGGGTGTCGCTCTCCTCGCGCGCCCTGCGGACGTCCTTGGCGATGGAGACGGCGCCGAAGGCGCTGGTGCCGATGGACAGCCACAGACCGGGCTTGGAGTGCTTGAAGCCCTTGAGCGAAGCGGACGGGGCCTTCGCCTTCTCGATCTTGCTCACAGTGCCGGTGCCTCCTCCAGCAGGGTGTGCCCCCACTTGTCGTTGAGCGCGGCCTCGACGGCGCCGCCCACGCGGTACAGGCGGTCGTCCGCCATCGCGGGTGCGATGATCTGCAGGCCGACCGGGAGATTGTCCTCCGGGGCCAGGCCGACCGGCAGTGACATGGCCGCGTTGCCCGCCAGGTTCGACGGAATCGTGCACAGGTCGGCCAGGTACATCGCCATCGGGTCGTCGGCGCGCTCGCCGATCGGGAAGGCGGTGGTCGGCGTGGTCGGCGAGACCAGCACGTCCACGCCGGCGAAGGCGGCGTCGAAGTCGCGCGAGATGAGCGTGCGGACCTTCTGGGCCGAGCCGTAGTAGGCGTCGTAGTAGCCCGAGGACAGGGCGTAGGTGCCCAGGATGATGCGGCGCTTGACCTCGTCGCCGAAGCCGGCCTCGCGGGTCAGCGCGGTGACCTCCTCGGCCGAGCGGGTGCCGTCGTCGCCGACCCGCAGGCCGTAGCGCATCGCGTCGAAGCGGGCCAGGTTGGAGGAGCACTCGCTGGGCGCGATCAGGTAGTACGCCGGCAGCGCCAGGGTGAAGGACGGGCAGGAGACCTCGACGACCTCGGCGCCCAGCTCGCGCAGCAGCTCCACCGACTCCTCGAAGCGCTGCATCACGCCGGCCTGGTAGCCCTCGCCGGCGAACTCCTTGACCACGCCGATCCGCATGCCGCGGACGTCGCGCATCCGCGCGGCCTCGACCACGGCCGGGACCGGCGCGTCGATCGAGGTGGAGTCCAGCGGGTCGTGCCCGGCGATGGCCTCGTGCAGCAGTGCCGCGTCCAGCACGGTGCGGGCGCACGGGCCGCCCTGGTCCAGGCTGCTGGAGAAGGCGACCAGGCCGTAGCGGGACACCGAGCCGTAGGTCGGCTTGACGCCGACGGTGCCGGTGACGGCGCCGGGCTGACGGATCGAGCCGCCGGTGTCGGTGCCGATCGCCAGCGGGGCCTCGAAGGAGGCCAGCGCGGCGGCCGAACCGCCGCCGGAGCCACCGGGGATGCGGGTGAGGTCCCACGGGTTGCCGGTCGGGCCGTAGGCGGAGTTCTCGGTGGAGGAGCCCATCGCGAACTCGTCCATGTTGGTCTTGCCGAGGATGACGACGCCGGCGTCCTTGAGACGGGTGGTCAGGGTGGCGTCGTACGGCGGGATCCAGCCTTCGAGCATCTTGGAGCCGCAGGTGGTCGGGATGCCCTTGGTGGTGAAGACGTCCTTCAGCGCGAGCGGGACGCCGGCCAGCGGGCCCAGCTCCTCGCCCTTGGCGCGCTTCTCGTCGACGGCCCGGGCGGCGGCCAGCGCGCCCTCGGTGTCGACGTGCAGGAAGGCGTTGACCTTCTTGTCGACGGCGTCGATGCGGTCCAGGTGCGCCTGCGCGACCTCGACGGCGGACACCTCGCCCTTGGCGATGGCGCTCGCGGTCTCGGCGGCGGTGTAACGAATCAGCTCGGTCATCTCGGTCAGTCCTCCCCGAGGATCTGCGGCACACGGAAACGCTGCTCCTCGGCGGCGGGGGCGCCGGACAGCGCCTGCTCCGGGGTGAGCGAGGTCCGCACCTCGTCCGCGCGCATGACGTTGGTCAGCGGCAGCGGGTGGGAGGTCGGCGGGACGTCCTGTCCGGCGACCTCGGAAACGCGGGCGACCGCGCCGATGATCACGTCGAGCTGCTCGGCGAAGTGGTCCAGCTCTTCGGGCTTCAGCTCAAGACGCGACAGCCGGGCGAGGTGGGCGACCTCCTCGCGCGTGATGCCAGGCATGCAGCGATCCTCAGGGTGAGTTCTGGTGAGGCCCGACGGTGCCTTGCGGGCGGTGCCGGGCCCGGGCAGGAGCAGCCGGGTCCGGCGCTCCGTCCTCATGGTCTTTGGACCCCATCCTATGGGGCCCGGACCGGCCACCGGCCAACCCGCGAGCCGCGGTGCCCGTCACCGCCGGGCGGACGTCCCCGCCGCGGGGTCCGTCACTGCGGCCGGAAGCGGGCCCAACTCTGCGTGCCGGGCGCCTTGATCTCCATCTGCGCGGCCTGCACCGCCTGGACCACCGGGGGCAGCACGGGCGGGAGGACCGGCGGGAGCGTCGGCGGCAGCACCGGCGGGATGGCCGGCTGGACGATCGGCTTGCCGCCCTGGACGGGCTTGCTCCCCTGGATCGGGTGACGGCCGGCGCGCAGCGGGGGCGGCGCGCCCAGCCGCTCCACCGGCGGGGCGCCGGTGCGGTGCACCCGCAGCCAGGCGGTGGCCTGCTCGGCGGGCAGCGCGGCCGACACCAGCCAGCCCTGGACGGCGTCCACGCCCATGCAGTGCAGCCGCTCCCAGGTCTCGTCGTCCTCGACGCCCTCGGCGACCACGGTCAGGCCCAGCGAGTGGGCGAGCTCCACCGAGCAGCGGACCACCGCCGCGTCGTGGTCGTCGGCGACCATCCGGGAGACGAAGGAGCGGTCGATCTTCAGCTCGCCGACCGGCAGGCTGCGCAGCCGCACCAGCGAGGAGTGCCCGGTGCCGAAGTCGTCCAGGGACATCCCGACGCCGTAGCCGCGCAGTTCGGCGAGGGTGTCGGCGGCCCGCCGGGAGTCGTCCAGCAGCAGCCGTTCGGTGATCTCCAGCTGGAGCGCGTGGGCCGGCACCTGGTGGCGCACCAGGTGGCCGGCGACGCGCTGGGCGAAGCCGGGGTTGAGCACGTCGCGGGGCGAGACGTTGACCGCGACCTGCACCTGCAGCCCCTGGTCGCGCCAGTACGCGAGCTGGCCGACCGCCGCCTCCAGCACGTAGTCGGTGAGCCGGGGCATCAGGCCGCTGGACTCGGCGAGCCCGACGAACTCGTCCGGCGAGACCCGGCCCTGGCCGGGGCGCTCCCAGCGCAGCAGCGCCTCCAGGCCGACCACCCGGCCGTCGAAGGCCACCTTCGGCTGGTAGTGCAGTTGCACCTCGCCGGTCTCCAGGGCCCGCCGCAGGTCGCCGAGGAGCCCGATGCGGTACGGGGTGTCGGCGTCCTGGGTCTCGTCGTACTGGGCGACGCCGCTGCAGCCGCGCTGGGCGTGGCCCATCGCGACGTCGGCCCGGCGCAGCAGCGACTCGGCGTCCTGGGCGTGCTGGGGGTAGACGCAGACGCCGCCGCTGGCCTCCAGGACGAGCAGCAGCCCGTCCAGCCGGATCGGGGCGGCGAGTTCGGCGATCAGCGCCTTGGCGACCCGCTCCAGGCTGTCCGGGCAGTTGATGCCGGGCAGCAGGACGGCGAACTCGTCGCCGCCCATCCGGGCCACCATCGGGCGGCCGCGCCGGTAGTGCCGGGGCAGGCCCGCGAAGACGTCGTCGATGGACTCCCGGGTGGCGCTGCCGGCCGGGCCGCCGGAGCGCAGTGCGCGGTGCAGTCGGCGGGCGATGTGAACCAGCAGCCGGTCACCGGCCGTATGACCGAGCGTGTCGTTGAGTGACCGGAAGCGGTCGAGGTCGAGCAGGATGAGACCGACGCTGTAGCCCTGATCGCACTCCGCGATCGCCTCCTGGGCGGCCAGCAGTAAGGCCTGGCGGTTGGGCAGGTCCGTCAGGGGATCGGTCAGTTGGTCGCGGGCGCGGTCCCGGGCGATCCGCCAGGCCGCCACCAGCACGGCCAGGGGCACCGCGAACAGCGGCAGCAGCTCGGGTTCGTACCGGTAGACCAGGACGGCCAGCGGGATGAGCGGCGCGGCTCCGGCCAGCAGCACGCCGAGCAGCAGGACCGCACCCGCCACCCCCTGCGGCGGGCGTGTGGGCGCACCGCCGGTCGTACGATCCATAAGCCCTGTCCTCCGTCGGGCCCGCCCCGTCAGGCCGCCTTACGGTGAGGCACCGTGCCGGTACCGACAGCTGCCGGGCATGGAGCGACCCCGAGAAGCACCGGCTCAGCCGGTGCCCCCACCCCTGCTGACACTCTGTTGCGCTCCAGGGTATGCCGGGGTCCACCCGGTGGGCAGACTTTCGGACAACCGGAAACGCGCCACCGCGCCCGGGTGTCGCACAGTGACACAATGCCCGCTTTCACTGCACGACATCCGGTGACGTTGCATCAGGACGATAACAACACCGGCCCGGCCGGACGCCGCTCGGGTCCGCTCCGGATCAGCCTTCGGCGGGCGCCTCCGACGGCCCGGCGGCCTCCTCGTGCTCCGGAATCCCCAGGTGGGCACGGGCGGCGGCCGGTCCGTCGGCCAGCAGCACGGCGAAGCCGGCGTCGTCCAGGACCGGCAGTCCGAGCTGAACGGCCTTGTCGTACTTGGACCCTGGGTTGTCACCGGCGACCACGAAGTCGGTCTTCTTCGAAACCGAACCGGTCACCTTCGCTCCGCGCGAGGTCAGCGCCTCCTTGGCGCCGTCCCGGGTGTGCCCGGCCAGCGTGCCCGTCACCACGACGGTCAGCCCCTCCAGCGGACGCTCCGCCTCCTCCTCGTCCGCGAACTCCTCGGTGAAGCGGACGCCGGCGGCGCGCCACTTCTCCAGGATCCCCCGGTGCCACTCCTCCTGGTACCACTCGACCACCGACCGGGCGATGATCGGCCCGACGCCCTCCACCGCGGCCAGCTCCTCCTCGGTGGCCGAGAAGATCCGGTCCAGGTCGCGGAACTCCCGGGCCAGCTCCTGGGCCGCGACCGGCCCCACGTGCCGGATCGAGAGGCCGTTGAGGAACCGCCAGAGCGGGCGGTCCTTCACCCTCTCCAGGTTCTCCAGCAGGATCACGGCGGTCTTCTTGGGCTCGCCCTTCTGGTTCGCGAAGAAGGTCGCCCGCTTCTCCTCGCCGGTGCTGTCGTCCAGCTTGGGCATGCCGGTCTTCTGGTCGCGCACCAGCACCTGGATCGGCAGCAGCTGCTCCATCGTCAGCCCGAAGATGTCGCCCTCGTCCTTCACCGGCGCCTCGGCCGGCTCCAGCGGCTGGGTCAGCGCGGTGGCCGCGACGTAGCCGAGGCCCTCGACGTCCAGCGAGGAGCGGCCACCCAGGAAGGCGATCCGCTCGCGGATCTGGGCCGGGCAGAACTGGGCGTTCGGGCAGCGCAGGTCGATGTCCCCCTCGGCCATCGGGCGCAGCTCGGCCCCGCACTCGTGGCAGTGCGAGGGCATCACGAACTCCCGCTCGGTGCCGTCCCGCAGGTCGTACACCGGGCCGAGGATCTCCGGGATGACGTCACCGGCCTTGCGCAGCACGATGGTGTCGCCGAGCAGGACGTCCTTGGCCTTGACGACCTCCCGGTTGTGCAGCGTCGCGTACTGCACCATCGAGCCGGCCACCTTCACCGGCTCGGCCAGCACCGCGTACGGGGTGGCCCGGCCGGTGCGGCCGATGCCGACCTTGATCTCGGCGAGCCTGCCGGTGACCTCCTCCGGCGGGTACTTCCAGGCGATCGCCCAGCGCGGGGACTTGGAGGTGGCGCCGAGCCGGCCCTGCAGGGCGATCTCGTCCACCTTGACGACCACGCCGTCGATCTCGTGCTCGACCGAGTGCCGCTGCTCGCCGAAGTGCGCGATGAAGGCCCGCACCTCGGCGAGCGTCCCGACCACCCGGTTGTGCCGGGCCGTTGGCAGGCCCCAGTCGTGCAGCAGCCGGTAGGCGTGCGACTGGCTGTCGACGTCGAAGCCGACCCGGGCGCCGATGCCGTGCACCACCATGTGCAGCGGGCGGGAGGCGGTGACCAGCGGGTCCTTCTGACGCAGCGAACCGGCGGCGGCGTTGCGGGGGTTCATGAACAGCCGGATCATCGCCCGGCGCTGCTTGCCCTCCTTGACGCGCTCCTCGTTCTCCTGCCGGCGGCGCTCGTTCTCCTCAGCGAAGGAGGCGTTGAGCGCGTCGAAGGCCTCGGTCGGGAAGTAGACCTCGCCGCGGACCTCCACCAGCTCCGGGACGTTCTCGCCCTTGAGCCGGTGCGGGATCTCCTTGATGGTGCGGACGTTGGCGGTGATGTCCTCGCCCGCCCGGCCGTCGCCGCGCGTCGCCGCCTGCACCAACTGGCCGTTCTCGTAGGTGAGGTTGACGGCCAGGCCGTCCACCTTGAGCTCGCACAGGTAGTGGTAGTCGATGCCGTCCAGCTCGCCGGCGACGCGCCCGGCCCAGGCGGCGAGTTCGTCGTCGTCCATCGCGTTGTCGAGGCTGAGGAGGCGCTCGCGGTGCTCGACCTCGGCGAACAGCTCGGTGGGGGCGCCGCCGACCCTCTGCGTCGGGGAGTCGGGGGTGACCAGCGCCGGGTGCCCGGCCTCCAGCGCCTCCAGCTCGCGCATCAGGGCGTCGAACTCGGCGTCGCTGACGACCGGCGCGTCCTGCTCGTAGTACCGGGCGCGGTGGTCGGTGATCTCCTGTGCCAGCTCGGCGTGCCGCCGGCGCACCTCCGCCGGGACGTCCTCCCAGCCCTCGACAGCCGTCACCGCAAGCCTCCTACGTTCTCATTCCGGGTTGTCCACCAGGCTCTGCGCCGCCCGTACGCTCTGGGCCAACGCCCTGCGCGCGTACGCCGGGGAGGCCCCGGCCAGCCCGCAGGTCGGCGTCACCAGCACGCGGCGGCCCAGCAGCTCCGGGGCGAACCCGAGCCTGCGCCACAAGGTCCTGACACCCTGGACACTACCGGCCGGGTCGGACATCCCCAGGTCAGTGGAGGGGACGACACCCGCGAGGAACACCGTGCCCGCCTCCACGGCCTCGCCGAGGTCGTCGTCCGAGCGCTCGGTGAGGAGGGAGAAGTCCAGCGAGACACCGGCCACACCGGCCCGGCGCAGCAGCGGGATCGGGACGTCCGGTGCGCAACTGTGCACCACGACGGGCGCGTCCAGGCCGCGGACCACCTCCCGCAGCACCTCCTCGGCGACCTGCCGGTCCACCGCGCGCAGCCGCTGGAAGCCGCTGGCGGTCTTCACCGCGCCGGCCAGCACGGCGGGCAGCGAGGGCTCGTCCAGCTGCAGCACGACCTCCGCGCCCGGCACCCGCTTGCGGACGTCGGCGAGGTGGCGGCGCAGGCCCTCGGTGAGCGAGCCGGCGATGTCCCGGCAGGCGCCGTGGTCGGCGAGCGCCTTCTCGCCGTGCTTCAGCTCGATGCTCGCCGCCAGCGTCCACGGGCCCACCGCCTGGACCTTGAGCGCACCCTGGTAGCCCTGGGTGAACTCCTCCAGGGCGTCCAGGTCCTCGCCGAGCCAGGAGTTGGCGCGCCGGGTGTCCCGGCCGGGGCGGTCGGTGAACCGCCAGCCGCTCGGCTCGGTCTGCGCGAACAGCTCCACCAGGAAGCCGGCGCCGCGCCCGATCATGTCGGCGCCCGGCCCGCGGGCGGGCAGTTCGGGCAGGAACGGCAGCTGCTCCAGCGCGCCGGTGGAGGTCTTGGCGGCCTCGCGGGCGTCGGTACCGGGCAGCGAGCCGACGCCGGTGGCGGCGCCGCGCAGGTCGGGGAAGGGGTGTGGGGTGCTCACCCGTCCGAGCCTAGTGCGCGGCGCCGGTGCCCGGTCTCAGCGGCCCGGTCCCGGCCCGGCGGCCCGGTCCCGGCGAACCGGCCTCAGCGGCCCGGGCGGACGGTGATCTCGGTGATCTCCGCGTCCCGGGAGGCGTCCAGGGCGGCGATGACCGCCCTGGCGACGGACTCGGGCTCGATCCAGCGGGCGGCGTCGTAGTCCTTGCCCTCCTGCTGGTGCACCTTGGCCTGCATCGCGGTGGCGGTGCGGCCCGGGTAGACCGAGGTGACCCGGACGCCGCCCGCGTGCTCCTCCTGGCGCAGCGAGTCGGCGAGCGCCTTCAGGCCGTGCTTGCTGGCCGCGTACGCCGACCACTCGGCGTGGGCGTGGTGGCCGGCACCGGAGTTGACGAAGACGACGTGGCCCTTGGCCAGGCGCAGCGACGGCAGCAGCAGCCGGGTCAGCTCGGCGGGGGCGATCAGGTTGACGTTGAGCGTCTCCTGCCACGCCTTCACCGGCAGCTCGCCGACCGTGCCCAGCTCGACCACCCCGGCGACGTGCAGCAGCGAGTCCAGCTCGACGGGCAGCGCCTGGTGCCCGAAGGCCCAGGACAGCTTGGCCGGGTCGCCGAGGTCGCCGACCAGGGTGTTCGCCCCGGGGAATCGCTCCCGCAGCGCGGCGGCGCGGCGGGCGTCGCGGGCCAGCAGCCAGAGGTCGTCCCCCCGCTCGGCGAGCTTCCCCGCCAGGACGGCGCCGATGCCCGAACCGGCGCCGGTGATCAGATGTGCAGCCATGGGTCCGATCCTCTCAGGCCTTGAGCTGCGCAAACACCTCGGCGGGCGTGTCGGCGAAGGTGATCAGCTCCGACAGCGACCGGGGCAGGAAGCCCTCGGCGTCCATCCGCTCCAGCTGGGTCCGCAGGCCCGAGTAGAACCCCTCGGTGTCCAGGACGACCACCGGCTTCTCGAACATCCCGTGCTTCTTGAGCTCCAGCACCTCGGTGACCTCGTCCAGCGTGCCCAGCCCGCCGACCAGCACCACGATCGCGTCCGCCCGGGCCGCCAGCTCCGCCTTCCGCTCGGCGAGGTCCCGGGTCATGACCAGCTCGTCGGCGCCCACGTACCCCTTGTGCTTCAGCATCTCGACCATCACGCCGACCAGCTTCCCGCCGGCCGCCTTCACCTCGTCGGCGAGCAGGCCCATCAGTCCGGCGTTCGAACCACCCCACACCAGGGTGTGCCCGCCCTCCCCGAGGAGCCGGGCGAACTCGGCGGCCGGGGCGGAGTAACGGTCGTCGAGGGAGTACGCGGAGCAGAAGACGCAGATGTTCATAGTGCCCATTGGTCTATCACGCCTCCGCTCGCCGGCATGACGGAGGCCCCTGCCTGGTCGGCGGTTTCCAGGGCCTCGGATCCCGGCCCCGATGAATCAGGAATGCTCGACCAGCGGCCTGGTCACCGCAACCACCGTAAGAAGCCCTTCCAGCCCTTTGAAATCGTCCGGGTTGGTGGTGAACAACGGCAGATCCTCGGCGATCGCAATCGCCGCGATCATCAGGTCCGCCACTCTTCGCCGGGGCTTGCGACCTGATCCGACCACCGCCGCACAGACCCTCCCGTAGATCCGGGCCGCCTCGGCATCGAAGGGAATCGGGTCGAACTCGTGCTCCGCACGCTGGAGCACGTCGAGGCGCCGGGCGCGCTCGGCGCGCTCGTCGTAGTCGTTCTGCTCCTCGTTCCGCCGGACCTCGTGCGGTCCGGCGGAGAGCTCGGCCGGAGTGATCACGCTGATGGCCATCTGGGCCGGCAACTCGGCCGGGTCCACCCGCCTGCGCAAACTCATGAGGTTGGTGTCGAGAAGACCTTACTCGTGGTCAGCGGCCACGGGAACCGTCCGCCCAATGCTCGGCCGTAGCCTCCTGGCCGGCCCGGAAAGCGTCCGGGGAGATGTCCGGAGCGCTGTGGGACATGGCGGAGAACTCGGCCCGGGATACGAACCGCCGACGACGCGACGGGAGCAGTTCCCCGATCCGATGCCCGTCCCTGGTCACGGTGAAGGACTGGCCGGCCTGGACGGCGTCCATGATCTCCTCGGGCCTGCTGCGCAGGTCCCGCTGGGTGATCTCGGGTTGCACTGACATGCGTCCAGACCAGGGAGGGCCTGGCTGCGGCGGATCAGTCCTTGTACGGGAGGAGCTTCGACAGGCTGAGCGTGAAGCCGAAAGGTTCCGGGATACCGATCGCGTCGCCGAACTTCCGGTCGCTGCGGGTGTGGTAGCGGTCGTGGTTCGGCTCGGAGAACAACGTCACGGTCTGCTGGCGCGGGTCGACGATCAGATAGAGCGGGATACGCATCACGGCGTAGTCGTGCAGCTTGTCCATCCAGTCGTTCCCCGGATTGGACGGCGAGACGATCTCCACGGCGATCAGGGCTTCGGCGGCGGGGGCCTTGTTGCCCGGCTCGGACAGGACCTCCACCGGCAGGTACGTCAGGTCCGGCTCCCGCCCCTTCGAGACGTCCGGGCTGACGATCTCACTTCGCTCGCTGGGGAGGTAGCCGTCGGGGGCGTGCTGCTCGAACTGCCGACGCACCTGAGCCACGTTGAGCTGATGGATGTTGGAGGGCGATGCCTGCATGATCAACGTGTCTCCGGACCACTCGATCCGGACACCCTCGGGGGCGATCCGCTCCAGTTCCTCGATGAAGTCGCGGTGCTGCTCGTAGAAGGTCATGCCGTCCTCTCCGGAGGATGTGCCTCGGGCGTCGCGTTCCCGTCCACTATGACGCAACCCGGCGACGCCCCGCGTGCCCGGCCGTCCGCGCCCGATCGCGTCGCCGAAGGCCGCCGTCCCCGGAGGGCGCTACGCGCTGACGGCCGGGCGCTCGGTGGTGGCGATGGTGGCGGAGCCGACGACGCGGGTGCCGTCGTACAGCACCACCGCCTGGCCGGGGGCGATGCCGCGCACCGGGCTGTCCAGGCGTACGCGCAGCTCGCCGTCGACCACCGAGGCGGACACCGGCACCTCCTCGCCGTGGGCGCGCAGCTGCGCGGTGTAGCGGCCGTCGGCCAGGGCCTCGGTGCCGCACCAGCGGGGGCGGATGGCGGTCAGCGCGGTGACGTCCAGGCCCTCGACCGGGCCGACCGTCACGGTGTTGTTCACCGGGGAGATGTCGAGCACGTACCGCGGCTTGCCGTCCGCCGCCGGGCGGCCGATCCGCAGGCCCTTGCGCTGGCCGATGGTGAAGCCGTACGCGCCGTCGTGCTCGCCGAGCTTGGTGCCGTCGACGTCGAGGATGTCGCCGGTGGCGGTGCCGAGGTGCCGGGCCAGGAAGCCCTGGGTGTCGCCGTCCGCGATGAAGCAGATGTCGTGGCTGTCCGGCTTCTTCGCCACCGCCAGGCCCCGGCGCTCGGCCTCCTCGCGGATGGCGTCCTTGGTGGTGTCACCGAGCGGGAAGAGCGAGTGGGCGAGCTGGTCGGCGTCGAGCACGCCGAGCACGTACGACTGGTCCTTGGCGCCGTCCACCGCCCGGTGCAACTCGCGGGAGCCGTCCGGCAGATCGACGATCCGGGCGTAGTGGCCGGTGCAGACGGCGTCGAAGCCGAGGGCGATCGCCTTGTCCAGCAGCGCGGCGAACTTGATCTTCTCGTTGCAGCGCAGGCAGGGGTTGGGCGTGCGACCGGCCGCGTACTCGGCGACGAAGTCGTCGATGACGTCCTCGCGGAAGCGCTCGGCGAGGTCCCAGACGTAGAACGGGATGCCGATGACGTCGGCGGCCCGCCAGGCGTCCCGGGAGTCCTCGATGGTGCAGCAGCCGCGGGCGCCGGTCCGGAAGGACTGCGGGTTGGCGGACAGTGCCAGGTGGACGCCGGTCACCTCGTGCCCCGCTTCGACGGCCCGGGCGGCGGCGACGGCGGAGTCGACCCCGCCGGACATCGCCGCGAGCACGCGCAGTCGGCCGGTGGACGGAGTGGTCGGGGCACCCGGGAAGTCAGTCATGGTGACTACAAGAGTACGTGGCCGCCGAACCTGCCCGACCCCGGAACCGCCTACCGCCGCACCGACGCCAGCCCGGCGTTGCGGGCCCGCTGGACCACCGGGCCGATGGCCTCCGCGAGCGCCGTGACGTCCTCCGGCACCGAGGTGTGGCCGAGCGAGAACCGCAGCGAGGCCCGGGCCAGCAGCGGGTCGACGCCCATGGCGAGCAGCACGTGGCTGGGCTGCGGCACCCCGGCGGTGCACGCCGAGCCCGTCGAGCACTCGATGCCGGCCGCGTCGAGCAGCATCAGCAGCGCGTCGCCCTCGCAGCCGGGGAAGGAGAAGTGGGCGTTGGCCGGCAGTCGGCCCTCGGTGGCCGGGTCGCCGTTGAGCACCGCGTCCGGCACGGCGGCCAGCACGGACGCCGCCAGTTCGTCCCGCAGCCCGCCGAGGGTCACCGCGTGCTCCTCGCGGTGCTTCACGGCCCAGGCCGCGGCGGCCGCGAAACCGGCGGCGCCGGGGGCGTCCAGGGTGCCGGAGCGCACGTCGCGCTCCTGCCCGCCGCCGTGCAGCAGCGGTACGGGCGCGGCGCCGCGGGAGAGCAGCAGGGCGCCGATGCCGAACGGGCCGCCGACCTTGTGACCGGTGACGGTGAGCGCGGTGAGCCCCGACTCGGCGAAGGAGACCGGGACCTGACCGAGCGCCTGCACCGCGTCGGCGTGCATCGGGATGCCGTACTCGGCGGCCACGGCGGCGAGTTCGCGCACCGGCTGGAGGGTGCCGACCTCGTTGTTGGCCCACATCACGGTGACCAGCGCGACCGCCGCGGGATCGCGCTCGATCGACTCGCGCAGCGCCTCCGGGTGCACCCGGCCGTACGCGTCGACCGGCAGGTACTCGACCGCGGCGCCCTCGTGCTCGGAGAGCCAGTGCACCGCGTCGAGCACCGCGTGGTGCTCGACCGGGCTGCACAGCACCCGGGTCCGGACCGGATCGGCGTCCCGGCGGGCCCAGTAGAGGCCCTTGACCGCCAGGTTGTCGGACTCGGTGCCGCCGCCGGTGAGCACGATCTCGCTCGGGCGGGCACCCAGCGACTCGGCCAGCGACTCGCGGGACTCCTCGACCACCCGGCGGGCCCGGCGGCCGGCCGCGTGCAGGGACGAGGCGTTGCCGACCACCCCCAGGTGCGCCGTCATCGCGGCGATCGCCTCGGGCAGCATCGGCGTGGTCGCCGCATGGTCCAGGTATGGCATAACCATCCGATTGTAGAGGGCCGCACCGCGCGCCCCTCCAGGTCTGCGCATCGATCCGGCCATCACGCGGACGGACCGGCTCCGGCCACCCGCCCGGACCGGGCCCGGCCCCGCCCGCGCACCGCTCCCGACCTGCCCGCGAGCCCTTCCCGAGCCATTCCCGAGCCCCTACCGGACCCCTCCCGAGCCCCGCCCCGCCCCTTCTCGACCGGCCACGCCGCACACTGGTCTGTACCAATGCCGGACAGTCCCGTCCGGCACTGGTTTGTACCACTACGCCCCCCAGCGGATAGCCTGGCGCCACTTCTCAGCCGGACCAACGGGGGGCGCCATGTCGCAGTCGGTCGATCGCGCGCTGACCCTGCTCGACGCGCTCGGCGAGGCGCCGCTCTCGCTGGAGCAGGCCGCCGGCAGCCTCGGGGTGCACAAGTCCACCGCGCTGCGGCTGCTGCGCACCCTGGAGGAGCACGGCCTCGCCCGCCGCCAGCCCGACCTGCGCTACCGGCTCGGCGGCCGGGTGCTCTCGCTGGCCCACCGCGCGCTGGAGGACTTCGACGTCCGGCAGGTCGCCGCGCCGTACCTGGCCGCGCTCAACGCCCGCTGCGGCTACACCGTCCGGCTCGCCGTGCTGCACGACGGCGAGGTGCTGTACCTGGACGAGGTGGCCGGGCCGGCGGCGGCCGAGCCGTCCCGGATCGGGCGCCTCGCGCCGGTGACGGGCACGGCGGTCGGCCGGGTGCTGCTTGCCGGGCTGCCCGCGGACGGGCCGGGCGAGGAGGCCGAGCTGGCGGCCGTACGCCGCCGGGGCTGGGCGGCGGAGTCCGCCGAGCACCGGGAGCCGGTGACCTGCGTGGCCGCCCCGGTCGCGGGCAGCGGCGGCCGGACGGTCGCGGCGTGCGCGCTGAGCGCCCCGGCCGGGCAGGTGCCGCCGGCCGAACTGGCCCGGATGCTGCCGGAGTTGCTCTGCACCGCCGAGGCGATCTCGCTCGCGTACGGCGGCTCCCCTACTCCTCGCTGGTGCGAGAACCGTTGCGGTGCCAGGCCCGCGGCGCGCGCCAGCCGTACTTCAGGGCGAGCATCCGCAGGCCGAAAGCGGTGAGCGCGGCGGCGGTGCCGGTCGCGCCGGTGAGCCGGTCCGCGCCGATCAGCAGCGCGACCAGGGTGGAACCGACCAGGGCCGGCACGGCGTAGATCTCCCGGTCCCAGCGCAGCAGCGAGGGGATCTCCCCGGCCAGCACGTCGCGGATCACGCCGCCGCCGGCCGCGGTCACCATGCCGAGCGCGATCGCCGCGACCGCGCCGAGCCCGTAGTCGTGCGCCTTGGCCGTGCCGGTGACGCAGAACAGGCCGAGCCCGAGGGCGTCCAGGGTCTGCACCGCGAGGTTGATCCGCTCGACCTCGGGGTGCAGGAAGAACACCACCAGCGCCGCCGCGAGCGGGGTCACGAAGTAGCCGAGGTTGGTGAAGGCGGCGACCGGAGTCGCCCCGATCACCAGGTCGCGCATCACGCCGCCACCCAGCGCGGTGACCTCCGCCAGGACGCAGATCCCGAAGATGTCCATGTTCTTGCGGACGGCGAGCAGGCCCCCGGAGAGGGCGAAGACGAAGATGCCGACGAGGTCCAGCGACTGCTGCACGTCGGTGGGGAAGATCTGCGAGGTCACCACACAACTATGACCCGATCGGACGATTCCCCTCCGCTTGCCTCCTCGGGGGGCACCCCCTCCGACCCGGCACCGGCCCACCCCGGCCCACCCCGGCCCACCCCGGCCCACCGCCGAGCCGGACACACTACGCAGACTTGACATGAACACCAAATTTCGCCATATTCGCGAAATGCCGCGAATCATACGGCCGGGGAAATGAAATTGGTGCCGCCTTCCTGAATTCAACATTCCACTTGCCCGGGTTGGCCGGTTCGGGGAGTTTGCCCCGGAATTAAGTCATGGACGAGGGCGAATGGCATTGATAGTTTCACTCCCATCGAGAGAAGCACTCGGGCTTCGAACACGAAAAACCGGAGAGGAGCCTTCCGTGCGTTACAACGACTGAAATCCCTGATGCCGATTGCACCGGCATCCCTGGTGTTCGAACGTCAACAGTCCGCGCCAGTGGCCGGGCCTTTTAACTCGGGTAGGTGAATTTCCATGCGCTACAACGACTAATATATTGCCCGAACCGCGGCTGAGCCCGGTATCGTCGGCGAGAATTGGCGCCGGACCCGGATGCGTCCGGGTCCGGCGCACGCTCTTCGGCCCAGCGAGAAAACGGGCCTCCATGGCCGTTCAAGAACCCAGGGATTGTCCATGAAACTCCCGGTCCGCTATGACCCCCTCGACAGTTCGACGCTCGCCGATCCCTATTCGGTCTACGCGGAGTTGCGCGCGTCGGAGCCCGTGCACTGGCACGAGAAGATGCAGAGCTGGGTGCTGACCCGGTACCGCGACTGCCAGATGGTGCTGCAGAACCCCACGGTGTTCGCGACGGACTGGCGGCGGGCCGGCGAGTCGGTCTCCGAGCCGTGGCTGAGCCTGCAGACCCTCGACCCGCCGGACCACGGCCCGCTCCGCAGCCTCTTCATGAACGCCCTGCGTGCCCAGGACCTGGAGGCCGTCGGCGAGCACGGCGAGGCCCTCGTCGGGTCGCTGCTCGACGACCTGGAGGGCAGGGCGGAGTTCGACCTCATGTCGGAGGTCGTCGAGCCGCTCGCCCTGGCGACCATCTCGGAGCTGATGGGCATCGACCGGCCCGATGTCAGGACCTTCGCCGCGATATCGGATGCCATCGTGCGGAGCATGGACGCCGGATTGGCGCCCGAGACCGCCGGCGACGGAATCGAGAGCGGTGCCGAACTCAGGAAACTCGGCATCGAGGCCCGTGGCCGGCTGAGCGAAATGGTCGAGTCGTGGTTCACGACCAATCCGCAGCCCGGCCTGCTGACCCATGTCGCCGGCAACCGTGCCGAGGTGGAGGTCGCCGATTCCTTCGTCCGGAACACCGTGCGGGTCGTCTTCCAGTCCGGCTACAGCTCGATCGTCGCGGGCGCCGGAAATGCCATGCTGGCGCTGCTGGAGCACCCCGAGAAATTCGAGGCGATGCGCGACCCGGCCCTGCTGTCGAGTGGTTTCGACGAGCTCATGCGCTACGACGCCGCGGTTCAGGGGACCAGCCGCATCGTCACCGAGCCCGTCGTCGTCGGATCCGTCCAGCTCAAGCGCGGAGACGTCGTCGTGGTGCTTTTCGGCGCGGCAAACCGTGATCCCGAAAAATTCACCAGGCCCGACGAAATCATTCTGGACCGGACACCGAATCAACACATGGCATTCGGCCGGGGCCCGCACACCTGTGTCGGGAACCTGTTCACCCAGGTGACGTTGCAGGCGCTGATCAGGGCCATCCTGCGGCGCCCGGCGCCCCTGCGGACGGCCGGTGAGCCACTGCGCCAGCGCACCGCGACCATGCGCTACCTCGCGACGTTGCCGGTCACCTTCCAGGATGCCGACGCCACGTGACCGGCACGGATACGGCGGCTCCCCCGGCCCGGACGAGCGCTGCCCGGCTGGCCCTCGCCAGGGCGGTCCCGCCGGCCGGGCCGGTGCGCGGACTGACGCTGTCCACGTTCCTGACCACCCTCGGGGACGGGCTGTTCGCCACCGTCAGCGTCCTCTTCTTCACCCGGGTGGTGGGTCTGCGGACGGTGGACGTGGGCATCGGGCTCACCGTTGCCAGCCTGGCCGGCCTGCTCGCCGCCCTGCCGATCGGACACCTCTCCGACCGCATCGGACCGCGGCGGGTCCTGCTCGTCCTCACCGTCGCCGCGGGGCCGGCGGTGCTGTGCTACCTGGCGGTCGGTTCCTTCTGGGCGTTCGCCGTCGTGGCGTGCACGGTCGGCGTCGCGCAACGGGGCTGCCGCACGGTCCTGCCCGCCCTGGTCGCCCTGATCGCCTCGGCCGAGGAGCGGGTGACCGCACGCGCGCACCAGCAGGTCGTGAGCAACATCGGGATCTCACTCGGCGCGGGAGCCGCCGGCGTGGCCCTGTACCTGGACACCAGGGCCGCTTACGAGGCGCTGGTGGTCGTCGCGGCGCTGGCCTACTCGGGGTCCGCCCTCGTGCTGAACCGGATCCCGGTGCGGCAGCCGCCTCCCGCGCACGTCGGGAAGCAGCCGCTGGGGGCAGCGCTCAAGGACCTCCGGTACCTGCGGTTCACCGGGCTGAACGCCGTGCTGTCACTGAACGGCGCCCTCATGGAGATCGCCCTTCCGCTGTGGCTGGTCACCCACACCGAGGCTCCCGCCTGGCTGTTCAGCGCCCTGATCGTGCTGAACACGCTCCTGGTCGTGGTCTTCCAGGTCCGGGTGAGCTCCAGGGGCAACGACACCACCCCGGGTTCGTGGGGACGCATCTCGCGCCTCGGCGGGCTCTTCCTCGGCTTCGCCTGCCTGCTGTACGGCGCCGCCGGGTGGGGGAACACCCTGGTCGCGACCGGCGTCCTCGGCTTGGGGATGATCGCCCACACCTGGGGGGAGATGTACCAGGTCTCCGGCGAATGGGGGCTCGGCTTCCAGCTCGCCCCCGAGCACGCGACCGGCCAGTACCAGGGAGTCCTGGCCATCGGCCGTGGGGCCGCCAATGTCGCCGCGCCGGTCGCCCTGGTGGCGGTCGTCGGGGCCGGCCAGTACGGGTGGGTGGCGCTGGCTGCCGCCTTCCTCGCGGCCGGGCTCGCGATGCCCGCGGCGACCCGGCTGCCCGTCGGCGGGGGCCGCGCCCCCGACGCGTGAGCAGAGTCGCGCCGCCCCACGGGACGCAAGCCCCGGGCACCACGATGCGCCGCACCGGACAGCCGACAGGCCGTTCCGGTGCGGCGCATCGCTGCGTGTGGACCCGTCGGTCCGCCTCGATCGATCCGCGTCGAGGGAGACGGCACCGGCTAGTCCCATCCTTCGCACATGACACGTTCGGGTGAATGGTCGGTACGACCGGTGCTTGCGGGGTGGTTGTTCGCTTTGATAGGGGCGTGCCGA